>CAVFVX010000026.1:0-22126 GCA_963626075.1 Acutalibacteraceae bacterium
CTGCTCAGTCGAGCTTCTTCACTTCTTCCACGCTGTTCTCTATTGCGGGGGGAAGGGTGGCTCTGCCGTCGAAGGCCTTCATGTCCTTGAAGCCCGTTCCTGTGAGGAGAACGACGACTGTCGCATCTTTTCCGAGTTCCTTCACGAAGTGGTCTCTGTCCTTCTCGAAGCATGCGAATGCACATGCCGCTGCGGGCTCTGCGAGAACGCCGCTCTTACGTGTGAGGACGAGCTGGCTGTCGAGAATCTCCTCGTCTGTTGCCTGTACGGCCCAGCCTTTTGATTCCCTGACGTAAGCTGCTGCCATTCTTCCGTTGGCGGGAAGGTCGACGGAGATGCTGTCTGCGCGTGTTGTCGCACTGATTGCTCTGTAGTCGTCGTTGTTGATGGCGTTGCTGATGGCCATTGACTGTGTGCTCTGGCAGCAGATGATTCGCGGAAGCCTGTCGATGAGACCTGCGTCGAGGAGGTCCTTGAAGCCTTTTGCGACACCTGCGATGATGCAGCCGTCACCGACGGGAACGTAGACGGCATCGGGAGCCTTTCTTCCCATCTGCTCGAAGAGCTCGATGGAGATCGACTTCTTTCCCTCTATCGTCATCGGGTTGTATGCCGTATTCCTGTTGATTCCGCCGTGGAGCTTTGTGTATTCGATGCTGAGCTTGAATGCATCGTCGTAGCTTCCCTTCACGGGAATAACCCTGGCACCGTAGAGTACGGACTGCATGAGCTTGTTGATGGGAGCGGAAGCGGGAACGAAGAGAACGATCTCGATTCCCATTGCAGCGCCCACTGCGCTCATTGCGGCACCCGCATTACCCGTGGAAGCGAGAGCTATCTTCTTCTCTCCGTGGTGCTTTGCCTGGAGTGCAACGAGGTAGCTTGCCCTGTCCTTGAAGGATCCGGAGACGAGGAGTGTGTCGAGCTTGAAGAAGAGGTTGGGGATGCCGAGCTCTTCTCTCAGTCTCTTCGGAGCCATGAGCGGTGTGATGCCGACGGGGTAGGAAAGGTCGTCTTCGGCCTCGTAGGGATAGAAGTCATAGGGCGTCACGTGCTCCTTGGCCTTCGCCTTCTTCAGCACTTCGTCGCTGAGCTTGACGATGAGGTTTCCCTTGGGGAAGAACTCATCCGTGTTTTCCTTCGAGCACTCGGGGCAGAGGTACATGATCTTGTCTGTGACGTATTCCCTGCCGCAGTCTGAACAAACGTATTTGAATCTCATAAATTTATCCTCTCTGAAAAATATAGCCGGGAGGGAATCCCGGCTAATAGTACTTGTTTTCTCAATCAGCCCCTGACCTGAGCGTTGAACTCTTCGATGAGCTTGTCGATCTTAGCTGTGAGCTTCGGAATGTCAGTCCAGTAGTTTCTGTCATACCACTGTCTGTTGAGCTCGTCGTATGTCTTGCCCTGCTGCTCGACCCATGTGTAGTACTTGAGGTTGTGGACGCGGAGTCTCTCGTAATATGTGAGCTCGAGAGCGTTCTCTCTTGTCTGATGCATGAGAGCTGCTGCGTGTACTCTTGCGGCTTCCATGAGGGAGAACTTGCCCTGCTGTTCCTCGAGTTCCTTGAGACGTGACGTGTACATGACGGAGCTGTCCGTGAGGATTGTGAAGACGACGTCGTCTTCGTCCATCTCGTAGTACTTGGCCATCTTGATTGCGGAAAGCATGTTGCCGATACCCGAGATTCCGAAGAGTGCGAGGTTGTCAAGTTCCTTGTCGCTGAGACCGATGGACTTGAGGTATTCCTTTCCTTCCGGCTCGTTGAAGAGGCGGTAGATGTCCATGCAGTCCTGGTCGTCGATAGCACAGATCATGTCTGTGTTCTTGACGTTGTGAATCCATGGTACGTGCTTGTCTCCGATACCTTCGATTCTGTGAGCGCCGAAGCCGTTTCTGAGGAGTGTCGGGCACTGGAGAGCTTCGCCTGCTGCAATCTTGATGTTCGGATAGACCTTCTTGAGGTGGTCGCCTGCTGCGAGTGTTCCGCCCGAACCCGTGGAGGAAGCGTAGCCGCGTACGTTCTCGGCCTTGATTCCGAGCTTCTTGATGACTTCGAGGATGGCGGAGCCTGTTACTTCATAGTGCCAGAGATAGTTCTCGAACTGTTCGAACTGGTTGAAGATGACGATGTGCTTGCCTCTCTCTGCATCGAGTTCGTGGCACTTGTCGAAGATTTCCTTGACGTTGGATTCACAGCCGGGAGTAGCGATGATTTCGCCTGCGACTGTCTTGAGCCAGTTGAATCTCTCCTGGGACATGTCCTCGGGAAGGATTGCGATGCTCTTGCATCCGAGAAGTGCGGAGTTGTACGCACCGCCGCGGCAGTAGTTGCCTGTGCTCGGCCATACAGCCTGCTGTTCGACAGCGTCGAAGTTACCCGTTACGAGAGCCGGAGCGAGACATGCATATGTAGCGCCTACCTTGTGGACGCCGCAGGGGAAGAACTTGCCTGCGAGAGCGAAGATTCTTGCCTTTGTGCCTGTGATCTTCTTCGGGATTTCGATGAAGTTGACATCGCCGTACTGGCCGCCCTTTTCGACGGGTTCGTTATGCCAGTTGATTCTGTAGAGGTTGAGGGGGTTTACGTCCCAGAGACCTACGTCCTTGAGCTTGTCCTTGATATCCTGCGGGATGAGGGAGGGATCCTTCATCTGAGCGAATGTCGGCAGAGTGATTCCCTTCTCTCTGCAGCGTGCGACGTTCTTCTCGACTATTTTCGGCTTTTTTTTCAAATTGATGAGCATGATAATCTCCTATGTCTCTTCAGTATTGTTGGGAAAATGTGATTTGTAAAGAAAAAAATTGAGGTAAATGGCTGAATTTTTCAGATTTTTGAGTTTTCCATCAATATTTTTGATGATTTTTCCGACTACTTCAGTATCCTGCCGTTTCCGCTGCGCCTTATCCTGGGGTCAGGAAGCGCGCCCTCGAAGAGTCTTTCAAGCTGGTATCCGCTTCTGAGGTACCCCATTTCGGAGAGGAAGAGCCTGTAGAGCTCTGTTTTCGTGTACGAGTTCTTCTCTCCGTTCTCCGTTATGTATATGAGGCAGTTCGCGGCTTCGGAATACGGAATCTGGTAGGAGTAGCGTGTCTCCCCGTCGGGGGTGGGGCGGAAGTAGTCTTCGTTCCCTCCCGTGTGGAAGACCCTTTCGCCGTCTCCGTCCACCGTGACGGGAGTCCCGATTCTTGACAGGATATCGGAGAGGAAGGGGGAGAGTATGCTGCCGTTACGGTAGAGGTCGTATGAGTTGAGAACTCTCTTTACAAGGAGACTCTCCCTTACCGGGCCCTCGGCTTCGATGGTTTTCCTCATCCTCTCCAGAACGTCGTCCGGAGACGCTGTAAGCTCTTCTGTGGTACGTGGCGAGTAATCGAGTTCCGCTTTTGTGTAATCTCTCTTTTCCATGAGTGAAATTGTATAGCAAATACGGCCGCTGTGAAGTGAAAATGTTGTGCACGGGGGAGATTATCAGTAATATTTACTGACAGAAAAGGAAGAAAACAGATGACAGTTACAGAAGACATAAGATACATAGGCGTCGACGACCACGATACGACTCTCTTCGAGTCTCAGTATCCTCTGGAGAGGGGAGTTTCGTATAATTCCTATCTCATTCTCTCGAAAGGTGAGAGCCTCGTGATGGACACGGTGGAGAAGGATTTTGTGCAGGAGTGGCTTCAGAATATCGAGAGGGAGAACGGCGGGAAGAGCCCGGATTACCTCGTCGTCCAGCACATGGAACCCGACCACTCCTCGGGAATCGCAGTCTTCATGGAGAAGTATCCCGAGTCGAAGATAATCTCGTCACAGAAGGCCTTCACGATGATGAAGAACTTCTTCGGAACGGACTACAGCGAAAGGCGCATCGTGATTGCAGACGGAGACTCGTTCACACTCGGAGAGCATACACTCACATTCGTTGCCGCACCGATGGTCCACTGGCCGGAGGTGATGGTCACCTACGACTCTTCCGATAAGGTTCTCTTCTCTGCCGACGGCTTCGGAACATTTACGGCAAACGACCTCAGACGTGACGACGAAGACTGGGCGGGGGAAGCGAGACGCTACTACATCGGAATCGTGGGAAAGTACGGAACGATGGTGCAGAATCTCCTCAGGAAGGCTGGCGCTCTCGACATAAGGATGATCTGTCCTCTCCACGGCCCGGTACTTAAGGAGAACCCGGGGTATTACATCGACCTTTATGACAAGTGGTCCTCATATACTCCCGAGGACGACGGTATAACCGTCTGCTACACCTCGGTATACGGACACACGAAGGAAGCCGCCCTCAGACTTGCTTCTGCTCTTGAGAAGAAGGGAAGGACCGTGGAGGTCTACGACCTTGCACGCTCGGACGTCTACGCCGCTGTCGCTTCGGCGTTCCGTCATTCAACTCTCGTTCTTGCGACTACGACCTACGACGGCGACATCTTCCCCGCAATGCGCGGCTTCATCGAGCGCCTCACGCACCGCTTCTACCAGAAGAGGAAGGTTGCACTAATCGAGAACGGCTCGTGGGGTCCGGTTGCAGCAAGAATAATGAAGGAAATGTTCGAGAAATCGAAGGACATCACATTCTGTGAGAACACCGTCACAATCATGAGCACGCTCAATGAAAAGTCCGGGGAGGCACTGGAGAAACTCGCAGAGGAGCTCTGACGGCAAAAAAATCCGGTGAAAAAAACTCTTTACAAACGGAAAATACCGTTTAAACTTAATCACGAACTGCGTCCAGAACGGGTCATAAGACTACAGCTTCAAGGATGACAGTTGGGTAATACTCTAGGACTGGGGGGAAAACGGTCCTAGTTTTTTTGACCCCGATCTGCTCTTTTTCTTACCTGACTGAAAGGCAGAATTTCTCTTCTGCTGGAGCAACGACTTCATTCTTGCGCTGGGGGTTCCGTTCCGACTTCGGAGAAGGGATTCCTGATCATCTTATAAGAAGAGGGCACCGTCCGCGGTGCCCCTTTCTCACTTCTCCATGTTTTCCTTTATGATTTCGAACATGGTCTTCCAGGAGGTGCACATCTCCTCGGGAGTGAAGTAGATGGCCGTCTCCCTTGCAGCGGAAGCGGTGCTGTCCGAGCCGTGGATGCAGTTGTAGCTCATGAGGGGGGAGTAGTCGCCTCTGACTGTGCCGACTTCGGCAGACGAGGGATTTGTCTTTCCCATAAGCTGTCTCATGCCCGCGATTGCGTCTTCGCCTTCGACGACCATTGCGACAATCGGAGCGGAGGTGATGAACTTCACGAGTCCGGGGTAGAAGGGCTTTCCGACGTGCTCTGCATAGTGTGCGGCAGCCTGCTCGGGTGTGACCTCGAGCATCTTGAGGGCGATGATCTTGTAGCCCTTCTCCTCGATGCGTGTGATGATGGAGCCGATGAGACCGCGCTGGACGGCATCCGGCTTGATAGCGATGAATGTTCTTTCTGTCATCTTTTTAATCCTTTATATATCGATAATTGTTTATAAATATGAAAAGAAAGGTACTTTTCAACCGCCGCTATTATTGCACGAAACGGGGCCGGAAATGAAGAGGGGAAATATTGTTGCGAAATGTTGCAATTTTGTTTGACTTTGAGCGCCGAGCGGGTAAACTAATAGTACGGCATTCCGTATAAGAGGAGAAAATACGCATGGCAGATTTAATGCGACCCATTCCTTTCGGCGAGCTTCTTTCCAGAATCGCAGGGGAATACAAGAATCATGATTCCATTTTCAGTATCAACAGAGAACAGTTCTACGTAGATAAGGAAAAGCATTTCGTTGATGTCTTCAACCAGAAGTGCTCGACTCCCATGGGACCGGCAGCAGGCCCGCACACACAGCTCTGTCAGAACATCATCGCTTCATATCTTGTCGGTGCAAGGTTCATCGAGCTCAAGACAGTCCAGATAATGGACCACCTCGAGATAGCAAAGCCGTGTATCGACGCCAGAGACGAAGGCTACAACGTCGAATGGTCGACTGAGTACACACTCGAGAAGGCATATGACGAATACCTCAAGGCATGGATTACGCTCCACATCATCGAAAGCCTTGCACATGACAGAGTCATCGAAAAGCCTTCCTTCATCTTCAACATGTCATGCGGCTACAACCTCGAAGGCATAAAGCAGGAGAAGATGCAGACCTTCATCGACAGCATGATCGATGCGGGAAAGAAGCCGCTCTTCGACGAGTACATCGCCGAGGCGAAGGCCCTCATCGACGACGGACTCCTCGACGGCACGGGACTCGAGGACAGAAAGGACAAGGCCCTCAAGACTCTCGATAAGATATCGAAGAACATCTGCCCGTCCGTAACGGTCTCCACGATGCACGGCTGTCCTCCGAAGGAAATCGAGGCGATCTGCTCGTACCTCCTCACGGAGAAGAAGCTCGACACATTCGTCAAGCTCAACCCGACACTTCTCGGCTATGACACCGTGAGAAGCGTTCTCGACTCTCTCGGCTACAACTACGTCGTTCTCAAGAGAGAAAGCTTCGAGCACGACCTTCAGCTCGCGGATGCAAAGGCGATGCTCCACAGACTTGTAGAACTGGCTTCGAAGGAAGGCAGAAAGTTCGGCGTCAAGCTCACGAACACTCTCGGCAACGTCAACCCGCAGGATGTCCTCCCCGGAGACGAGAGATACGGCTCGGGAAGAATCCTTCTTCCTCTTTCGACACGCGTCGCACTCATCCTCAGCGAGGAATTCAACGGCACACTCCCGATTTCATACTCCGGCGGTATTTCGGCACTCTCGGTAAAGGATCTCTTCGAGACCGGAATCCACCCGATTACTCTTGCAACCGACATGCTCCACCCCGGTGGATACGCGAAGATGAACCAGCTCTGCCGGATCTGCAACGAGGCAAAGGGCGCATGGAAGATGGACACAATCGACGTCTCCAGGCTCAGGAAGCTCGTCGAGAAGGTATCTGATCCGAAGGGAATCGCGGGCAAGGACTACAGAGGCACGAGCCGCGCCAAGGTCGGCACACCTCTCGAGCTCTTCGACTGCTATGTCGCTCCCTGTGTCGAGGCATGCCCGATTCACCAGCCCATCCCCGAGTACGTCGCACTTGCGGGAGAGGGAAGAGTTGCAGAGGCACTCTCTCTCATCTACACATCCAACGCACTCCCGAACATCACGGGATGGATCTGCGACCACCAGTGCCAGAACCACTGCTCCAGAATGGACTACGAAGGCCCCGTGCAGATAAGGGAAGTCAAGAGACTCTGCGCGGAGAAGGGCTTTGAGGAATTCAAGGCCGACTTCTGGGACAAGCCAGAAGAACCATCCGACGTCAAGGCTGCTGTCATCGGCGCAGGCCCGGCAGGCCTCAGCGCATCCTATTTCCTTGCTCTCGCGGGCTTCGACACGACGCTCTTCGAGAAGGGAGCCACGGCAGGCGGTGTCGTGAAGAACGTAATCCCCGAATTCCGTATTCCGTCATCTGCAGTGGACAAGGATGTTGAGTTCATAAAGGAACACGGCGTGAAGTTCGTCTTCAACACGGAGAAGACAATTGCCCAGCTCAAGAAGGAAGGCTTCGAATACATCTTCGTCTCCGTCGGTGCAACCGAACCCAATGACCCGAGAGTCAGCGGTAACGGCCCCAGGGAGAGTGCGGTATCGTTCCTGACAAAGAGCAAGAGAGGAGAGAAGGTCGACCTCGGAAAGCACGTAATCGTAGTCGGCGGCGGCAATACCGCCATGGATGCCGCAAGAATGGCGGAGAGAACCTCCGGTGTCGAGAGTGTAACAGTCCTCTACAGAAGAAGCGAGAACGAAATGCCCTCCGACAGAGAGGAGTACGAGGCAGCTCTCAGTGACGGCATAAAGTTCATGTTCCTCACGAACCCCATCGACTACACGGACGGCAGAGTTACGGCTGCGAAGATGGTCCTGGGAGAGAAGGATGCTTCCGGACGCTCGAAGCCAGTCGATTCGGGTGAGAGAATCACACTCGACTGCACATACCTCATCACGGCAATCGGCGAGAAGCCCGACAAGGCTGTTCTCGAGGCAATCGGAACGAGTGACACAGACAACGTCTGGATCATCGGCGACACGAAGACGGGACCGAGCACAGTCGTAAGATGCATCGCTTCTGCGCAGGCTGCGGTAGACGAAGCAATCGACAAGGTCTACGACTCGATTCTCGAGGAAGATGCCGACGACGAGAAGGAATGCTCCTGCGGCGGCGGAGAAGGCTGCTGCTGCGGCGGTGAGAGCGTCGAAGAGGAAGCTGAAGTCGAAGAGGAGGAAGAGGACGACGAGGACATCGACTCCATCAGAGACGAGGAGGACGAGTTCTTCTCATCCATCAGGGCAAAGAAGGCCGAGATCACTCTTCCCCTGAAGAAGGGCACGGACGCGAAGGAGTTCTTCGAGAGAGAGGCTAAGAGGTGCATCGAATGCTCCTACTACTGCAACAAGTGTACGGAGGTATGTCCGAACAGAGCCAACGTCATGATTGATCTCAGGGACACCGGACTCTTCGAGGATCCGTTCCAGGTACTCCATCTCGATGCATACTGCAACGAATGCGGCAACTGTGCTGCCTTCTGTCCGCACGACGGAGGCCCGTACCTCAGGAAGTTCACTCTCTTCAGCAGAATGGACGACTTCGAGAACAGCACGAACAGCGGCTTCTATGCAGAGAACGACTCCCTGACAATAAGAATCGGTGACAAGGTCATAAAGGGAAGAATCGACGGAGAGGGTAAGGTCGAGGCTGAATGCGACGAGAGAGTCAAGGCTCTCATCGAGACGGTATTCGTTTCCTACTCATACCTTCTCGGACCGGTGGAGGAATAACAGAAAATGGCAGACATAATCATAAAGAACGTAAGAGTAATGCAGACTCAGCCGCCTTTCGAGGTAGCTGAGGATGTGGATGTGGTCATCGAAGGAACGAAGATCACGAAGGTCGGAAAGGGCGTCGCAGCGGGTCTCAGGGCCGAGAAGGTCATCGACGGAAAGGGAAAGACGCTCATTCCCGGTAACGTATGCGCTCATCACCACTACTATTCGGGCCTCAGCAGGGGAATGCTCATCTCCGCAGGCCCCCAGACGGACTTCATCCAGGTTCTCAAGGAATGGTGGTGGAGACTTGACAGAGGGCTTCAGGAGGAGAGTACATACTACTCCTCTCTCATCTGCTCGCTCGATGCAATAAGCTGCGGTACCACAAGCTGCGTCGACCACCATGCATCTCCCTGTTACATCGAGGGAAGCCTCTCGACGATTGCAAAGGGTATGGAGGAAATCGGAGTCAGAGGCTCCACATGCTACGAGGTTACGAACCGCAACGGCGGCATGAAGGAGATCGAGGACGGAGTCAGGGAGAACATCCGCTTTGCCGAAGAAGTCGACGAAAGACTTAAAAAGGGCGAGAACGTACTCTGCGAAGCCACAATCGGCGGCCACGCACCGTTCACGATTCCCGACGAAGGCCTGAAGCTGATGGCTGACGCCATGGACAGGACGAAGAGAGGAATGCATCTCCATGTTGCGGAGGCATCCTACGACAGCGTCTGGTCACACCACTTCTATAATAAGGATATCGCAGCGAGGCTCGATTCCTTCGGACTTCTCAGACCCGGGACCCTCATCGTTCACGGTGTCCATCTCTCCGGGAAGGAAGTAGAGCTCATCAACGACAGAGACTGCTTCTTCGCAGTCAACCCGCGCTCCAACATGAACAACCACATCGGCTATAACTCGAAGCTCCCGATGATAAAGAACCTCTGCCTCGGCACCGACGGCTGCGGCGGCAACATGTTCGAGGAGATCAAGATCGGCTTCTTCAAGCACAAGGACGAGGGAGGCCCGTGGTGGCCGGCGAACTTCCTCGAGGCACTCAACAGAGGAAACAGACTCGTCGAGTCCCAGTTCGGAGGAAGGATAAAGCTTGGAAGAGTCGAGGAAGGATATACTGCAGACCTCGCGCTTCTCGACTACAACAACCCGACACCGCTCTGTTCTGCAAACGCTCCCGGACACTTCGTGTGGGGAATGAGCTCGGGCCACGTCAACTCGACCATCGTCAACGGAAAGCTCCTCTTCGAGGATCACCACTTCGTCAGAAAGGACGCCGCGGACATCTACAGAAGGGCTTCAGAGGTCGCTTCCGAACTCTGGAAGGTCGTTGACAAGATCCAGGCGTAAGTCTGAATGGGAAAAAAGTGTTAATTTATTGTCTAAGTGACATATCAGTTCTATACTGAAATGCGGTCCGGGGAAGAAGACTCCCTGGACCTTAATGGATTTAATCCACTCATTATGCTAGTGAAAAGATAATGGTCAGGAGGATAAAGTGCAGGCTACAAAACTCGGTGACAGGATCCAGAGAATAGATGCGAAAGCCAAGGCTCGCGGTGAATCCGTCTACGTATGTGACATGGTACTGCCGGACATGCAGTACGCCCTGATGGTCCGTTCCACGTGCCCCAGGGGAGATATAAAGAGCATAAAGACTCCGGTGATGCCGGAAGGCTACTACTGGATTACGGCAGATGACATCCCGCCGGAGGGAAAGAACGAACTCTGGATGATTGCAAAGGACTGGAGAGCCTTCGCCAAGGACTATGTCCTCTACGTCGGTGAGACAATCGGGCTCCTCGTCGGTCCCGACAGAGCCGTTCTCAAGGCTCTCAAGGACAACATCGTCATCGAGTACGAGAACGAGAAGACTCCGGCAGTATCCATCGACGACGGACTGGCGTGCGTCGGCGGCCCGATGTTCCCCGAGAAGGGAAGCAACATCTTCTGTTCGCTCTACTGTGAGAAGGGCCGTCCGATGGACGAGGTCTTTGCAGAAGCCGACGAAATCTTCGAGGAGAGAATCGACACTGGCTGGCAGGAGCACGTACATCTCGAGACGAACGGCGCTCTCGTGACGATGGAAGGCGACAACTACATCTTCTACGCATCTGCGCAGTGTCCGTTCTATATCCGCAAGTCGGTCGCGGGACTCCTGAACATTCCGTACGAGAAGATCATCATCCGCCAGTGCACCACCGGCGGCGCATTCGGAGGAAAGGAACACTTCCCCGATGTTATCTGCGGCCCTCTTCTTGTTGCCGAGCATAAGATAAAGAAGCCCATCAAGCTCATCTTCGACCGTGAGGAGGATACTCAGTTCTCCGTAAAGAGACACCCCTCTAAGAACCTCTACAAGACCGCCATCAAGGACGGTAAGATAACGGGAATCGAGGCTCACATCTACTACAACGTAGGCGCATACCTCTCCTCTTCGTTCGTCGTCCTCCAGCGCGGTGTCTTCCACGCAAACGGCGTCTACAACATCCCGAACACATATATCACGGGAGACGGAGTGGGTACGAACACCTTCCCGTCCTGCGCATTCCGCGGCTTCGGTGCTCCGCAGACGATTTTTGCTATAGAGACACACCTCGATCATCTTGCGCACCACCTGGGAGTCGACCCGCTGGAGTTCAAGAAGCAGTACATAATCAAGAAAGGTGAGGAGACCGTCACGAACGGTCACATCATCGAGGAAGTGAAGCTTCCCGAGATGCTGGAGGTGCTCACGAAGGAGTCCGATTACTGGAGAAAGAGCAGGGAGTATACTCCCGGCTGCGGAAAGGGAATCGGAGCGAGCATGTACCTCCACGGAGGTGCATTCACCGGTAACGGCGAGCAGGCAATCATCAAGGCTCATGCGAGACTCGTGAGAAAGGGAGACAGAGTCGCCATCCAGGTCGGATCGACAGAGATGGGACAGGGCTTCCAGACGTCGCTGAGGAAGATTGCGGCAGACGCACTCGGACTCCCGATCGAGAACATAGACTACGACAATCCCGATACCTCCAAGGTAGTCGACAGCGGCCCGACGGCGGCTTCGCGTTCAACGATGGTCGTCGGAAAGCTCGTCGAGAGAGCGGCTCTCGAGATGAAGGAGAGATGGAGCGAGGGTGACATAACGACGGAAGTCGAGTACGAGCACCCTGAAGGCTATCCGTGGGACCAGGCTACATTCAGAGGAGACGCATACCTCGGCTGGGGCTGGGGCGCCGCGATAGTCGAAGTCGAAGTCGACAAGCTCACGAATGAAGTGAAGACCGTGGGCATATGGACGAGCCACGACATCGGACATCCGATTGACGAACTCATCGTACACGGCCAGGTCAACGGCGGTGTCATGCAGTCTCTCGGCTATGCAAGCATGGAGAAGCTCGAGAACAGGAAGGGCTTCTTCAAGCAGAAGAGAATGAGCGACTACGTCATCCCGACGAGCATGGACTTCCCCAGGCAGTTCTATCATCTGCAGGAGAACCCGTACCCGTGGGGACCGAAGGGAGCCAAGGGAATGGGAGAACTTGTATTCAACGGAGCCGACTGCGCATATGTCGATGCAGTCGAGAGGGCTCTCGGAATAAACGTGTACAACATCCCGATTCCACCCGAGGACATAGAGGAGGCTTTGAAGAAGAAAAATGCACAGTGAAGTTAAATTCAATCTCAACGGACAGGAAATAATATACCGCGGGAACCCATTGAGGAGACTCCTGGATGTAATCAGGGAGGACCTCGGAATGACGGGAACGAAGGAAGGCTGCTCGGAAGGTGAGTGCGGGGCATGCTCCGTAATCAAGGACGGCCACCTCGTCACATCATGCATCGTCCCCGTCGGCTCATGCCACGGAAGCACGATTCTCACAATCGAGGGAATCAGGGACACGGAGAAGGGCAAGTGCATCGTCGATGCCTTCGCCGAGGGCGGTGCCGTGCAGTGCGGCTTCTGCATTCCCGGCATGGTTGTCGCGGCGTACTATCTTCTCTCGAACAACCCCGACCCGACGGAGGAGGAGATCAGAAAGGGAATCAGCGGAAACATCTGCCGCTGCACAGGCTATGACCTCATCGTCGAATCGATTCATCTTGCCGCAGTGAAGGGAGGCGATCTATGGAAGAAGAAATGAAGTATTTCATGCCCGATAATCTCCGGGAAGCCCTTGAGATAATGGACAGATACGACGTCATTCCACTTGCGGGAGGATCCGACCTCATGGTCTCCGGTTTTGCCGGAGCAGGCGTCACGGCAACCTTCCCCAAGCCCGTCATGTTCCTTGCGAATATAGAGGAGATGAAGGGAATCACGAAGAGGGAGGACGGCTCGGTCGTAATCGGAGCGCTTTCGACGTCGCGTGAAATCGCAACAAGTGAACTCGTTCATCCCCTCATAAAGGATGCAGCATCACGTATGGGCGCAATCGCTCTCCGCAACAGCGCCACAATCGGCGGCAACATCGGAAACGCCAGCCCGAAGGGAGACACTCCGCAGCCGCTGATTCTTCTCGACAGCCGTGTAGTTCTCACATCGGTGAACGGTTCGAGGGAGATGCTTGTCGACGACTTCATCATCGCCGCGAAGAAAACGAAGAGGGAGAAGAACGAGCTCATCACGGCAGTCATAGTTCCGCCTTCGAACTTTACGCATATCTTCTTCAGGAAGATCGGTATGAGAAGGAGTAACGCCATCAGCAAGCTCACGCTCTCCGCTGCAGCCGAAATCAGGGACGGAGTCGTCGTCGACTTCCGTGCTTCAAGCGGAGCCGCGGGCCCGAAGGTCATGAGAAGCAGGGATGCCGAACTCATACTCGTGGGAAAGAAGGTTGAGGAACTCGGAGAAGTGAAGGAAGAATTCCTCGACGCATGGAACAACGTCATTGCCCCTCATGCAATGGCCGAATACAGAAGAAACACCACGAGACGTATGCTTAACTATTTCATTGATGAACTTATCGCCGGACATCCGGAAGGAAGAATAGACTGACAGGAGTGACAGATGGTAATTCACCACCCCCAGACGAAAGAAGAAGCGGTAGCTCTCCGTTATGAAAACGGAGACTCCGCGTACCTAGCAGGCGGGACAGATGACCTGAGACTCAACGGGGCCGCAGACAGAGAAACTGCTCTGATCGACATAAACGGCCTCGCGGAAAGCGGAATAACAGAAACGGGTGACGGCCTTGTAAGAATCGGGGCCCTCACGACGTTCCAGGATATGATTGACAGTCCGCTTATACCGGAAGCCGTCAAGTCCTCCTGCCGTTTCTGTGCCTCATTTGCAAAGCGCAACAGCGCGACAGTGGGGGGAAACATCGGACTGGGGCGTGACGACGGCTACCTCATTGCCGTCCTTGCCGCCATGGGTGTTACGATGCACGTCCTTTCTCCGGAAGGTGAATGCGACATGAGCGTCGAGGACTACGTTCTCTCGAAGAACCGCAGCCTCATTCTTCATTTCCTTCTCGACGGGAAGAAGAAGGCCTGGGTGAAGAGATTCGGTCTCACGTCCACATCTCACGCATGTCTCATCGCTGCCGTGGCTGACGGAAAGTACGCTCTCACTGTGAAGGGTTCCCCGCTTGTTTCGGGTGATACTCCCGAGATATGGAAGAAGGTCACATACACTTCCGACATCACGGGAAGTGCGGAATACAAGGAGTACCTTGCAAAGACGGTATTCACACTCGGGAGGGACGAAAAATGATCCTGAAATGCAGAGTCAACGGTGAAACCGTAACAATCGAATGCAATGAAAGCGACAGACTGCGTAACCTTCTCTATAAGATCGGATGCAACAGCGTCCGTGACAGCGATGACGCGGAAGGCTTCGCGGGAAGCGACACCATCATATTCAATGACAGGCTGAAGTATTCGAACTTCATCCTGGCCTACCAGGCCCAGGGCGCCGATATACGCACGGCCGAGGGACTTCTCAACGGAAGAGAACTCAACTTCGTGCAGAAGGCGATGGTATCTGCGGGAGTCGTGCAGAGTGCGTACAATGCCCCTGCGGCAGCCGTGATGCTCACGTGGCTCCTCGAGAAGAAACCGTACCCGACGAAGGATGAAATCAGAGATATCCTCACATCCATCTTCATCCGCGACGCGGGCTACGAGCACTACTACCTTGCAGTGAAGCTTGCTACCGAGCTGAGGGACTACGGCGAATACAGAAGCGAGATTGCTCCTTCCTTCCGTCCCAAGCTCGACATAATCGGAAAGCCCTTCGACAAGATCGACGGCGCTTCCCTCGTCTCGGGAGAGAGGGTCTTCGTAGAGGACAAGGTCCCTGCAGACGCATGGGTACTTCATGTCCTGAGGTCTCCGTTTGCGTCGGCATATATCAAGAGCATAGACACGACGGAAGCCGAGAAGCTCGACGGAGTGTGCAAAATCATAACGGCCTTCAACTGTCCCGATGTCTACTACATGCAGGCCGGACAGGGTTCTCCCGAGCCGAGCCCGCACGACAGAAGACTCTTCAACATGAAGGTCAGACACGTCGGCGACAGGGTTGCCGGAATCGTCGCGAGAACGAAGGAGATAGCAGAGAAGGCTGCCTCCCTCATCAAGGTCGAGTACGAACCTACTCCCGCCGTATTCACGGTCGAGGAGGCAATGGCTCCCGGCGCTCCGCTTGTCCACAACGGCCCCGTTGAGTACAGGGCAGGCGCTCCGGCGGACCTCGAGGAGTACAACAAGCTTCAGGGTGACCCGAGAGAAGGAAAGGTCGTATACCAGTTCCCGCTGAGGGCAGATATCCACAAGAACCTCGCGGCTTCCAACAAGGGCTACATCGGAGACGTCGACAAGGCCTTCGAGGAGGCTGATGCAGTAGTCGAGGGAACATACCAGACAAGCCAGGTCCAGTGCACACCGCTCGAGCCCCACGTCTGCTACGCTCTCGTCGAGAACGGAAGACTCGTCATCCATGCCGCAACCCAGGTTCCGTACCATGTAAGAAGAATCTGCGGCTGGGTCTGCCAGATTCCGGAGAACAAGATTCACGTCATCAAGGAGCGTGTCGGCGGCGGCTACGGCAGCAAGCAGGACATCCTCGTCGAGGACCTCACGGGCTATGCTGCCTGGGTAACGGGAAAGCCCGTCTACTACCGCAATACTCGTGCCGAGGAGTTCTATGCGAACTCGACGCGTCACCCGATGAGAGTTTATGTCAAGATGGCCGGAAAGAAGGACGGAAAGATCACCGGCATCTACATGGAGGTAAGAGCGAACACAGGTCCTTACGGCAACCACTGTCTCACGGTCCCGATGAACTCCTGCTCGAAGACGCTTCCGCTTTTCGCAGTAGACAACATGAAGTACGACCTCCAGGTCTACTATACCAATACTCCTCCCGCGGGAGCATACCAGGGCTACGGAACACCGAAGGGAATCTACGGCCTGAGTATGGTAATGGCACAGCTTGCCGAGAAGCTCGGAGTTGACTACAGGACGATAATCGAGAAGAACCATGTCAGCGAAGGCTACATGCTCGAAATCCTGAAGGGACTGGGAGAAGGTCGTGAAGGCAACGTCGTTCCCGTCGGCTCATGCGGACTTGACGAGGCTATCGAGAAGGGTTGCAGGATGATCAACTGGGGACATAAGGAGGTATCCGACGACCCCGACTGGAAGATTGGAAAGGGCTTTGCGATGATAATGCAGGGCTCCGGTCTCCCGGGACTTGACCATGCGGAGGCTCTCTGCAAGCTCGAGACGGACGGCACGGTCATTCTCTGCTCCGGCGGCGCAGACCTCGGAACGGGACTCGATACGATTTCCGCGAAGATTGTATGCGAAGTGCTGAAGCTTCCGATGGAGAAGGTCTCGATTGTATCGGGCGACACTGATGCCTGCGTATTCGACACCGGGTCTTACGCTTCCTCGGGTACGTTCTTCAGCGGCAACGCATCGCTACTCGCAACACAGAACCTCAAGGAGATGATTCTCAAGGAGGCATCCCTCCAGATGGAGGAGAACAAGGACGACCTCGAGCTCAGGGCTCCCGGTATCGTATACTCCAACAGAACGGGAAAGAGCCTTACCTATTATGATATCTCCCACACGGCGGTAAGCGGAGGCGGCAGAGGACAGCTCGTCGCTCACGGCTCGTTCGTCACGAAGGCTTCCTCGATTCCGTACGGCGCACACTTTGCCGAGGTTGCCGTCAACGTGAAGACGGGTGAGATAAAGCTCAGAAAGTTCTACGCTCTCCAGGATGCGGGAACTCCGATCAACCCCGAGATTGCACTCTGTCAGATGTACGGTGCGGTCATGAAGAGCATCGGACACTCCCTCTACGAGAACATGGTGCTCGACGACAAGGGCGTGAACATCAACGCGAACTTCACGGATTACGGAACACCGATGATCATGGAAGCTCCCGATGACTTCAAGAGCGTACTCATCGACGTCGATGACCACGACGGTCCCTTCGGAGCGAAGAGTATATCGGAAATCGCATGTAACGGTGCGGCTCCCGCAATCGGAATCGCAATCCACGATGCCGTCGGCGTCTGGGTCAAGTCCTGGCCGATGACTCCGGAGAAGATTCTCAGGGAGATGGGAAAGATAAAGTAGAAAACGGAAGGTCACGGCTGAGGTCGTGACCTTTCTGTTTTCTGTGTGAAGGAACCCCCGTTCTTTCCGGCCCTTGGTGACAGAGAGGCGTTTCTCCGCTATATTTTCCATATGATTTCATTTGAATGTGATTACAACAACGGCATGGCACCGAGGGTCCTCACGGCCATGATTGAATCGAATACCACCTCTCTTCCGGGCTACGGAGCGGATGACTACACATCGAGTGCTGTTCAGAAGATAAAGAAGGCTGCGGGAAACAGCGACTCATACGTCACTCTTCTCGGCGGCGGCACGCAGACGAACCAGTTCGTCATCAGTACGCTGCTTTCGCGCTGCGAAGGCGTCATCGCTGCAGATACGGGCCACATAAACGTCCACGAGAGCGGCGCAATCGAATACACGGGCCACAAGGTCATCGCACTTGAGAACACGGACGGAAAGCTCTCTCCCGGGACGCTGAAGAAATATATGCTTTCATACATGGACAGCGAACCCAAGGATGCGATGGTCACCCCGAAGATGGTATATCTTTCCCATCCGACGGAAATCGGAACGCTCTACACGAAGGATGAGCTTACCCAGATCAGGGAGATCTGCGACGAATACGGAATGTACATGTACCTCGACGGTGCGCGTCTGGCGTATGCTCTTGCGTCCCCCAACACCGACGTTACTCTTCCTCTTCTCTCGAAGCTCTGCGATGCCTACTACATCGGCGGCACGAAGTGCGGTGCGATGGTCGGAGAGGCCGTGATATTCGGTAAGGGAGTCGCTCCGAAGAATATCGAGCAGATGAAGAAGCAGGAGGGTGCCCTCTTTGCAAAGGGACGACTCCTGGGTGTCCAGTTCGATGCACTCTTCACCGATGACTACTACCTCGAGTGCGGAAGAAAGGGTATCGAGACCGCGATGCGCCTCAAGAGGATGTTCGAGGCCAAGGGCTATGAATTTGCCTGGAACAGCCCCACGAACCAGCAGTTCATCATCATGGACAACGAAAAGATGGCCGACCTGATGAAGAAGGTGAGGTTCGAACGCTGGGAGGGCGTCGATGAGAAGCGCTCCGTCGTGAGGTTCTGCACCTCATGGTCGACTAGGGACGATGAACTCGACGAACTCGAGAAGATGCTCTGAAAAGTGCCGCGGCGGAAGCTGCGGCATTCGTTTCAATTGAGAGAGGAGAAGAGCATGTCGACGTCTCCTCCGCAGATCATACTCAGGTCTCCTTCTGCGGAGAGGTTGTAGTGGATTATATTCGTCTTTTCTCCGTTCTTCCACATTCTTCTGCATTCGTCCTCGGTCGCCTTCTCGACGGCGCCGCCTCCGACCGTGCCGTAGAATCTGTCGTCGGAAGCCGAGTAGAAGAGCTCCGAGCCGACGGCACGCGGAGCCGAGCCTCTCTTCTCGATGATGCGGGCACATATTCCCTTCTTTCCGATGACGGACTTCACATACTCGGGAGAGAGCGTGAATGCCGTCTTCACGCTGCGGAAGACGGAGATTATCTCGGCAAGAATCGATACCGCAATCTCCTCGGGAGTGACCGCACCGATTTTGAGTCCGACGGGAGAGTGGACGAAGTCGAGTTCTGACTGGGTATATCCCTTCTGGAGCATCTTCTCGTACGTTGCAGCGACCTTGCCTTTGCTTCCTATCATTCCGATGTAGGCTGCGGGGCGCCTCAGTACCCACTCGAGAGCCTTCGAGTCGTACGAGTGACCGTGCGTCATGATTACGTAGTACGGTCTGAAGAATTCCGTGTCTGATGAGAAGAACTCCTCGTAGGGGCGGCAGATGACTTCCGCTTCGGGGAAGCGCTCCCTGTTCGCGGTCTCAGGCCTCTCGTCGATGACCATCACATCCATTCCGAGGAGCCGTGCCATATCATATAACGCCTTCGATACGTGTCCCGCTCCGAAAATGACGAGATGGGGCTCCGTCTTGATGTATTCGGCCCTGTACTCCTCTAGAGGTTTATCCGAATCGGAGTAGATGATTCTGTCGTTCTGGATGAGTTCGACGACAGAGCCGTCGGCGGAAGTCCGGCGTTCTATGTCACCGCTTCTGAGAGCGGCGTAAAGTATATCGTAATATTCAGTTCTCATTCTCAATTTCCTTTAGTATTCTCAGCGTGGTATCTATTTCGTCTTTCGTCGTGAAAGGACCGGGTGAGAATCTGAGCGTTCCCGTGGGGAATGTTCCGAGTGCCCTGTGCGCCATCGGAGCGCAGTGGAGGCCCACTCTCGTCTCGATGTTTCCCCGCTTCAGCAGCTCTGACGATATGTACGCTATGTCGTGCTTACCGGAGACGACGGAGACGACAGAGGTGCGGGGCTCGTTCATTCCCGCGCCTTTGATCGTGAGCGACGGAACGGCGGCGATTCCCTCCATGAGGGCCTTTGTCATTCTCTCCGCATTGTCTCTGAGCTTTCCTTTATTCTCAAGAGTGTACCTGAGGGCACATGCCGTTCCGACAAGCCCGGGGAGGTTCTCCGTTCCCGCATCGAATCTGTCGGGAAGAGTGGAGGGGATGAGGATGCTGTCGCTTTCGCTTCCCGTCCCCCCCGCGATGAGAGGGGGAAGAGTCTCTGCTGTCTCACGCCTTAATATCACGCCACCGAGTCCCTCGGGTCCGAGAAAGGACTTGTGGCACGTAAAGCATACTCCCGTGAGATTGTATGCATCCATGTCGATGTCGACAAATGGCGATGTCTGCGCCGCATCGATGAAGAACATCAGGCCGTGCTTCTTCGTAAATGCAGCAGGGGGCTCGAGATTCTGCA
Organism: Acutalibacteraceae bacterium; assembly: GCA_963626075.1. Lineage (GTDB taxonomy): Bacteria > Spirochaetota > Spirochaetia > Sphaerochaetales > Sphaerochaetaceae > Ornithospirochaeta. Next base: position 20,194 of record CAVFVX010000026.1, read on the forward strand.
CGCACCCGCTGACGTTGCTTCCGTGGCAGACGACTACGGCCCTGGTATTCTCCCTGAGGAGGCTTTCGAGTGTTGAGTAGTCGTTGTATCCCGATTTGTCAGATGGAATCATCGAGTACTGTACCCCGGTCTGAACGAGCGTCCTCATCACCGCATTGTGTTCGCTTGCCGAGATGATTACGTGGTCTTCTTTCGTGAAGAGGCCCCTGATCACGAGGTTCAGCGCCTCAGTCACGCTGCTCGTGAAGGCGATGCACTCGGGGCGAGGGTAGTTATATAGAGCGCCGATCATCTCCCTGAGGGAATATATCGTCTCGAAGAGAGAGAACGAGAGCGCGCTCTCCGTGCGGTTCGGGTTGACGACGCCGAACTCTATGTAATTCTTCATCGCGTCTCCGATTCCCGGAGCCTTGGGCCATGATGTTGCTGCATTGTCGAGGTAGATTCTCTGCATGGAAAGATGTTAGCACAGCGCTCCGGGGAAGAAAAGAAGAATGGAGACGCCGTTTCATGTGCAATGGTAAGTTTTTCGTAGTACGTGAAATATATGGAAAAAGTCATTGTATTCTCCAAAATAATATGGAAAAATATGCGGCAGGGATAAAACTATGGATAATTCAAAATCTAAGATGAAGCCGGTGATTCCTCTTGTGATCGCCGGTCTGATTGTCGGAATCTTTGCAGTGGTCCTCACTGCAAACGGAAACCCGAAGAACATGGGATTCTGCATCGCATGTTTCATTCGTGACACGGCAGGTGCCCTCAAGCTTCATACGGCAGGTGTTGTACAGTATGTAAGACCCGAAATCATCGGCATCGTACTGGGATCGTTCATCCTCTCTCTGCTGAGAGGCGAATTCAAGCCGCGCGGAGGTTCAAGCCCCTTCACGAGATTCATTCTCGGTTTCTTCGTGATGGTCGGTGCCCTCTGCTTCCTGGGATGCCCGCTGAGAATGGTTCTCAGACTTGCAGGCGGAGACCTCAATGCTCTCACGGCGCTCGTGGGATTTGCTGCGGGAATCGGTGTGGGATGCATCTTCCTCAACAACGGTTTCTCACTCGGAAGAGCTTATAAGCAGAACAGAATCGAAGGCGGTGCAATCAGCGGCGTCACTCTCGTTCTCTTCATCCTCTTCGTCGCAGTTCCGTCACTCTTCGCATTCAGCGAGAAGGGACCGGGCAGCATGCATGCTCCCGTCTTCCTGTCTCTCGTAGCAGGGCTCCTTGTCGGTGCAGCAGCCCAGAGAACAAGACTCTGCATGGCTGGAAGCATCAGAGACGTCATCCTCCTCAGGGATCCCACACTTCTCACGGGCAGTGTTGCAATCTTTGTCGCAGCCTTAGCGGGTAACCTCATCACGGGTAACTTCAACCTCGGCTTCACGGGACAGCCCGTTGCACAGACGAACCAGGTCTGGAACTTCCTCGGTATGTTCCTTGTGGGACTTGCTTCCGTACTTCTCGGAGGATGCCCCCTCAGACAGCTCGTCATGGCCGGTGAAGGCTCATCCGACAGTGCTGTCACAGTACTCGGACTTCTCACGGGTGCAGCATTCGTACACAACTTCTCGCTTGCGGGAAACGCAACGGACAACGGTCCGAACACATACGGAAAGATCGCCGTCATCGCGGGAATCGTCGTTGCACTTGTTATCGCATTCGTGAACAGCAGAAGAAAGGAGAACTGAAAATGAAGGAAATAGACTGCAGAGGACTCAGCTGTCCGGAACCCGTAATCAACACGAAGAGAGCTCTCAAAGAGAGCCCGGACGGAGTCGTCGTACTCGTCGACAACCGTGTCCCCCTCGAAAACATCTCCCGCTTTGCTTCAGCAATGGGTTATAATGCTTCATCCGTGGAGAAGAACGGAGAGTGGACAATAACATTGAACTACCTCGCCCCAAGGGACGAGGAATCATGTTTCCTGCTTCAC
>CAVFVX010000027.1:0-21878 GCA_963626075.1 Acutalibacteraceae bacterium
TTTATGTCAAAGAATTCCGGAAGAAAGTTGAAAAATCTGCGGGCTATGTTCTTTGGAGAGAAGTTCGATTCTGCCCTCTGAGGTGTGTTGTCCTTTTCTCTCCAACAGTTTAGAATTCCACTATCATAATTTCTCAGGAGAAAACGATGGAAGTTCGTGTCCGCTACGCCCCGTCTCCAACTGGGCTGCAGCATATCGGCGGGATAAGAACCGCCCTGTTCAACTATTTTTTCGCTAAATCCATGGGGGGAAAGTTCATTCTCCGCATCGAGGATACCGACCGCGAGCGTTATACGGAGGAATCTCTGCAGGACCTCTACGACACACTCGACTGGCTCGGAATAAAGTGGGATGAAGGTCCCGTCGTCGGCGGCCCGTACGGTCCGTATGTGCAGTCGGAGAGATTCGACATCTACAAGGAATACGCCGAGAAGCTCGTCAGGGACGGCAAGGCCTACTACTGCTACTGCTCTCCAGAGAGACTCGAGAAACTGAGAGAGGAGCAGGCTGCCTCGAAGAGCCAGTACCAGGGCTACGACAGACACTGCGCAAATCTCACCGAAGAGGAGAGGAAGGAACTCGAGGCACAGGGTATAAAGCCCGTAATCAGACTCCGCGTCCCCACCGAGGGAAAGACGACGTTCCACGACGTCATCATGGGTGACATCACCCGCAAGAACAAGGATGTCTCTCCCGACCCGATTCTTCTCAAGAGCGACGGCTTCCCGACATACCACCTCGCAAACGTCATCGACGACCATATGATGGGAATCACGCACATCATGCGTGCCCAGGAGTGGATTCCCTCGGGGCCGCTGCATATTCTTCTCTACGAGGCATTCGGCTGGGAGCCCCCGATCTACTGCCATCTTCCGATGGTCATGGGTAAGGACGGCCAGAAGCTCAGTAAGCGCCACGGATCGACTGCCGTCAGGGATTTCAGAGCCAAGGGCTACCTTCCGGAAGCAATAATCAACTACGTCACCCTCGTGGGCTGGTCTCTTGACGACAAGACGGAATTCTTCTCGAAGGAGGACCTCGAGAAGTGCTTCAGACTCGAGAACATACATTCCGCACCCGCGAAGTTCGACTACGGAAAGCTCGACTGGTTCAACGGTCAGTACATCAGACAGAAGAGCAACGAGGAGCTCAGTGAGCTCTGTATGCCATATTTCCAGAAGGCCGGATACGTATCTCCCGAGCCGACTGAGAAGGAGAAGGCTTACATACTCTCCCTCATGCCGAGCGTGAGAGAGAGAATGAAGACTCTCTCGGACTGCGTACCTCTTACGGCATTCCTCTTCGAGGACAATCCCGTTACAGACAAGAGTGTATACTGCGCGAAGGGAAGCAACGACGAGAACACGCTCGAGGCACTCGAGAAGGGCTCGAAGATTCTTCTAGACGGTGTTGAATCCGGGCGTGAGGAGAGTGCAATCGAAGAGGACCTTGTGGCACTGTCGAAGGAACTCGGAGTCAAGGTCAACGGAGTATTCCAGCCCATCCGTGTCGCCCTCACCAATTCCACGGTTTCGCTTCCTCTCTTCGATTCGATAAGACTTCTCGGACCCGGGGAGTGCAGGAAGAGACTTGAAAGAGCTGTTAAATTTTTAAAGGAGAATTAAGAAATGGCTGAAGTAACAATGGACAAGATCATATCGCTCTGCAGAAGAAGGGGATTCATATTCCAGTCCTCCGAAATCTACGGCGGCCTCAACGGCGCCTACGACTACGGTCCGATGGGCGTGGAACTCAAGAACAACATCCGTGATTTCTGGTGGAAGGAGATGACGAGGATGCACGACAACATCGTAGGCCTCGACGCTTCGATCCTCATGCACCCCAGGGTCTGGGAGGCAAGCGGCCACGTGAGTAACTTCACCGACCCGATGGTCGACTGCAAGGTCTGCAAGTCGCGTTTCCGCGCAGACCAGATTGACCTCAATGCACCGTGCCCCGTATGCGGCAACAAGAATTCGTTTACTGAGCCGAGGAACTTCAACCTCATGTTCGAAACCCACATCGGTGCGAACAGGGATGCGGCATCGGTTGTCTACCTGAGACCCGAGACTGCACAGGGAATCTATGTGGATTACAAGAACATCCTCCAGTCGAGCAGAGTGAAGGTTCCGTTCGGAATCGCACAGGTGGGTAAGTCCTTCAGAAACGAAATCACAACCAAGAACTTCATCTTCCGTTCCTGCGAATTCGAGCAGATGGAGATGCAGTTCTTCTGCAAGCCCGGTACCGACGAGGAGTGGTTCCCCTACTGGAGAGAGGAGAGAATGAAGTTCTACTCCAAGATGGGTATCCACCCGGAGCACCTGAGATGGCACCAGCACGGACCGGACGAGCTCGCATTCTACGCTAAGGATGCATACGACATCCAGTTCCTCTTCCCGATGGGCTGGCAGGAACTCGAGGGCGTACACTCCAGAACGGACTACGACCTCACGCAGCACACGAAGTTCTCCGGAAAGGACCTTACGTACCTCGATCCCGAGACGAACGAGAGATACATTCCCTACGTCGTCGAGACATCCGCGGGTCTTACGAGAAACGTTCTCATGGCACTCAGCGATGCATACGACGAGGAGCCGACCCCCGAAGGAGATACGAGAACCGTTCTCCATTTCCACCCGATCATCGCCCCCGTCAAGGTTGCAGTTCTCCCGCTCGTCAAGAAGGACGGCCTCGGAGAATACGCACAGAAGCTCGAGCACACGCTCAGAGACGACTTCACGACGTACTATGACCAGTCCGGTGCCGTCGGCAGAAGATACCGCCGCCAGGACGAGATCGGAACTCCGTACTGTGTGACTGTCGACTACCAGACGCTCGAAGACCAGACCGTCACGGTACGTTTCCGCGACTCCATGAAGCAGGAGAGAGTCTCCGTAGATACTCTCGCTTCATTCATCAAGGACAAAATGAAGGAGTATCAGAGAGTATGAACAAAGCCCTCCAGGTATTATTCGACAGAGGATTCGTGAAGGACTGCACCAACCTGGAAGGACTAAGCGACCTCATGGATAAGGAAAGTGTCTCCTTCTACTGCGGCACGGACCCCACGGGACCGTCCCTGCACGTGGGACACATCGTTCCATTCTTTGCTATGCATCACCTCCAGATGTACGGTCACAGACCCGTCGCCCTCGTCGGCGGCGGTACGGGCCTCATCGGAGACCCGTCGGGAAAGACGGAGATGAGAAAGATTCTCCCCGTGGAGGAGATCAACAGGAATGCCCAGAATATTGCGAAGCAGCTTGCTTCGGTTGTCGACTTCTCGGAGAATCCCCCCGAGGGTTACGGTAAGGCCGTGATAGCGAACAACGCGGACTGGCTCGTCGACCTCAACTACATTTCCTTCCTGAGGGATGTCGGCAAGTACTTCTCGGTCAACCGCATGCTAACCTTCGAAGGTGTCAAGCAGAGACTCGAGAGGGGCCTGAGTTTCATCGAGTTCAACTACCAGCTTCTCCAGTCATACGACTACAAGATGCTCAACGAGAGACTCGGAACACGTCTTCAGATCGGCGGTGCAGACCAGTGGGGCAACATCGTTGCGGGAATCGACCTCATCCAGAGAATGGGAGGCGAGGAGTGCTTCGGTCTCACATTCAACCTCATCATGCGCGCAGACGGCAAGAAGATGGGTAAGAGCGAGCAGGGCGCAGTCTTTTTGGACAAGAACCTCTACTCACCCTACGACTTCTACCAGTACTGGAGAAACGTTGCGGATGCGGATGCAATCAAGTTCATGAAGCTCTTCACCTTCATGGACCTCGACGAGATAAAGGAATACGAGGATCCGAAGAGGAACATCAACGACGCCAAGGCAAAGCTTGCATACGAAGTGACGAAGATCATCCACGGTGAAGAGGAAGCCGAGAAGGCTAAGGACGCAGCACTTTCGCTCTTCCAGGGCGGCGGCAGCAGCGCTCATCTCCCCACCGTCGAACTCGACAGGAGTCTCTTCGAGAACGGAATCGGAGTACTCGACCTCTTCACGAAGAGCGGCCTCACATCCTCCAACGGAGATGCACGACGCCTCGTGACGCAGGGAGGAGCCGAAGTCAACGGAAAGAAGGTGACGGACATCAAGACGGTCTACACCCTCTCCGATGCCGACGACGGAGCGTTCCTTCTCAAGAGCGGCAAGAAGAAGTTCATGCGGGTTATCCCGAAATAAGACACAGAGCCTCCGGAAACGGGGCTCTACTATTACCCTCCCAAGACAAAAGTCATGTAACTTTTTTTTTTGAAAATTGTTCCTTGCGTACTGCATGCTAAACAAATAGAATGTAGCAAATATAACAAGGAGACAAAACAAATGAAGAAAGTTTTGATTGCAATGCTTGCAGTTCTTCTGCTTCTTAGTTTCACCTCATGTGAGAAGGACAAGAGCGAGGAAGTGATTGCGGCTCTTGAAGATTTCTACAAAACAGGAAATCGCCTACTGTCCGCCATGGCCGTTATGGAAATTCCGGATGACGAAACTGTCAACTACGAATATACAGACGCTACTACTGATGTCAGCGATTCTTATTTACACGCCTTTCTTTACAATATCTGCGATGTCAAGAAAGAGGTTGCTTCCATAGAGAGTGTGTCGGGAAAAGTAACCGGTACGCAGAAAAGCGGCGTCAGCTCCGATTTGACCTTCAGTGATGTAGTTGTCAAATATAAACTTGCTGACGATGAGACAGTATACGAATTCACTCTCAATGGAACATGCAAGGGTAGCATTGAAAAGAAGGGTGAAACGGAGATTGAAAGTCGTGAATTCTCCCTCACGGTGAATGGAACGCAGTACAGTTGGTCGTATACAATGAAAAATGAGAAGTTTACCGCTGCATCCGCAAATGGAAAATCTGTCGATGTCAGACTCCTCAATTCAAGAGTATCGCATTGGGCATGACATGTGAAAAGGAAGAAAACGAAATGAAGAAATTATCGATAATATTATTAGTTGTGCTTGTACTCCTTTCTGTTGTTTCCTGTAAGAAGGACAAGTCCGAGGATATGATTGCCACATACGAGGAATTCGTATCTGTGAACGAAATCTGTGACAGTGTGAATAGGCTCGCTAACAGTCAGACAAAAATTGGGGATTCTATAGAAACTGAGTATGTTGGAAAAATAGTCAACGCTGCTTATGGTAGTGATATCACGGTAAAGAGTGCGACTTTTACGAGCGGTGAATATAAAACGGAGACCACTGAAAATCCCCGAACTTATACTGATACCTATACTGTTTTTGTTGTCAGCTACAAGTATACTGAAGGTTCAGATACTACCGTGAAGGATGGAGAACTCACTGTTGATGGAACAATGGTCACAAGTTATCCGGAAACCAGAGCATCCGCAGAAAATACTGAAGAAAATAATGTTCTGACCATAAACAAGAATAAGACCTACAAAATGTCTTATTACTGGGAGTCTAAGGCGGGATACAAGAGTGCTTCCGTCAACGGAAAGGATGTCGAAGTCAGACTTCTGAATGCTGACCGTACTTAATGGGCTGAGCTTTTAATTGTTAATGGAGGGATAAGCCGTAACCCGGCCCGTCCCTCTTTTCTTTTGCTCGCATTCTCTTTCATTTCGGGGACATAACCTTTCTTTACCTCTCGCCGTTCGCTCTTATTTAGGCTATATTCATTTCCATGGAAAAGGTACACCTCGGTTTCCACCGTTTCTTCTCATCCGTAATCATGCCGATTAATACGTTCATCGGTATCTACTCACTGCTTATGGCAGTCAGGAATCTTGCCGACTCTTGCGATACCCTCAATATCGTTATGCTTCTCTTCAGCATCGTGGTGCTTGTGCTCGTATTCTGCACATTCCGCGGCCTCCTGAGATTCAAGCGCTCGGCGTTCTTCGCCCTCATGGCGCTCATGACGATAAAGATTGTCGACAACTCCGTATCATTATACCTATACATGAAGGAGAGCCTTGCTTCCTACGTTTTCGCGTCGGCATTCGGAATCGCATTCTCCGTCTTCGTTCTCTGCTACTACATTAAGAGGCGTAAGCTCTTTTCGAAGGACGGAGCAGTCGTAATCAAGCTTACAAGAGAGGATTTAGAGAAGGCGAAGAGGGAAGCTCTGGCAGCTCAGGCGGCAAAGGAAGTGGAGACGGCCACAGAAGAAGAGGAGGTTATCCCCGAGTTCGACTGCCCGAGGTGCTCGTACCATATCACGAACGGGGCGGTGTTCTGCCCCAGGTGCGGCTACCAGACAAGATCAGTCAATCACTGAGAGTATTTCCCCGAAGCTGTGTATTACCCTGTCGGAATATACTGACAGGGTCTTTTCGTCAAGCGACCCCTCTATTGCGATTACTTTTCCGCATCCGGCCTTACGTGCCATAACAAGGTCCTCGGGAGTGTCGCTGAGAAGTGCAACTTCATCGGCCCTGATACCGTTCAGCTCCGCAAAGACCCTGACGGCATAGGGATTGGGCTTCCTCAGACGTGATGAGGAATCGACATAGTAGTCGAAGGCGAAGGGCGACAGAGCGCCCATAACAATCGATACGGAGTGCGGAGAATCGTTGGAGAAGAGGGCAAGAATCATTCCTTTCTCCTTCAGTGCCTCGAGTGTGTTTCTGACGGGAGTGAGATCGTACTTTGAGAGTTCTTCTCTGAAGCCGTACTGTGAGCGTCTTTTTATCCTGAGGAAGCCCTTTGCGGCTGCTATCGGCCTCAGATGATACTTCACCGTCAGTGCGGCGAGGCGGAGTATTCCCTTGAGTCTTTTCCTTCTGTCGTAGAGGAGGCTGTCGGGCTTTATCATTCCGTCTTCAATCGAGAGGACGGAAAGGAAGGCGTCTACGATTTCCTCCCTGTTCCTCCTTTTCCTGATCGGAAGGTTATCTTCGAGACAGCGTCTTATCGGACCGGCCCATACGGAGTAGGGGAAGAGAGTGCCGTCCTTGTCGAGAATGAGAGCCCTGATTCCAGTCATGAATAAAGAATATTCAAAGAGCTCTCTTTTGGCTACACTTGTCGTATGGTGTATTATCTGAGGGCGAAGGCCAAGGTGAATGTAGGACTGAAGATTACGGGAAAGAGGGATGACGGCTATCATACGCTGTCGTCGTACTTTCTTCTCATTCCGTTCTACGATGAACTCTGGGTTTCCTTTTCCGATGGAGACGGGGTTGAAATCGAAGGAAACGGAGGATACCTCGAAAGCACGGAAGACATAATGGAGAAGGCCGTAAGACTCTACATGGGGAAGACGGGGCTAAGGTTCCATACATCAATAAGAATAAAGAAGCATATTCCAGTGAAGGCGGGGCTCGGCGGCGGGAGCAGCGACGCGGCTGCGGTGCTGACAGCCATCAACAGGCATTTCCGAGCCCTTTCCGACGAGGAGCTGATCTCTCTATCGTCTTCAGTCGGAGCAGACGTACCATTCTTCCTTACGGGGTACCGTTTTGCCTTCGTCGAAGGTATCGGGGACATAATCGAGGAACGTGAGTTTCCGGAAGGTTACAGATACATCTCCCTCTTCCGTGCAGAAGGAAGCGGAGTGTCGACGAAAGAAGCGTACAGAAAGCTTGATTCCTTTTCTCTTGATTCCAGTCCCCTTGAGAATATTTCGTATCCGATAACGAGGGAGAAGTACCCGAATGACTTCGAGAGAATCGAGGGAACGGAAATGTACGACAGCCTGGATAAAAAACTCGGTAAGGACGACTATCTCTCCCTCTCCGGAAGCGGAAGCGTATGGTTTCTTTTGAGTGCTGACGAATGGAAAGGTGAGGAGCCCGAATTCCTCGGCTGCCGCGAACTCTTTATAGACTGAAGTCTGCTTTTCTGTTATCTTTCACTTGTTTCACAGGGGCGTAGCCCAATGGTTAAGGCAGGAGATTTTGATTCTCCATATCACGGTTCGATCCCGTGCGCTCCTGTATTTTCAGTCCTTGAGACAGCCGACGGGAACACAGAGTACTCCGTCACTGCGTCTGTGGGCATAGCCGGTGCCGGTTATAATCATCAGGAAATCAGGTTTCTTCATTCCGTTTCTTTCAATTTTTCTTTCAAGTGCTTTCAGTGTTGCTGCACCTTCATCTTCTCTTACCTGACTGAGTTTGACTTCTATGAGGGCATATTTCCCGTTTCTGCAGTGGAGTACGGCATCGCATTCGAGCCCTTCCGAGTCTCTGTAGTGAAAAACGTCGGCATTCAAAGCCATGGCGTATGCCTTTAGATCTCTGATAACGAGTGTTTCAAAGACAAAACCGAATGTCTGGATGTCATCCAGAAGGTCGGCACTCCCCATTTCGAGTGAAGCGCAGGTAATCGACGGATCCGTGAAGTATCGTGTGCTGGTGCTTCTTACTGCAGCGCCTGAGCGGAAGTTCGGGTTCCATGCCGGAGTCTCGTCTATCAGGAAGAGATCTTCGAGAACGCCCATGTAATCTCTGAGCGTATTCTGTGATATGCTGTTGATATCATTCCCTATCGAAGATTCCGGAGCTGCAGAACCGGAGAATCGAGCATAGGATCTCAGTATCTTCTTCATCTTATCGCCGGAACGTCTGTGTCCGTCGACAAGGCGGATATCACTCTGGCAGAACTCGTCGATATAAAGTTGTGCCTGTTTTTCCGCGAGATATTTGTCCATTTTGATTACCTCGGGCCATCCGCCTCTTGCCGAAAGATATGCGATATCCTTGAGTGTGTGAGAACTTTCCGAGCGTATTTCCTGACTGTTGTTTTCGAAGAGCGATGAGAGCGAGATGTCTCCGTTTGAGTCTTCAGACTCCCAGAGACTCATTGTCAGAAGTTTCAACCGTCCTATTCTTCCGACTCCCGAGTGCATCCGGAGACTTTCAACGGCTTTTGTCTGGCTTGTCGAACCTGTAAGAATAAAAGCGCCTTTCGCATGGCTGGTATCTATTTCGCTTCTGAGTGTGTCCCAGATTGCAGGGACCTTCTGCCATTCGTCGAAAAGAATCGGTTTTTCACCGGAAAAGAGTCTCTGAGGATCTTCATAGACGAGAATTTCAGCTCTGTCTCTTTCCTTTTGGAGTGATAAATCTATAACAGACAAAGCCTTCTGTTTTGCGGTTGTCGTTTTGCCGCTCCACTTGATTCCTTCGATAAGGACTGCTCCCCTCAGCTTCAGATAGTCTTCCAATACGCGGTCTGCAATTCTCTTATAGTATTTCATACTTGTAATCATCTTAATATCATATCTGGAGTTAGTCAACAAATTGAGCGGATTATGCGAAAATGATTGAGTGATTTGTAGGAAAATAATTGAGTAAATTGTGGAGAAAAAATTGAGCAAATTGTGGAGAAATAATTGAGTGATTTGTGGAAACTCAGAGATTCATGTCTCTGAGGCTGCCTGCAACGGACCTTTCTGGAGATGCGAGTATCTTCCTCTCGACATATTCGATGATTTCCTTCTTCATGTTGAGGGATGAGTCGTCTTCCCTCTCCGGTGTATAAGGATTAGGTGTGAGGCCGAGTTCGAGGCATGCGAGACTGTAGCGGTGGACGGAAAGCATGAGTATGGTGCGGTCCTTCCAGTCGGAAAGGGAAGCGTAGGCATCACTGAGGTAGTAATCATGAAGGGCTGAGGTGAATGAAGGATAGTGACGCTCGAGCCTCAGAAGCACGGAGAGAAGTATCGCAATCTTGTCGGGGAGGAATTCCTCGTCGCTGTCGTAAGCGTGCGGGGCGATAGCGAGTCCTATGTCGTCTTCTTCCGCTTCCTTTGCCGCCTTCTGGTAGTATTCAAAGTCCATGCTTTCTCCGTTTTTCACCTTACCGAGAAGCGGTCCCTTGTATGAGTAGATTCGGCATGAGCAGTAGTTGAGGCACGAGAAGGCGCGTGGGGCAATGAGAACTGTCCGTGGAGACAGAGGAAGAGCGGCGAGCCTTTCTAGCGTACAGGACCTCAGAGAGTCATAATCTTCTCCCCGAAGGATGAGCTCTTCCTTACGAGCAACGTATGCTTCGATTGCGGCATTTCCTCTTCCGGAGAGAGAGGGAAGGAGTACGGCATCGTAGAGAGTTCCGGGTGAGGAGAGAGACTCGAAGAAGTCGAGTTCCCTGTCTGAAGGTGTGGTGAAGTCGACAGGGGAAATGAAAGAGATATCGAAATCGAATTCGGAAACGAAGGTTATCGGACTGTACTCGTAGGCGTCGATGTGCCTTATCGCCCACTGCGCTCTTTCTTCGGCAGAGGTGATGTCTTCTGAAGTTACGAAATAAGGACGCAATCCCCTCTCGAGGTTCGGTTCGGATACCGGAGTGACGTTACCGTGGTATATTCTCATCCTTTTCATTATACCACATGTGCGGTGTTTTCTGTGATTGAAAAGTCGTATACACAGTCGTTGTTCACCATTTGTGATGCTCCGTGTGGAGATTTGTGAAAACGACATATTAATTTACATTTAAAAATAAAATATGGTACTATACGGGTGAGGTAAACAGATGTTGAAATCATATCTTGAGAAAACATACGGATACAACGAGCCGATATTCCTCAATCAGCTTTCCATTGACGGTCTCTCTGAAAATGCCGTCAGACAGGCGGTGAAGCGGCTTGTCTCGAGCGGCTTTCTTGTCCGTTTCGATACCGGAATCTACTATATTCCCCGAACAGACGGCATTCTCGGTAAAAGTTATCTTGATCCGGCCGTTGTCATAAGCCGGAGGTATATAGCGGGCGGTGGAAACACATACGGATACCTCACAGGACTTTCCTTTGCTGTTGAACTCGGTCTTACAACACAGATGAGCGCAGTTACGGAGATAGTTTCGAACTATGAATCTTCCAATGGACGTATGATTACAATAGGCAATCAGAGGATTAGAATAAGAAAGCCTGCCGTACGCGTCTCATCAGATAATGTCTCTCTTCTTCAGTTTCTGGACGCAGTAGGACAGGCTGAGAAATATACTGAACTGACTCTCTGTGAGACGATGGAAATTCTTTCTTCTTATATAAGAAAATGCGGATTCACAAGACAGCAGCTATCTGCCGTGTCTTCTGTTCTTACGGAGGCGGTGGCTAAGAAACTGATTCAGTGGGAATTAATCTACGAGTTTGTTGGCTGAATGCATTTCTATGCGGATATTCTTTTTAACGTGGAAATTTGGTTTTAACATCCGGAAAGTTAAAACGGAAGAACTGCGTTAAAAGACATGGGCGAGCTGATTCGGACGCTTGATTAACCGGAGGCGAATCAGCTATGATTCTTCCTGGCGCCTTTAGGCGTGGCAATGGTAGTGGGGTAAACCCACGAGAGTTAAGGAGAAAAAGTATGGCTACAGAAAAAGTGCTCTCAGCTAAACTCAGAACAGAGGACTTCGGCTCATCGGGTTCGAGAAGAGTCGTAAGAAGCGGAAGAATTCCGGCAGTTATCTACGGAAAGAAGGGTGTCGCACCTGTCTACGTGACACTTGATGCCAAGGAATTCAAGATGAAGAAGAACACGTTCACGGAAACGACGCTCATCACACTCAAGCTTGAGGGCGGCGAGGACAAGAACGTATTCGTCAAGGAAGTCCAGGAGAACCTTCTCAAGAACTGCATCCAGCATGTCGACCTCTTCGAAGTCACATTCGGTCAGCTCCTCAGAACAAAGGTCAGAGTCGAACTCACAGGTACACCGACTGGTGTCAGAGACGGCGGTGTCCTCGAGCAGGTTACACACGAAATCGAAATCGAATGCTTCCCGAGAAACCTCCCCGAGAAGCTCGTTGCAGATATCTCGGGTCTCGGTCTCAACGAGACATTCAGAATCTCCGAGCTCGCTATTCCCGAGACTATCAAGGTTCTCGACGATGTCGAAACGACAATCGCATCCGTCAAGATGGTCAAGGAAGAAGTCGAAGCAGCAGCTACTGAAGAGAATGCAGCTCCTGAAGTCACAACAGGTGCGGCAGCCGCAGCTACAGCTGATGCAGGTGCAAACGCATAACATATGTTTGTATTCGGACTTGGTAATCCGGGAACGGAGTACGCGGGTACGAGGCATAATGTCGGCTTCATGACAGTCGAGAAGATAGCAGCGCTTAAGGGAGGTCACTTCCGTAAGCGCTGTTTTCGTCCCTGCCGTACCGCATACATCTTCGACAGAAAGCACTGTCTCGTAGAACCTCTAACATACATGAACTCATCCGGTGAGGCCGTCGACGGTCTTGTCGGGAAGGACGACGGCCTGATCGTGATCTGCGACCAGCTCGATCTGCCGCCCGGAAAGGTGAGGATAAAGAAGAAGGGCGGGAGTGCCGGACACAACGGCCTCAAGTCGATGATCGCCCATTATGAGGGTGACTTCATCCATGTCTACATCGGAATCGGGAGACCCGATGACGGCGTCGTCATCAATCATGTGCTGTCTCAATTCAAGGAGGAGGAGAAGCCCCTGATTGAAGATGCCGTCTCGCGTGCCGCCGATGCCGTAATCGAAATCCTCGAGGGAAAGAACATTGATGAAGTCATCCAGACCGTCAATTCCCGATAGTGTAAATCTCCCTTCTTCGGGAAAGCTCCTTCTTGCCTTCTCTGGCGGGGAGGATTCGCTCTTCCTGATGTATGTTCTCTCCGTTCTCGCACCTCAGAGAACGGAAGCCGTATACGTCAACCACGGCCTCAGGAGCGAGGAGGAACTCTCTCTCGAGATGAAGAGAAACAGACGCAATGCCTCCTCTCTCGGGATTCCTCTTACCGTTCTTACAGTGGAAAGAGGCGAAATCGAGAGAAGAGCGAAGAGCGGAAACATCGGAGTAGAGGCAGCTGCAAGGGAAGTAAGATACTCCCTTCTCGAGAACTATGCATTCTCTCACGGCCTGAGGTGGATTCTCACGGCCCACCACGAGGACGACCAGGCGGAGACCGTGCTCATGAGGATGCTCTCGCATTCTCCCTTCTGGGCGTGGGGAGGCGTGAGGAAGACTAGCGGCAGGATCTTCCGTCCCATTCTTCATGTTCCGAAAGACGAAATCCACAGTACTGTCGTATCTCTCGGCCTCGATCCGTCCGTCGACTCGACGAACAGCGACACACGCTACAGACGCAACTGGATAAGACACAACATAATGCCCCTCATTTCTCCGGAGGCGAAGAGGCTCCTTTCATCAATTGCCGAAAACGCCGCCGGAATTCCTCAGGAGAGGATGGAGTTCTCATCCTCCTCTCCGGTATTCGTATCTTTCGAGAGGGAGAAGTACCTCTCCTGTCTGCCTCCGGTGAGGGAGAAGACGCTCTACTCTGCGTTCTCCGTTCTCGGAGAGAAGGAAAGACTCTCGAGAAGATACCTTTCCGGAATCGACTCGATGATTGAAAGAGGAGAGAAGAGAGTTGAGACGAAGGCTTACATCATCTATGTGACACAGTCTCTTGTTAAGTGTTACTCGAAGAGGATTCCCTCCTTCAGTGTCCCGTATAATGGAGAGGAAACGGAGATGCCGTATCCCCTGAGTGTAGAGGAGGGAGGAGGAGACAGCCTTTCGCTCTCGATAGATGAGGAATTTCTCTCTTCCTGCGTAGTGAGACTCGCCGGAGAGGGCGACACAATCGACCTCGTTGACGGAAAAAGAAGAATTTCCTCTCTTTTAAAAGAGTGGAAAGTGCCTTATGCTGTTATACTTGAAAGGGATGGAAGAACCGCGGCGTTCTTCTCGTCGTTCCTCGGCGGCAGGGACAGGATTGCACTCTTCCTCAGAGAAAGGAGGGGGCGCACTGTGAGAATCACGGCCGGCGGGGGAAACGAATCTTTTACGGAGGATTAAATGGACAGTCTGTGGCAGTTCATGGATAAATATGGTTTTTCCTATCTTTCCACTGCAATAATCGTCATCATCGGTATCTATGTCATCTTCAACATAATGAGACTTCTGGAGATGACACTCATCAATCTCAGGGTCGACAACGCCCTCATAGGCTTCGTTACGGCAATAGTGAGAATCCTGTTGTATCTCGGACTTCTCTTCATATGTCTCAGTAACCTCAACATCCCCCTCACGGGAGTCGTGAGTGCCGTAAGCGCAGTCACTCTCGCAATAGGACTTGCCCTCCAGGACATCATCGGGGGTGTTGCGAACGGGATCATGCTCGTCACGAGCAACATCTTCAAGGTCAACGACTATGTCACGATCGGTTCATACTCCGGAGTCGTCAAGGAGATAAAGCTCCTTCACACGGTTCTGACGACACTCGACAAGACAGACATCACGATACCCAACAAGACGGTCTTCTCCTCCACGGTCATCAACAACTCCGTCTACAGCGAGAGAAAGTTCAGCCTCGAGTTCGGAATCGACTACGATGCCGACATCGACAGGGCGAAGAAGATTCTCCTCGATACGGCGGCGGCAAACGAGAAAGTCCTGAAGAATCCGGCTCCCGCCGTGATTGTCTCGAGCCTCGACGAGAGCGAGATCAAGCTGAAGCTCTCGGGATGGGCGGAGGCAAAGAACCTCTACACGGCCAAGTGCACTCTGACGGAAGAGGTGTTCAAGGCCTTCGTCAGCAACGGAATCGATCTCGCTTACCCGCAGGTCACTGTCAGCTACAGAAACGGGGAGGATAAGGCATGATTGAGAAACTTTTTGAAAGCACATCATTCACCAACGGCCTCATGACAATCATCGATATGCTGATCCTCCTCGGAATCACACAGATTCTGTTCCGCGTCAACGGACTCGGGTCAAACGGCATCAGGAGGGCGTATAACAATATCGGGAAGGTGAGGCGCTGCCTCCTTTCCTTCCGTAAGGGTTTCGATAACAAATCACTTACGAAGATCAATGCCCACAGGCTTCTCAACACGATGCGCGTCCGCCTTCACGATACCGGATCGATCATCCGCGTCTACGAGTTCGAGGGCTACAAGCTTCCCGAAATCTCTACGGCCGTGAAGAAGTTCGCAGAGGCCGAGAAGAAGTGCGACGACGTTGCAGTCTACTACAATGAATGCAGGAGAGACGAATTCTTCGCCGCCATCGAGGAGATGGAAAGCGAGATGAAGGAGTCTGAGGAACTCATAAATAAAATCGAGAAGAAAATCAGAGCCGAAAAGGAGAAGAAGATCTGAGAATCCACAGAAATTACATTCTGTATGGTTAACAATTCTTCGCTTTTCGGGTTAACTTCATACCGGAATGCTCTGTTGAGCGATTCCTGTATAAAAAGTAATATACTCTTCAAAGGATAATTGATGGACAGTTTCGACAAGGATAAGAAGGACGAGGTTGTCGACGGGGAGATGATATCTCCCGAAAAGACCCCCTCTCCCGATGACAAGGCTCCCGAAGGGGAGGCAAAGCCTTCTGAAGGAAAGAAAGAAGATAAGAAGCAGCAGAGAAAGGACGGCGACAATCTCTACGACAAGTACCGCTACTGGGGAAGCGACGGCGGCTCCGGAAACGGAAGGAAGAATTCACCCTCCGGCAAGAACAGCGTCCACAACAGGATTGCATTCATAGTCCTCATACTTCTTGCAATCTCCTTCTTCGTGGTCTTCTTCCAGGATTCACAGTCTGCGAAGGCCGTGAAGACGAGCTATTCCGACTTCATCTCCCTTGTCGACAGCGGCAAGGTGAAGTCCGCCGAAATCGTCGGAAGCACGAACATCACATACATCACCTCCGACGGCGGCTACTACTCGACACGTATTCCGTATTCCGACATAACACTCGTCTCGCGCCTCATTTCCGCAGGCGTCGAGCTTTCGGGCTCTGCCGAGACGACGTCAATCTGGGCGATCATAATCGAACTCCTGCCGTGGATCATCTTCATCGTGCTGATGATCAGCATGCTCCGGTCCACGGGCATGATGGGCGGAAACCGCATGATGGGCTCCTTCGGCAAGTCCCTTGCGCGTGAATACGACGCCAAGGACAACAAGATAACCTTCAAGGATGTCGCGGGACAGAAGGAAGCGAAATACGAACTCCAGGAAATCGTGGACTTCCTGAAGAATCCCGAGAGATTCACGAAGATCGGTGCCAAGATTCCGAAGGGATGCCTTCTCGTAGGCCCTCCGGGAACGGGTAAGACGCTCCTTGCACGTGCAGTTGCAGGTGAAGCGGGAGTGACGTTCCTTCACACCTCCGGTTCGGACTTCGTCGAGATGTTCGTAGGTATGGGTGCCGCAAGAGTGAGAGACCTCTTCGAGCAGGGACGTAAGTCAGCTCCGTGCATCATCTTCATCGACGAGCTCGATGCAGTCGGACGCTCACGCGGCTCGGGCCTCGGCGGCGGACACGACGAGAGGGAGCAGACCCTGAACCAGATGCTCGTGGAGATGGACGGCTTCGACAACGAGCCGGGAGTCATCGTGCTTGCAGCGACGAACAGACCCGACGTACTCGACCCGGCACTCCTGAGGCCCGGACGCTTCGACCGCCAGGTCACGGTTGCACTTCCGGATGTACAGGAAAGGCTCGACATTCTTCGCATACACACACGTAAGGTCAAGCTCGACAAGGACGTCGACCTTGCACGTATCGCACGTGCGACACCGGGCACAAGCGGCGCGGACCTTGCCAACATGGTAAACGAAGCGGCACTCTTTGCAGCCCGCAGTGACAAGACGATTGTCAACATGGACAACTTCGAAGCTGCAAGGGACAAGATAATCCTCGGAGTTGCGAAGAAGAGTGCATTCATGACAGAGGACGAGAAGAGAGCCACGGCATACCACGAAGCCGGACACACGCTTCTTCACTACTATCTCAAGCATGTCGATCCGCTTCACAAGGTCACCATCATCCCGCACGGTCAGGCTCTCGGTATTACGATGAGCCTTCCGGAGAAGGACCAGTACACGATACAGAAGAGCTACCTCCTCGACAGAATCAAGATATGCATGGGCGGCTACTGCGCAGAGCAGATTGTCTACGGTGAAACGACCACCGGTACAAGCAACGACATAAAGCAGGCGACGAGCATGGCTCAGCGCATGGTTACGGAGTGGGGTATGTCGGACCTGGGATTCATAAATCTCTCGGACGGCGGAGAGCCCCTGTTCCTCGGACGCGAGATCGCGCAGCACAAGGACTACTCTGAGGAGACTGCAAAGCGTATCGACGAGGAGATGCAGAAGATACTCTCCTCCTGTCTCAAGGAGACGATGGATATTCTCACCACCCACCGCGACCAGCTTGACGCACTCACTTCCGCCCTCGTGGAGAAGGAAACACTCGACGACAGGGAGATCAGGGAGATGTTCGGCTTCGAGAAGGTCGAGCACGTAACGGATCTGAAATAGGTATGGCAGTAGACACACTTCATAAACGTAATTTCTGCATCATCGCCCACATAGACCACGGGAAGAGCACCCTCGCAGACCGCTTCATCGAGAAGGCGCGTCTCGTTCAGTCCCGCGGTCCCCTCGAGACCCAGATACTCGACAATATGGATATCGAGAGAGAGAGGGGCATCACGATAAAGAGCCAGGCCGTCACGATTCCGTATACGGCAGCCGACGGCGAGGAGTATGAACTCAATCTCGTCGACACTCCGGGCCATGTGGACTTTACCTATGAAGTGAGCAGGGCCATCTCGTCATGTGAAGGAGCGCTCCTTTTAATCGATGCCACACAGGGCGTGGAGGCGCAGACGCTTGCGAACCTCTACCTTGCAATGGAGCACAACCTCGAGATAATCCCCGTAATAAACAAGATAGACCTCGCTTCGGCCGACATAGACTCGTGCCTGAAGCAGATTGACCACGACCTCGGACTCGATTCGGAGATGGCCGTGAAGGTTTCCGCAAAGACGGGAGAGGGTGTCGACGGACTCTATGAGGCAATCGTCAACTACATCCCTTCTCCGACGGGAAAGAAGGACGAGCCCCTGAGGGCCCTCATATTCGACTCCCACTACGACCCCTACCGCGGTGTCATCGTGCACGCGAGAATATTCTCGGGAAGCATAAAGACGGGTGACGAGATTCTCTTCATGCACTCGGGAGCGGTGTACAAGGTCGAGGACCTCGGACTTTTCCAGATAAACCTCGTGTCGAAACCGTCTCTCGAGGCGGGGGACGTCGGGTACTTCATCGCGGGAATCAAGAATATCTCCGACATCCGCGTCGGTGATACGATTACCGCTGCATCAAACCCAGCTTCCGAACCCCTTCCGGGCTTCAAGGAGGTAAAGCCCGTAGTCTTCTCCTCGATCTATCCCGTGGACAGCAATGACTACGAGGAACTACAGGATGCAATAGAGCGCCTCAAGCTCAATGACGCATCCCTCATGTACGAGAAGGATTCGTCGGCGGCTCTCGGCTTCGGCTTCAGATGCGGCTTTCTGGGAATGCTTCACCTCGAAGTCATACAGGAGAGAATAGAGAGGGAGTTCGACCTCTCGATTGTCTTCACATCTCCCTCCGTAAGATACACGGTCCACATGAGGGACGGCTCCGTGATGAGGATAGACAATCCTCTCGAATACCCCGACCCCATGAGAGTCGACTACGCCGAGGAGCCTTATATACAGGCGAACATCATAACGCCGACGGAGTACGTTGGCCCGATTATCACGCTCTGCCTCGAGAAGAGGGGCGTGCAGACGCAGATGAACTATCTCGACACGAAGAGAGTCGAGCTCATATATGACATGCCGCTCTCGGAGGTGCTCTTCGATTTCTATGACAGGCTCAAGAGCATATCGCGGGGATACGCATCGTTCGACTACCAGGTGACGGGCGAGAAGAGAACCGAACTCGTGAGAATGGAGATTCTCGTGAACGGCGAGCCCGTGGACGCCCTCTCGTGTCTCGTATACAAGGGTAACGCACAGGCGAGGGGCAGACAGATAGTCGAGAGACTGCAGAAGGAAATACCGAGGCAGCAGTTCAAGATAGCAATACAGGCCGCAATCGGCGGGACGATAATCGCCCGCGAGACGGTCAATGCATACCGTAAGGATGTCACCGCCAAGTGCTACGGCGGAGACATATCGCGTAAGAGAAAGCTTCTTGAGAAACAGAAGGAAGGAAAGAAGAGGATGAAGATGGTCGGTAATGTCGAGATTCCGCAGTCCGCATTCCTTGCCGTTCTCAAGACCGATGAGGAGAAATGAAGATGGAAAAGACAGTCTGGGGCAGTTTCAACGGAGAGGATGTGGTTCTCGTAACACTCAGAAGCGGGAAGTACAGGTTCAGCGTGATGACGAAGGGCGCCACGATTGTCTACTGGGGAACCGAGGACTGGAATGCGGTTCTCACCCATCCCGTATTCGATGACTACCAGAAGGCCGGTAACGGCCACAGGGGAGAGGTCGTAGGACCTTATGCAAACCGCATCGAAAACGCATCCTTCACGCTCGACGGCACAGTCTATAACCTGGATAAGAACTTCAACGTCAACCACTCCCTCCATTCCGGCTCCGCGAACTGGGGCGACAAGGTCTGGGAAATAAAGAGTGCGGACGACGAGAGCATCACGCTCACGCTCTCGACTCCCGACGGAGACGGCGGTTTCCCCGGTGCCCACACGGCCGAGATAACCTACACGATTACAGCTGTCGGTACCCTTAAGCTCAAATACACGGCCCATTCCGATAAGAAGTGTCCCGTCGCGGTCACGAACCACGCATACTTCATTCTCGATGACAGGGACACAAGATTCCTGACGCTGACGGTCCCGGCAGAGAGGTTCATCGATGTAGACGAGAATCTCATTCCCCTGAGGACTACGCCGACCGACGTCGCATCCACGGACTACGATTTCCGTACCCCGCATGTCGTCGGAGCAAGAAGAGGAGGGCGTTACGACAACTCCTGGTGTCTCGATGAAGATGCTGTTGTTGTAGCTGAAGGTAACCGTGCGAAGCTTACCTGCCGCACGACGGAGAAGGGTATCCAGGTATATACCGGAGCGAACCTTCCGAAGCCCTTCAGGGGAATAGCCCTCGAGACGGGACAGTGGCCGAATACTCCCAACCGCCCGGACTTTCCCCAGGCCTTTACAGATAAGGACAGTGAATACGTTAGTGAGACGGTATATACGCTTGTCGTGAAGGGGGAGTGAGGGATGAAGGTCAGGATTGTAGGAATAACAGGAGGATCCGGCTCGGGTAAGAGCACGGTTGTCAAGAGAATCAAGGAACGCTACCCCGATGCGGTGCTCATCGAGCAGGACAACTACTACAAGTCCGCATCCTTCGTCAACAACGACAATATCACAGCCTACAATTTCGACCATCCCGATGCCTTCGACATGGACCTGCTCCTCTCAAACATCAAGGACCTCAAGGAAGGCAGAAGCTGCCTCATGCCGCAGTACGACTTCGTCCATCACAGAAGAAAGGACGAGTACGTGACTGTCGAGCCCTCGTCCATAATCATCATCGACGGCCTCATGGTCTTCTATGACGAACGCATCCGCGACATGCTGGACCTCAAGCTCTACGTCGACACTCCGTCTGATATAAGATTCATCCGCCGTCTCCAGAGAGACGTCAAGGAGCGAGGGCGCACAGTCGAGTCGGTAATCGAGCAGTACACGAAGGTCGTGAGGCCGGGACACTTCAACTTCATCGAGCCCAGCAAGTCGTACGCAGACCTCATCATTCCCGAGGGCGGCTACAACGACAGGGCCATGGAGGTTCTCTTCTCATTCATCGGTACGATGATGGAGAAGTAGTCAGTTCTTCCAGAGAATGAATCCTGAGTTACGGGCCCCTTTATACTGGGGCTCTATTACTTCATAGAGAATATTTCCGAACTCATCTTCCGTCAGGTTCTCCCTGAGATAGAGTTTCTCCTTCACTCCCGGTGTGGAGAAGTGGTCCTTTCCGGCCTTCTCGAAGCTCTCTCTAACTGTAGGATACCTGTGAATGAGTCTGTACGACCTGTACTCCAGATCTCTAAGTTTCAGAAAATATCTGTCAAGTGGCGGCAGGAAGTTGCTCTTTCTGCTGTTGATGCTCCTTGTAGTCGGGCTGAGATTCCAGAACTCGTCACACGACACATATGACCAGGGGACGAAATGGTCGATTGAAATCGGAGTATCTGAAGAAAGAATCGTGTCTGAGTAGATTTCCTTCACGGGCTCAATTTCGATGATCTTCTTCCAGTACTCCTGAATCTCGGCAAGTTTTCTCTGCTGCGGAGGCGAGATCTTGAGAGGGATTCCCGGGACTGCAGGATTCCTGCTCTGAAGATAGTTCACAAGCCTGTAGTCAATCCAGCCTCTGATGAGGTTGTAGTTCTCCCGGAGATAGACGGTCCATTCATCCCTTACTGTAATCGTCGTGTCAAGACCGTGGTAGTCGGAGTAGGTGTAGATGATGTCGCTGTTTTCATTCATCAGTCCCGTAATCTTCTTTTTCGCGATGGTGTCGAGACGGGTCTTCGCGGGAAAGAAGGGAGACTGGAGACAATAGGGTACGTTCCTGATGAGTCTGTCCTTCTCTCCCTTCAGAGCCGGATCATCGGAGTGCGAGAGGAATTCGATTACTTTTGCTCTGCTTTCCGAAGGTTTCAGTCCCGAGAGAGGCTGCAGTCTCTTTATGAGCTCCTCGAGTCCGTCCGAAGGCCCGAGGGAGAGGTGGTACTCGCTCACCATGTACCATGCAGTCGAAATCATGTCGTTCACGATGTCTCCGTAGCACATGGTGGTTATACCTTCATTTACCTTCTCAAGCACTGACTTGAACCAGAAGAACTTGTAGCACTGGGTTGTGCTGTCGAAGAGATGTAATAGTTTTCCCGCCTTCTCGCTGTTCATACAAGCTATTTTAACCCGGATTTTTGGAAACAGAGATTTTTTTGTTGAATCCGGAATGAGTCGAACCTAAAATTGTAGCAGTCAGAAGAAAGGGAAAGAAATGCAGCACAGCACAGCACAGCACAGCACAGCACAGCACAGCACAGCACAGCACAGC
>CAVFVX010000028.1:0-13969 GCA_963626075.1 Acutalibacteraceae bacterium
CAAAGAACATAGCCCGCAGATTTTTCAACTTTCTTCCGGAATTCTTTGACATAAACGGCCGGAAAAATGCCTTAGAATTATATGAGAAGAAAAATATTCATCAGAGAAACGACACTCAGCAGAGTCCGCAGGCGCATCGACCTCTTCAGATCGAAGGCGCCGCCGGAGTTCGAAGAAGAGTTGAAATCAATATGCATGTACGACATAGGACTGCCAAACAAAACAATCACCTTCTCCCTCAATACTCCCGTCGTTTTCAGGGAGCTCGGCATGTCGGATTACCCCATGGTGATGTACAGGGATAAACTTGCAAGGGGACTGTATCTTGCAGATAAGGAATCTCATGGGCATCTCGGTAGCCTCACGAAGGAGATTATACAGAAGATAGCCTTCCAACTTGGAGATCCTGTTGCCATATTTGATTCAAAGCAGGCAGGCAAACTCGTTGCACTCTATGACATTGAAGATCTTTGCGGCAACTGGATTATGGTCAGCATCTCGCCGGGAAAAGAAGGCAGAAAAGCAACAATTCACCTGCTTACAAGCATCTACGGCAAAGATAAAAACACTGCATACCATTTCTGGTGGATGGCAGGCCTTCTCCGATATTACGATGACAAAAAAATGAAGGCGCTGACTGTTAGGCTCTTCTTGCCATCAGTGAGTTTCTCCTTCATCAATAGAAATGTACTGACAAAATCTGCAATTGTCAAGAAACATGATGAAGCATTATAGCGGCCGCCTCAAAGCTTCTTCCTGACCTTGATGACAAAAAATAAAGAAGCAAACAGTTAGACTCCAATTGTCATCGGTGGCTTCCTTATCTGAGCTTAATGTACTCACGAAAAATCTGATTGGCAAGATGAGTACTTGAGCAGTGTCAAAAAAATGAAGGCGCTGACTGTTAGGCTCCGATTGCCATCAGTGAGTTTCTCCTTCACGCTCTTAAGGTACCCTCCATCCTCCTCTCTGTCAATCCCGCGTCATACTCTTCTCGCGTAGGTCGGTTTCCGCACCGGAAGGCGCAGGAGTTGTCCGATTACGACTTCGGACATAAATATTCCGGATTTTGAGAATAAATATTCAAGATTTTTAAATTTTTATGCATATTTTCTTAGATTTACTTGACACTGATGCATATTTATCAATAATGGATGCAAATTTATTTAGAGAGGTATTCATATCATGGATAAGAAAGATATCAAGAAGATCGTTCTCGCATACTCAGGCGGACTCGATACGTCAATCATAATTCCCTGGCTCAAGGAAAACTACAACAACCCCGAAATCATCGCGGTCGCAGGCAACGTCGGACAGGCTGACGAACTCGAGGGCCTCGAAGAAAAGGCTCTCAAGACTGGAGCGAGCAAGCTCATCGTCGCAGACCTTGTCGACGAGATGGTCGACGACGTCATCATCCCCGCACTCAAGATGGATGCGAAGTACGAGACATACCTTCTCGGCACGGCATTCGCACGCCCCGTCATCGGCAAGAAGCTTGCCGAGATAGCACTCGCAGAGGGCGCGGATGCAATCTGCCACGGTGCAACCGGAAAGGGAAACGATCAGGTGAGATTCGAACTTGCAATCAAGCGCTTCGCTCCCGACATGAAGATCATCGCTCCCTGGAGAGAATGGAAGATCAAGTCACGCGACGAGGAAATCGACTACGCTGAAGCACACAACGTCCCCCTGAAAATCAGCCGCGAGACGAACTACTCCAAGGACAAGAACCTCTGGCACCTCAGCCACGAGGGTCTCGACCTCGAGAACCCGGCAAACGAACCCGATTACGACAAGCCCGGCTTCCTGGAGATGGGAGTATCTCCATTCAAGGCACCGGATAAGCCCGTATATGTAACACTCTCCTTCGAGAAGGGTGCTCCCGTCGCAATCGACGGCGAGAAGATGAAGGCCTCCGCGATTATCGAAAAGCTCAACAAGCTCGGCGGCGAGAACGGAATCGGAATCATCGACATCGTCGAGAACAGACTTGTCGGCATGAAGGACAGAGGCGTCTACGAGACCCCCGGCGGCACGATTCTCTACAAGGCTCACGAACAGCTCGAGATGCTCACGGTCGACAAGGATACGCTCCACGAGAAGGAGAAGCTTGCAATCGTCATGGCTGACCAGATCTACAACGGAAAGTGGTATTCAAGCCTTACGAACTCCCTCATCGCTTTCGCGAACGAAGCGAACAAGTTCGTAACCGGAGACGTCAAGCTCAAGCTCTACAAGGGAAACATCATCCCCGCAGGAACAACAAGCCCCTACTCCCTCTACAGCGAGAACCTCGTCACATTCGGTGAAAGCGACTACGACCAGGCTGGAGCTGCAGGCTTCATCAACGCATGGGGACTCCCGACGAAGGTCGAGGCTCTGAGAGAACAGGGAAAGCTCTGATATACAGGAACGGAATATAATATGTCAAAGATGTGGGTCGGCAGAACCGACGGTAATACAGATAAACTTGCAGATGTCTTCAATTCGTCAATCTCCTTCGACAGGAGAATGTATAAGGAAGACATCACGGGAAGCACGGCCCACGCCCTCATGCTCGCATCAAAGGGGATAATCACTCCCGCCGAAGCGGAGAAAATCGTGGAAGGACTCGGAACGATTCTCGACGACATCGAAAGCGGAAAGCTCGAGATAGACGAAAATGCCGAAGACATCCACATGTTCGTCGAGGAGGAGCTGACGAAGAGAATCGGAGACGCGGGAAAGAAGCTTCACACCGCCCGGAGCCGCAACGACCAGGTGGCACTCGATTTAAGGATGTATCTCAGGTCCGCTCTCGGCAACATCTCCACTCTCGTGAAGGCGCTCATAGAGGCGCTCACGAAGAGAGCAGAGGAGTATAAGGACGCCATAATGCCCGGGTACACGCACCTCCAGCGTGCGCAGCCCGTGACCTTCGGCCACCATCTCCTCGCGTACTCGATGATGCTCCTCAGGGATATGGACAGGATAAAGTCAGCAGAGAAGAGAATGAACGTCTCCCCCATCGGCTGCTGTGCCCTTGCCGGAACGACCTACGACACGGACAGGTACTTCGAAGCGGAGAAGCTCGGATTCGACGGGATATGTCTCAACAGCATGGACGGGGTATCCGACAGGGACTTCGTCGTCGAGACGCTTTCCGTTCTCTCGATCATCATGATGCATCTCTCACGCCTCAGCGAGGAGCTCATCCTCTGGACAAGCTGGGAGTTCGGATTCGTCGAACTCGACGACGCCTACACCACGGGCTCATCGATAATGCCTCAGAAGAAGAACAGCGACATGGCGGAGCTCATCAGAGGAAAGACGGGCCGCGTCTACGGAACGCTCATGGCGATGCTGACAGTGCTCAAGGGTCTTCCGCTTGCCTACAACAAGGACATGCAGGAGGACAAGGAAGGCCTCTTCGACGCCCTGGACACCACAGAGATGTGTCTCGAGGTGATGACGGGTATGATTTCGACCCTCAAAGCCAGGACGGAGAAGATGAAGGCGGCAGCATCCTCGGGCTTCATAAACGCCACGGACCTCGCCGACTACCTTGTGAGGAAGGGTCTTCCCTTCAGAAGTGCTTACAAGATATCGGGCTTGATAGTTGCGGAGTGCATAGAGAAGCACCTCGTGCTCGAGACCTTTCCTCTCGAGGCTTACCGCCGGCATTCGGAATTGTTTGACAGTGATGTCTACGAGGCCGTCGACCTCGAGACATGCGTAAGAAAAAGAATAAGTACCGGGGCTCCCGGAAAAATACAACAGCAGATTGATTATATAAAGGAAAAACTCAATGAAGACTAAGAAAACACTCATCATCCTTCTCGCACTCGTTTTAATCGCATCGATCTTCACTTCATGCTCCAAGAGCGGAACGACACTTGCCTCCGTCCAGAAGAAAGGCAAGCTCAGCATCGCGACAAGCCCCGACTTCCCGCCGTTCGAGTCCCTTACGGACAGTACGACAGTCGAGGGAATCGAAATCGACATTCTCCAGCTCATCTGCGACAAGCTCGGCGTAGAACTCGAAATCAACCAGATGGATTTCGACTCCGTCCTTCCCGGTGTCCAGGCAGGCAAGTTCGATGTCGGTGTCTCGGGAATCACAATCACCGAGCAGAGAAAGAAGAACGTTCTCTTCACCGATCCCTACTGCCTTGCAGCACAGGCAATCGTCGTAACCGAGAACAGTGAGATAAAGAGCAAGGCGGACCTTGAAGGAAAGAAGGTCTCCGTACAGACGGGAACAACAGCTGAATCCTACACGATGGAGAACGGCTACTCGGTCTCCTCGTTCTCGGCAAACAGCGACGCAGAGGCTGCTCTCACCTCGGGCAAGGTCGACGCATGGGTAATCGATGACCTCACTGCAGCGGAAATGGTCAAGGCATACAACGAAACGGCGTCCGTCAAGCTCGTGATTCTCGATGAAGCTATGACGACAGAGCCCTATGCATTCGCATTCGCTCTCGGAAGCGACGATCTCGTGAAGGAAGTCAACAGCATTCTCGACACACTGATTGCAGACGGAACAGTCAAGGCCATCTTCGAGAAGTACGACGCTCCGTACACAAGTCCTGAAACCAACTGATAAGGAAAGCACTTTGACAAACTGGTTCAACAAACTGTATGAAACCTTCATAGAGACCGGCTATTACTCGCTGATGCTCGAAGGTTTCAAGAATACCCTGATAATCACCGTTGGCGCACTCTTCATAGGAGTCGCCATCGGTACGGTCATAGCCGTCATCAAATATCTCTCGGAAGACAATGCGGTACTGAAAGTCATTGCGAAGATTACGGATGTCTACGTCACCGCCGTCAGAGGAATACCCGTTGTAGTACTCCTCCTGATTTTCTATTTCA
This sequence comes from Acutalibacteraceae bacterium, assembly GCA_963626075.1. Taxonomy (GTDB): domain Bacteria; phylum Spirochaetota; class Spirochaetia; order Sphaerochaetales; family Sphaerochaetaceae; genus Ornithospirochaeta. The sequence goes on from CAVFVX010000028.1 coordinate 4,864, forward strand.
TAATAATGACACGTGCGGACGGCATAACCGTCGGCATCCTGACATTCGGAATAAACTCGGGCGCCTACATGGCCGAACTCATCAGAAGCGGAATAAACGCCGTAAACCCCGGTCAGATGGAGGCGGGACGCAGCCTCGGAATGTCGAGGATGCAGGCGACGAGGAAGATCATACTTCCCCAGGCTCTGAGATACATCCTCCCCGCCATCGGCAACGAGCTCATAGCACTTCTCAAGGAAACCGCGGTCGCGGGCTATGTCGCTGTCGTGGATCTCACGAGAGCGGGAAACCTCGTAAGGAACAACACCTACGATGCGGTCAATCCGCTTCTGATTGTCGCCCTGACCTATCTCGTACTTGTCGTGGGTCTCTCGAAGATCCTCGGAAGACTCGAAAGGAGGATGAGACATGCTGAAAGTAAGTAACCTCACGAAATCCTTCGATTCACTCGAAGTTCTGAAGGGAATAAACTGCGAGATCAACAAGGGCGACGTCATCTCGATCATCGGCCCCTCCGGAAGCGGTAAATCCACGTTCCTCAGATGCCTCAACCTCCTCGAGAAACCGACATCGGGCTCGATCAACTTCGAAGGCGACGAGCTCACGGACAGGAAGACCGACCTCAACAGACATCGTCAGAAGATGGGAATGGTCTTCCAGCAGTTCAACCTCTTCCCGCACATGACAGTCCTCGACAACCTGACGGTGGCACCCGTCATGCTGAAGAAGATGACGAAGGAGGAAGCCGAGAAGAAGGGAAAGACCCTCCTGAGGAGAGTCGGACTCATCGAGAAGGCCGATGCATGGCCGGATGAACTCTCCGGCGGGCAGAAGCAGAGAGTCGCAATCGTCAGGGCGCTCTGCATGGAGCCCGACGTCATGCTCTTCGACGAGCCGACGAGTGCTCTCGACCCCGAGATGGTCGGAGAGGTACTCGACGTAATGAAGGAACTGGCAGAGACCGGGATGACGATGGTTGTCGTCACACACGAGATGGGCTTTGCAAGAGAGGTCTCCTCACGCGTCCTCTTCCTGGACGAAGGTGTGATAGCCGAAGAGGGAACACCGGACGAGATCTTCTCCCATCCGAAGTGCGAAAGACTGAAGACATTCCTTTCGAAGGTATTATAAGGAAAAGAACATATGAATCTTAAGAACAGAAACTTTCTCAAACTGCTTGATTTCACTCCCGAGGAAATCCAGGGTCTCATAGACCTTTCGCTGAAACTCAAGGATGAAAAGAAGAAGGGCATTCCCCACCGCATATGTGAAGGAAAGAACATCGCCCTCATCTTCGAAAAGACATCCACGCGTACACGCTGCGCCTTCGAGGTCGCCGCATCGGACCTCGGAATGCACTCCGTCTACCTCGACAGCAAGTCCTCCCAGCTCGGAAAGAAGGAATCGATTGCGGATACCGCGAGGGTTCTCGGACGCATGTTCGACGGAATCGAATACAGGGGCTTCGGTCAGGAAAGAGTAGACGCACTTGCAAAGTATGCAGGCGTACCTGTCTGGAACGGACTCACGAACGAATTCCATCCCACCCAGATTCTCGCCGACTTCATGACGATACAGGAGCACTTCGGAAAGCTTAAGGGAATTAAGCTCTGCTACATCGGAGACGCGAGATTCAACATGGGTAACTCCCTCATGGTCGGAGCGGCGAAGATGGGAATGAACTTCACGGCATGCGCTCCCGATGGTTACTTTCCATCCTCTGCACTGACGGAGGAATGCAGGAAGATTGCCGGAGAGACCGGAGCGACGATTACCTTCGAGACAGATCCCTTGAAGGCTACAAAGGGCGCCGATGTCATCTATACGGACGTATGGGTGAGCATGGGAGAGCCGGACGAAGTCTGGGCTGAGAGAATAAAGCTCCTCACACCTTACAGAGTGACGGAAAAGCTGATGAAGAACGCAGGAGAGCAGTGCCGCTTCATGCACTGTCTTCCCGCCTTCCATGATCTCGAGACAGAGACTGGAAGAAGCGTATATGAGAAATACGGAATAGACTCAATGGAAGTAGAGGACGCCGTCTTCGAAAGCCCTGCGTCCATCGTATTCGATGAAGCTGAAAACAGGATGCATACAATCAAGGCCGTGATGGCGGCAACACTCTGATTGTGTATATTATTTAAGCACTCAGCCCCGTGAGTTTCTCCGGGGCTGTCTTTATCTTAGGATGATTACCAGGTCGCTTCGTGAAGAACGTTCAGAAGGTCTATACGCGACTTCACTCCCGTCTTCTGGAATATGTTCGCGATGTGGTTATTCACCGTATTCACACTGATTTTGAGTTCGTACCCGATTTCCTTGTTCGTCATACCCTTCTTGATGAGCTTTATGACCTCGAACTCCCTCTCGGTGATTCTGAACTCGGCGTAGTCCTCGCACTTCGGTTCCCCCGTTCTCGTCTTCTTCCTGCTGTCCTCCTCTGCCTTCTCTATTGCAAGGAACATGAACACGAGATGCATTATGTAGTATGCAAGTTCGATGACACAGAAGCTGAGGCTCCTGAAGCTCACGAACAGGGCTGAAAGCACAAGAAGCGGAATCGTCGAGAGGCTGATTATCGTGAATGTGAAGACGGCATGTTTCACGAGCTTGTTCTCGATAGAGTTGCGCGAGATAAGCATCACGACGAAGCAGTAGACGACGTTGATTACCGGAATGAGGCTCTGCAGAGTCTCCAGAAGCGGCACGTCGATTATCGTAGTGATTACCGCGGAAGCGCAGTAGCATACGCCGACGATGAAGGTGATGACGATTTCCAGCTTCGACATCGGACGCGCTACAAGCCAGGTTGCGAAGCGGCAGATGAAGACCACGAGAAAGGATGTGTCTATTATGTAGAACGCATCGAAGACGTAGTTAAGCACAAGAAGCGGGACGCCCGTAAAGAGGTGCCCCGCAACTATTTTCAATGTATAGAATACCGCCATGCCCAGGAGAGTTGAAGCGAGCACAATGTTCCACTGTGCCCACTTGTCCTGGTTCTTCTTTGCAAGAATGATTGCAAGCGACAGGTTCATCGATACTATGACGAGAGCCGCCATAGAAACAATAACGGCAGCCTGTGTCATCAGAATCTGTTTCTTGCCTGGCTCATGTTCGCCTTGCCGCAGACAGCCTTCATGTCGTCAAGGAAATCTGAAAGCGTCGTGGCCTTGAAGCCCGTGTCCATCTCCGCCATGTCGTTGTATGTGCGGGCGTTCTGGTCTGCCACAGCGAGCCTGGGGTAGATCTTGAAGTTGATGTTGAGTCCGTCGGTGAGGAAGTACTTCGATGTGAGTTCGAAGCCGGGGAAGGAAGCCTGGACACGCTTCAGGAGTTCCTCCTTCGAGGAAATCTTCCTCGGAGATGTCTCGAAGAGTGCGAAGTAGAGTTCGAAGGAAGGAGCGAAGTAAAGCATTCTGACCTTCTTCTTCTCCGCTGTCTCCTCGCTTCTCGCAACGTCCTCGATTGTAGCAGAGACGTCGTCGAGACCGAAGACACACCATACGGAAGTATACTTGCCCCTGTTTCTGAGAGCGCCTGCTTCACTCAGGAGCTTCTCGAGGTTGTTCGCAGAAGCCTTCTGGACGGTGAGGTTGGAATATCTGCAGTCCTTTCTGAGCTGGGAGAAGAAGATGGCTTCAGCCTCCGTTGCACAGAGCATGAGCATCGAGCCCTTTGCTTCGACCTTGTTCTTTTTTCTGATGTTCATTATTTTCCCTCCTTGTTCTGGAAGCAGAAGTCGCTTTCAATCGGAAGTGCTCCGAATACACCCTGGAGGTATGCGTCATAGATGCTTACCTTGCTCTTCAGGCCTCTGAAGTCGGAGAGTGCGACGAACTCGGTGGAGCTGTCCTCACCCTTCTCGGCAAACCAGACGGAATCCTTTCTCATGAGACCGTTCTCGAGAAGTGCCGGGTTGCAGTCGACGACGATGAGCTGGCTGAGAGTATCGTTGGCATGGAAGAGCTCGACGATGTGTCTCAGGACATACGGATGCAGAAGCTGTCCGAAGTCGTCGATGACAATCACCTTCTGGGAGATGAAAGCCTGGAAGAACGAGACTGCGATGAGTACGAGTCTTCTCAGGGAGAGCGATTCGTTCATGAATGTCTGGCCGTAAGCCTCGGTTCCCTTGGCGTTGACGAAGCAGTGGCTTATACCGACAGTCTCCATTCCCTTGTCGTTCTTGATTACCTGGAGACGGTAGATGTCGGTGACATCAAGTGCCCAGAGGAACGATACAATCTGGTCCGACCAGTCCGGATGTTCCTTGAGTGCATCGATGATGACCTTCTCCGCATTCGCACCGTAGCCGAGGGGAAGAACATCGAGAGTGTTCTCGAACCACGAATAGACCTCGCCCGCCGTCTGGCCGTCCTTGAGAGCAGCGCCGGCAAGGAAGGATCTGTCCTCCTGGAGCTTCGCAGCCTGTCTCTTCTTCTCACCTCTGTAATACTTGCCGAAGCGGTATGTATAGGCGCCGTCCTTATAGAGGCGTTCGAACATGATCTTCTTCGAACCGTTGATCGTATAGTAGAGGGATTCCTCGTAGAAGCGTTCCTGGGTTGCCTTGATTGTGTATGTCGCGATTATGCTCGGCTGGTTCTCGTCACCGCTGACGCCCTTCTCGAGAAGGATGTCCATCGTGATTTCAGACGGTCTCGTCTTTCCGTCACCGTAAGCGAAGGCAGCCTTCGAGAGATACCTTCTGAGAGGATTGGGTGAATCCTCCGGAGCGAACAGGATGCCCTTCACAGCTTCGAGGGCTCTGACGAATGTACTCTTACCCGCACCGTTGGGGCCGATGATTGCGCTGGATTTGAGAACGTTGAATTTATCTGTTCCCTCGATTGTCTTGGATAAGTCCAGTCTCTTGTCGCCGAGTGCGACGAAAGAAATAGTCTGGGGATCTTTCACAGACTTGTAGTTTGCAAGTGTCATTGACAGCAGCATGGTCTTTCCTCCATTTACCTGAGAATAATACCAGAACCTGCGGAAAAAGCAAAAACCGGAGGAACCGGCATCACAGAGACAAATGATGTCCCGTAATGAAAGAAATAAATACCCGGAAATGAATGCTTTTTACGCAGTAAACTTCATTTTTAGTATGTTAAATCTTATTTACAGAACATCAATTCCAAAAAATTTCAGATTTTTACTTAACGTATATTAAGTTCTTCTTCAGAAGAGGTAGCTGTACGGTGATGCCGTCCCGGTCGTGGAGGAATCGGTCTTGGGCTCATACTGCTTCTTCGCCTCCTCGTTCTTCGCCTTCAGGGCCGTGAGACGCGAGTAGAATCTGTCGACCTCCCTGTCGTCAAGTCCCATCGAACGTATCTCACTGAGGATTTCGAGGGCTCCATCGTAGTCGCTGCGGGATGCGAGGATGAGGGCGGCATTGTAGCCGGAAGGCACATGCCTGGAATTCTCCCAGGCATTTCTGAAGAGAGTGAGAGCATAGTCGAAGTTGTCGTTCTTCGCTGCCTTGTAGGCCTCCTCGACGCTCTCGTTCTTCGGACTGTTGTCCTTGAATGTAACCTCGGCATATCTTCTAGTCGGAATGAAGTCAGCGATTATCTCGCTAATCTTGTCGGAGAGTGCACTGGACACAAGATCCTGCTCGGAGAGAATCGACGTGAAGTAGTAGTACTTCGGGTCGAAGGACTCGTGAGATACTGCCGAGGTGCTGTATTCCTTGATTGCGACGATTCTGTTCGTGGATGTATCGAGAACGGTGAGAGTGAATGAGATGTCAACAGTTCTGTAGAGGGTGTAGACGACCTTCTCCGTTCCCCTGTAGTCCTTCACGATATCCATATCGATGTACTCGTCGCTTCTGAGAGAGGTGATCCTCGGAACGATGAGAGCGTCCACTCCGTCGGCCTGGAGCATCTCGGACGGGTCACGGCCTATCTTGTAAAGGGAGATGTAGGTATCTGTCTTGTCCGTCGAAAGAGTCGAATAGTATGAGGATGAAGCGAAGACCTTCTCCACCATTCTCGTGAGCTCGCTCGCAGTCGTCGAGTTAACGGAGTCGTAGCTGTACGATGTGGCGTAATTGTAGAAGACGAATCTCGAATCGCTGTAGAAATCGTCTATGTATCTGACAAAGCGCGGAAGGCTCTGGTAGCCGCTGTACTTCGATGCCGATGCGACCGCTACGGAGCGGTACTGGCTCATGTTTATGTTGCTCGGCTGCGTATAGGGAATGCTGAGACTCGTCTGGCAGGATGCGCAGAGAACGAGTACAGCGAGGAGTAATGCAATCAGAATGTTTCTTCTCATAATCTGTCCTTTGAGTCAGTATACAGTAAAAAGGACAGCCGAGAAAGATAGCATCACGACGCAATAAAAAACTGGAAGTTTCCCTCCAGTCTTGGCGAACCATATGTCCAGCCCATGAGACAGCCCTCCGTTACCGGTCGGGCCTTTTTGCTTAAGCACCAATTTTATACCACAGACATCAGTCTTAGACAATCGTAAACAATTTACGATAAAAAAACTGGAAGTTTCCCTCCAGTCTTGGCGAACATTTGTCCAGCCCTTTAGACAGCCCCCGTTTCCGGCCAGGCCTTTTGTTGCTTAAGCACTGATTTTATACCATGCAGGCTCTTTTTATGCAACACGTATTTCCAGCAGAGTCAGTATTTCATTCGCAGCATTTTCTTATTCTTGAACTCCTTCGAGTCGATACTTTTCACAAAAACACGTTTAAACTTTCTGTCTCCCCCCAGACTTAAAATCTCGCTTCGGCTTATGGATTCATCTTCATATTTCAATCTGAGAAGCTTTAGTGTAACGATAAAATCGGCGACCTGCAGCATTCTGCACGCATCAGGCTTTGTCTTCACATAATCGGGCTTGAGCGATGCTGTCCGGAAAGCATCCGTGAGAATATTGCTTACGATTGCCTGTCCGAAATCGTAGTAGATCTTTATTCTCCGGAAGTGGCTGAAATATAGAAGATTATCGTCTATGAATGACCTGATCTGATTTGTAAGGAATCTTCGAATGTCTCGCTTCGACCGATTCTTCTTTTCCACATAAAACTCGACATGAGAAATGTTAATGTAATTACAGAAAGACGAGAAATACATCAGAAGTTTCATTCTCTTGTCCAAAGTTTCCCCTTCGTATTCGTCCTTTCCGTGAATAAGCGGCCCCGTATGGAAGCAGTGTCCGGGATACCCCAGGCGCGAAAACTCCTCCTCAAGCTTCACCTCTTCCTCCTGGGTGCTGACACTGCTCTCCTTGAGAATGAAGCACATGATGTACCATGCCGATGAGGATGCACGGCTGTCGAGATTTCCCGATTCGTCGATGTAGATATCAAGTTCCCTGTCTTCTCCGAAGGCATACTTCGCCTCGCAGAGCTCATCGACTCTGTTCTGCTGAATCAAAGCTTCATAAATGCTGGTTCCATCCTCGTAGTCCACACAGTCCTCCTCTGCACCGCATATATATCTGTATAACACGGAAAGCGGAAGCTGTGTTGGAATTTACATGAGGTCTTTTTTTATTCCGGCATTTTCCGGGGCTCGACAATGTCGGGGGAATTTCTATAATCCATAGCTATGGGACCGGATGATTACGAAGAAAGAGAAGATGACGAACCAGAGGAAATGATAGTCATCGAAAACAGAATCGACGAAGACGACCTCACCGACCTCGAAGAGGATCAGATGGAGGATCTGGAGGACGAGGCATTCGACCTCGATTTCTGATATGTCAAAGCTCATGATAGACAAATCGAAACTCCCCTTCGATTCGAAATACCTCAGATCCCTCATCCTCCCCCTCGTAGCCGACACGGCCCTCTCCGTTGCCGTCGGCATGGCTGACACGCTCATGGTCGCTCAGGCGGGAGAGGCGGCAGTCAGCGGCGTCAGCTGCGTCAATACAATTCAGACTCTCCTCGTCCAGGTCATAATGGCATTCGCAACCGGCGGAAGCGTGGTTGCCTGCCAGCTTCTCGGAATGGGAGAGAAGGAAAGGGCTAGAAAGAGCTGCAAACAGCTCATGAACCTTGTTCTTGCCTTCTCGATTGTGACGGCGGGACTCCTTCTCATATTCAGAAACGAGACCATCGATTTCATATACGGTACAATCGAGGATGACGTATTCGACTCCGCCGTAGCCTACGCAATCCCGATTCTCATCAGCATGCCTTTCTACGCCGTCATGAGTGCGGCGAACGCAGTCAGCCGCTCGATGGGCCGCAGCCGCATAACGATGAACGTCTCGATAATCGTCAACGTCGTCAACATCGCGGGTAACGCTGTCTTCCTCTTCATTTTCAACCAGGGCGCCCTCGGAGTCGGAATCGCATCGTGCATTTCCCGCATCGTCGGCGCAACCATCATGTTCGTAGTCATCTGCGACAAAACGAAGGAATTATATATCGAATCTCCGCAGAAGCCGGAATTCGATGCACAGATATCGAAGATGATTCTCTCCCAGGCTGTTCCGACGGGAACGCAGAACTGTCTCTTCCAGGTCGGAAAGGTTCTGATTGCCTCCACCATTGCCTCCTTCGGAACGGCAAGCATCGCTGCCTATGCCGTCTTCAACAACTCGGAGACTCTCATCGACATTCCCGGTACTGCGATTTCCCTCGCATCGGTTACTGTCATCGGACAGTGCTGCGGCGCGAAGCTCTATGACGAGGCCATGTACTATGCACGCCGTCTCATAAGAATCTCGACGGTATGCATGTTCTGCACGGGCACAGTCATGTTCCTCGTCGCTCCGTGGATGGTATCACTGTACGGGCTCAGCGCTGAGGCGACGAATCTTGCAGTCATGACAATGCGCGTCGACTGCGTATGCCGTCTCTACTGGTCTCTTGCCTTCGTCACCCCGAATATTCTCCAGGCGGCGGGAGACGTGAAGATCGTCATGATCACCGCAATACTGGACATGTGGATCTGCAGGGTTCTCTTCGCTCACATCCTCGGTGTCAACCTGGGACTGGGACTTCTCGGAACACAGATGGGCATGTGGCTTGACTGGGTTGTAAGGGTCGCAGTCTTCTATCCGCGTCTCAGAAGCGGAAAATGGAAGACGAAGGGAATCAGACTCAGGGATGACGTTGCCGAGAACA
>CAVFVX010000028.1:14278-21456 GCA_963626075.1 Acutalibacteraceae bacterium
TGAAGGCGAAGGACATGCCGAACCGCCTCAACGTCGAGTCTTACGGAGGCCTCCTTTTATACACCTGGTTCGACAGACCTCTCTCGGCTGCCGGAAGGGTCTTCTATACTGAAAACGGAGAACTGAGGGAAAAGCATATCGACCTCGGAGAGAGGATTTCTTTCGTGATTCCATCCCTCTGCATCCATCAGAACAGGGAAGCCAACTCGGGCTGGAAGATTTCCGTTCAGAAGGAGATGCTCCCGCTCTACTCCGACAGCGATGACGATTTCCTAACACTCCTGGGGGAAGCGGCAGGATGCAGGGAAGAGGATATCACGGACTGTGATCTCTTCCTCTACAACCGTACCCCGGCTGTCTTCAGCGGAAGAAGGAAGGAGTATTTCTCGTCCCCGAAGATCGACGACCTCGAGTGCGCATACTCCGCAGTCGAAGCCCTGAAGGATGGCGGGAGCGACAGCGCCGTCACCATGGCCGCTCTCTTCGACAACGAGGAGACGGGAAGCGGAACAATGCAGGGAGCGCTCTCGGATTTCCTTGAGAATACTGTCTCAAGGATAGCACTCTCACTCGGATGGAACGAGGAGGAGAAGTGCATCGCACTCTCCTCGTCCTTCATGCTCAGCGCCGACAACGGCCACGCCGTCCACCCCGCATACCCCGAGAAGAGCGACATCACGAACAGACCGGGGATGAACGGAGGAGTGCTTCTGAAGTACGCATCCAGCCAGAAGTACACGACAAGCGGTTTCAGCGGCGCCTTCACAAGAAAGATTCTCAAAGACAGTTCAATCCCCTGTCAGGTCTTCTACAACCACAGCGACATGCCGGGAGGCTCAACACTCGGGAATCTCTCGACTCAGAAGATTTCGATTGCGACAAGTGACGTGGGATGTGCGCAGCTTGCGATGCACTCGTCATACGAGACGGCGGGAACGGAGGACGTGAAGCACCTCTACGATTTCTTCCGCGCCTTCTTCTCACTCTGATTCCAATCCCGGGGCTCCCCGGGATTACTTCTCCTCCGTTTCGAATGACGCCTCGATGAATACCTTCAAGGGAGGTCCGCTCTCGCGGCTACGCATGTATATGAGCATGAGCGTTATCTGCCAGAGCTGGGCGGATGACATCCTCACGACAGGATATTGAGTTTCCCTGTAGTCGAGATCTATATCCCTTCTGAGGATGAGAAAGGGCGGATTCTCCAGTCTTTCCACCACCTCCAGTACGCCCTTCTCGATGAGCTGGGTTCCGAGGACTATGGCATCGGGGTTCTCCTTCATGACGTCCTCTGCCATCTCACGTCCCGATTCATCGGTAAGCTCCCCGATTCTCACGAGGCTCTCGTCGAGTATGCCCTTCTTCTGCATTATCTCCCTGACTGCCCTGATGCGCTTCTTTCCGATGACTATGCCCTTTTCGGTGCTGACACCGCTGAGGAAGGCTATCTTCCTCTTTCCCCTTTCAAGGAGCCAGTCTATGGACTTCTCCACCGGAGTGTCGTAGTCGATGAATATCCTGTCGAAGGGAGAAGCGTCGTCATTGCTGTTGAGAAACACTATATTCGACGAGGAAATCAGAAGCTCGTCGATTTCCTCCTCGCTGAATATTCCGACTCCGATGACTGCATCGAGGTTCCGCGTTTTTCCCTTCTCGAGTCTGGAGAAGGAGAACGAGGCAGAGGTATCTGCAAGAGGAACGAGAGAGGAATAATCGAATTCGTCCTTCCTCGAATCCGGCACGCTGTGCCAGTCGGCTATTCCGACTTCGATTACGGCACCTTCCTTCTTCTGCCGGGGTGTTCTGTAGCCCATTTCAACAGCGGTCCTGATAACATTAAGGCGCACCTGCCGGGAAACCACGAACGTGGAATCGTGATTCAGAATCCTGCTTGCTGCAGCCGGAGATACATTCGCCTTTCTTGCGACATCTGCTAAAGTTGCCATACCAAGTATTGTATTGTGTTCCTTTCTACACTGCCATCTGATTTTTCACATTTCGGGCTGAGTACGGCAAAAAGAACATCCTTCCCGTCTTCATCCTCCAAGACTCTTCAGATATTCCTCCACATTGATATACCGTATTCCGTCCGCCGTCGTCGTCTCACCGCGGTAGATTACACTCTTTGAGGTGATTCTTCCGTAGCAGTTCTCCGTCTCCCTGCACTTCTCCTCATCCGTGAGGTGTCTGTACTGCTCCGGGTAGATTCCTCTGCTGTACTTGATCTCATAGATTTCCGAAGTGTTCGTTCCGGGGCTGTAGATGACCATGTCGAATCCGCCAGCAGGAAACTGAAGCTGGAAGACCTTCTTTTCAGGGTATGCCGTCTTCGTTTCCAGAAGCACCTGATCCTCCATCATCCTTCCCTCCACCGTACTGTTCACCCTTTCAATGACACGCTCCCTCAGGGAAGGAGAAAGTGTGCTGAATTTTCTGTCCGAGAGAAGGGAATCAACGAGGGCGCAGGTCCGGGCGTACCTGAGGCCGCTCTGCGTCAGAACATCCTTCTTCTTTCCCGCATTCACATCGGGGAAGTAGACGACATCTATCTCCTTAACAAGATCGAGAAGCACAAGGTACTCTCTTATCTGGGCGGCATGTGCATCTTCCACCTCTACTGTCTGCTCAGGCTTCTCAAGGATGTCGAGCATGGTTCTGAGAGAGGATAGAACGGAATCGGAATCGATTGAACCGATCAGGTCCATGGGGGCGGTACGGTCCCTCAGAAGGTTGTTCGCCGTGCTCGAAAGCGTTGCTGACCTGAACGTCCTCGTCAGCACCTCCTTCGTGAAGCGGTGGTTGATATCTTCCACAACTCTGTTGATGGCACTCGTAAGCTCGCCCTTTTCATAAAGATCATATAGCAGTCTGAAGTGCCCGCCGTCCTCGTAGTACCTGAGGGAGTGCTGGATGTTCCTTGCAATCGAAGTATCCACATATTCGTCAGCTCCGTCAGAAGTTGCAAATGTAGACCCGGTATTGTAATGAACTCCGCCGAGACTCATCGTCCCGCCGTAGCGGATGTAGTTCTCGATTCCCTTCACCCCGAGTACGTTCTCGAATTCCCTGTATGGAATGAATGTCGTATGAATCATGACGGCTCTGTCATAGAGCTGGTCATGGGAGGCAAGAAGAAAGCCCAGGGAATCTGTTCCCGTGAGCACGACCTTCATTCCGCTTGCAGCGTAGATATCTGAAAAGAGAGCGGCCCCCTCAATGAAATCCTTCATGAGGGTGACTTCGTCGATGAAGACATATCTGAAGCCCTTCTCCACAAGGTACCTCAGATCCTGATTGACGGAGCGGAGGGTATCGGAGGAACTGACCTGCATGAATGACGTCTTCTCCCTCATGGACGGTGTCATATCCAGAACAAGCTGCCTCAGCATTGTCGTTTTGCCCGTTCTCCTAAGACCGAAGAGTATGCAGACTCTGTCACGGCGTTCTCCATAGATGTAGTCATGAAGTGAGGAATAGCATTCACGCCTTCTGTATCCGGACGCCCCCTCAGCCCACTTCTGAAGAATCTGTCCCGTGAATATATCGCAGTTGAAACTGTGTCTGAGCTTCTTCTCCTCCGGAAGGTCCTTCCTCAGATCTTTCAGTTCCTTCTCCAGTTCCCTTCTTTTCTCTATCTGCTTTCTGAGAGCCGGAACGGAATCGGAATCGACATAGTCTTCGATACGTTTTCCACAGTTCGTATACCGATGGTAGAAGTATTCCTTTCCCCGGACTCTCTTCGTGCCGACGGATCCCTGCGGCAGAGCGGCAATCTCTCTCTCGAGTTCGCCTATGCGTTCAATTGTATTGTTCTCTTCCACTTCTGACCTCCCCGGCAGATGTTATACCCATTATACCACACATAAAATAACACGCAATGGGTATAACAAACGGTAAAGAAAGAGGCCATGGCAAACTGCAATCCATGGCCTGTTGTTCCGGGTTCTGCTCCGTCAAGCGGAGAAGATTCAGTTTTGAGCAGAATCAGTTGTCTTCCTTTTTGTCGTAGACGGCCTCGATATCCTCAAGGTAGCCGTCGATGAGGAGATTAATGAGATAGTCGACACTTCTATTGGTCTTTCTGGCAAGGGAATCCAGCCAGTCACGCTTAGCCTGAGTTGTCCTGAAAGTAAACGCTTCGTTGTTCATATCTACCTCACTTCTTACGGTAAATATAGCATTTTCTTCCGTTCCCGCACGTTAAAAATTGTAAATTGTAAAAATGTAATTCGTGATTTTGTTAAGAGTTGTTAAACATTCAAAATGAACGCTGCACTTCTTTTAAGATGATGTAAAAAGGGGAAGACAGCGTCCTCCCCAATTGTCACTTCGCCTCTTCTGTAGCCTTCCAGAGCTTCTCGAGGGAGTAGAATTCCCTGAGCTCGGGGCTCATGAGGTGGATTACGATGTCGCCGCAGTCGATGAGCTCCCATCCGTCGTCGCCGGGAGTCTTGTGGCGGTTGTTGACACTGAGTCCCAGGTTGTTGAGCTCCGTCCAGATCTGGTGCACGACACCCTTGAGATGTCCCACACTCGTGACCGTTCCGATTACGAATGCCTCGGCAAACGAGCAGGAACCAAGATCAACTGTCACTACATCCTGGCAGTTGTGGTCTCTGAGGTATGTTTCAATTCTTTCTGTCTTTTCTCTTGTTTTCTCGTTCATTTTATATATCCTTTACAGCTTTCCGCCGTCCCTGAGGAATGAATGGAGCTCCTTTGTGACTTCCGCAAGTCCTCCTCCGGTGCTCTCGAGGTACGGCTTCTCCCTTTCGATTATATCAAGAACCATGGCCTCTATGGTAGAGCGGGAGAGAATCTCCCTGCGGTCGGTGTCACTAAGATGACGTCTCCCCGGTTCCATGTAGTCTGCTATGTATATGATGCCGCCGAGTCTTCCCATTTCCACCGAACCGAGGGTATGGTGTCTCACGGCCCTTTTCAGCGCATCGCTTATTTCCTCACCAGCGTCGCTCTCGAAATGATATGCTGCGAGAGGTCCGTGAAGAAGCATCGGCTCCCTTTTCTCCTCGTCGTCGAGAACAAAGCCCGCATTCTCGAGAAGGGAAATGGAATCAGGAGTTGCACTGTAGCGGTAGGCGTCATGGTAGATTCCCGCGATAAGCGCATCGGAGGTGCATTCGCCGAAGCGCTCTGCAAGCCTTGCCGCAGTCTCCGCCACTCCGAGAGAGTGGATGAAGCGCTGGGGCTTTATCATGAGTCTGACCTTCTCCCTAAGCTCTGTATAATCCATTTTCCTCTATATACTCTCTTACGCTGTCGGTGACGAGCGAGAGATCTCCCTCCCGCACCGCAGTGCTGGATGCGACAGTCTGCTCGCTCTCGACGTAGTGTATCTCGAAGCCGTCGACTGTCTTTCTTTCTATTCCGTCACGGACGAAGCACCAGAAACGGACATGAGACGCAAGATACTCCGCATCATGCCATCTTCCGAGTCCCTCCACGAGATCGTCTCCGATTATGAAGTTGACCTTTCCGTCATCCTCGAGAGAGTCGTAGAGCGCCCTTATGGTCTCGCTCGTGTAGCTCACTCCGCCTCGTCTTCCCTCCCAGTCGGAAACGACTATATTCAGTTCGTCCATGGGATAGAGGTCAGAGTAGTCGAGAACGGCGAGATTCAGCATCGCCATTCTGTCGTCGAACGAGGCGGTTTTCCTCTCTCTCTTGAAGTTCGAGACATAGTTCGGAATGACGTAGAGTGTCGTTATATCCGTCTTCTCGCTTACTGAATGGAAGAGGTTTATGTGTCCGATGTGGACGGGGTCGAACGTGCCCCCGAGTAATGCCTTCTTCTCACTCTTCATCGCGGTATACTGCGTCATTGTCCATGACTGAAGTGAAGCCGGAATCCTTCTTCTCCCCGGTTATTCCCGCCATCGAAGCAAATGCCTTCTTCACGGGTTCGAGAAGCGAATCGTCATATATTGTGAGGGGAAGAACGGTCATTGAAGAGGAATACTTCTTCTCGAGGAGGCGGAATCTCTCCTCCGTTCCCTCTTCATCGATCTTCGTTCCGATGAGAATGGAAGGCTTCTCCACAAGTTCGGGCGAATATTTCCCGAGTTCGCCTCTGAGGATGTCATATGCCTCGAGGTACCTTTCGTCACTGAGGTCGACGAGGTATGCCAATCCCTTCGTACGTGATATGTGCCTCAGAAACTTGAAACCCATGCCCTGACCTTCGCTTGCGCCCTCGATTATTCCGGGGATATCTGCAAGAACGACATCGCTGTCGTACATGCGCATAACACCGAGCTGCGGAATCTTCGTTGTGAACGGATAGCCCGCAACCTTGCTGCGTGCATTCGTGAGAAGGTTCAGGAGGCTCGATTTTCCCGCATTCGGGAATCCGACGAAACCGATGTCCGCAATGACGAGGAGCTCCACTCCGATACGCATTGCCTCGCCCTTCTCGCCCGGCTGTGCAAAGCGCGGTGTCTGATGGGTTGCGGTACGGAAGTGCCAGTTTCCCAGTCCCCCTTTTCCGCCTTTGAGGAAGACGAACCTCTCGCATCCGGAGAGGTCCTTGATCACCTCTCCCGTCTCGGCGTTCTTGATGACTGTTCCGGGAGGAACGGGAATCTCCACGTCCCTGCCGTCGCGGCCGTACATCCTCGCGCCCTGTCCGCCTCGTCCGTTTTCGGCACGGTAGACACGGACCATCTTGAGGTGGCCCAGCGTTCTCAGGTTATCTCTGACGACGAATACGACATCGCCGCCTCTTCCGCCGTCGCCGCCGTCGGGTCCTCCCTTGGGTACGAACTTTTCACGACGGAAGGAGACGCATCCTGCGCCTCCATTCCCTGATTGTACATCGATATATGTTTCGTCTGAAAATCCGAACATATGGATGATTTATTAGTTCTCAGCCTCGAGTGCAACGATCGAGCAGTACTTTCTGTTCCTTCTTTCGTAGAACTTGACTGTGCCTGCAACCTTTGCAAAGAGTGTATAGTCGGTACCGCATCCGCAGTTCTCGCCTGCATGAATCTTCGTACCGTGCTGACGAACGATGATTTCACCAGCCTTTACGAGCTGGCCGCCGAATCTTTTGACGCCAAGGCGCTGAGCATTGGAATCACGACCGTTGCGGCTTGAACCGCCACCTTTCTTATGTGCCATACTTCTGCCTCCTTAGCATTCAATCTTGTTGATTG
>CAVFVX010000029.1:0-21437 GCA_963626075.1 Acutalibacteraceae bacterium
GGCTGTTCTCGAGAAGCTCCCTGACTGTTCTGACTCTTCTGTTTCCGAGAGAGTCCTCGTCGTCCTTGGGGAACTTACCGTCGCCGAAGTCCATGATCATTCTGGTCGTGCAGATGACATCCTCGATGGTGAGGGTCGTGCTCTTTATGTACTTCTCCTCGTCCATGCCGAAGAACTTCTTGTTGAGCTTGTAGCGTCCGATCTCGGAGAAATCGTAGCGGTTGGGA
The DNA here is from genome assembly GCA_963626075.1 of Acutalibacteraceae bacterium. Taxonomy (GTDB): domain Bacteria; phylum Spirochaetota; class Spirochaetia; order Sphaerochaetales; family Sphaerochaetaceae; genus Ornithospirochaeta. The sequence goes on from CAVFVX010000029.1 coordinate 228, forward strand.
TCATTGAAGAAGTCCTTGTAGTAGCTGATGACCTTGTCGCTGTCGGTCGTCGTTCTGATGTGCTGGGGAAGGAATGTCTTCCACTTCTCCGCGACATAGCCGATATAGAGGTCCTTGAACTCCCTGCCTTCCTCTCTGTAGATGCGCTGGCAGTTCTCCCACTTCTCCTTGTCGAATGCGAGGCTGCGTTTGTTGAGAGCCGAGACATCGCCCTGGATTACGCGGTAGATGAAGATCTTCTCCTGCTGGAGGGTCTTGAGTACTGCCATCGACGGAAGGTCGTCGAGATTGGTCTCCTGGGTATCCACTACTTCGATGTCCTCGATGCCGTTGTTGTGGAGTTCCTGGAGGTTGATGGCGCCGATTTCGTCGCCTGCGCAGAAGAGAACGTTGCCGTCCTTCTTTATGTCCTTATATGCAAAGCGCGGGAAATGTCCGTCGTAGTCGGATGTGCTGATGAGCTCCGAGGAGTAGAACTGGGACACAATCTCGTCTCTCGTCTCGAGCCCCAGCATACGCATGAAGAAGGTCACGGGGATTGCAATCTTCTTGAAGGACTGAGTGTCGTCCTTGCTCCTGGGAGATGTAGCGTAGATGAGGTTGTGGACGGCGCCGTAGATCAGCGTCTCCTTGCTCTTCTTGCCATCCTCCTGTCCGGAGAGGGAGAAGTCGACCTTGTTCTCCTTGTCATCGACGTTCGTTCTCTCGAAGACGAACGAGAGCATGGACCCGAGGTAGGGATAGAGGTTCGCTGCAAACAGCGAGGACTTGAGTCCCTTCTTGTTCATGTTCTTGAAGATGACGCCCGGGGAACGGACAATCGAGGAGACGATGACTCTCTCCGAGCCGTTGATTATGAACGTACCACGATCTGTCATGACGGGGAAGTCACCGAAGAAGATCTCCTTCTCCTGAATCTCACCGCCCTTCTTCTCGAGCTGGATTCTTACCTTGACGGGAACACCGAACGTACTTCCCTTCCTCTTGCACTCGCTCTCGCTCTTTGCTGCGAAGACATCGGAGGGGTCGACTGAGTAACCTGCGTAGTTAACAGTCATTCCGCCGTTGGGTGCCTCGATGGGGAAATAAGTCTGGAACAGATGTTCGAGTCCGTACCTCTTGTCGGGCTCCTGTCCGTGCATGATCTTATCGAGCTGCAGGAAATCCTTGTAGGATGCTGTCTGAATCTCTACAAGATTCGGAACAGGATACTCATTGAGTACTTCAGAACCGATGTTGACTCTCTCAAATACTTTACCGTTGCCGGTCATATCGTTGTACCTCCACAATGGAACAGAAACCTGTTCCGGGGCTTATACCAGGGGTTGATTCCATTCCTCAGGAATAGACGGCAAAGCCCCAGTGCCCCTGGGGAACACTGGGTGCCGTTATAATCTCGGTGTTATTTGACTTCGATGACACAGCCTGCAGCTTCGAGCTTCTCCTTGATGGATGCAGCTTCTTCCTTGCTGACAGCTTCCTTGATGACACCGCCGTTCTCGCAGAGTTCCTTTGCTTCCTTGAGGCCGAGACCTGTGATGGCGCGGACTTCCTTGATGCATGCGATCTTCTTTGCAGCGTCGACGCTCTTGAGAGAGACGTTGAACTCTGTCTGCTCTTCAGCAGCTTCAGCAGCACCGCCTGCAGCGGGACCTGCAGCAACAGCAGCAGCTGCAGCGACAACACCGAACTTCTCTTCCATCATCTTGATGAGTTCGGAAACTTCCATGACGCTCATGGATGCGATGGATTCCAGGATTTCTTCTTTTGTAGCCATATTATCTTCTCCTTAAAAAGTTTTTCTTAAGCGGTCTAGCAGGTTACTTGAAGACTATGACCGCATAATTTGATTAGTTTTCAGCAGCAGCTCCGCCCTTGGACTCGACATATGCGAGGAGGGTTGCAGCGAGCTTCTGTACAGGTGCCTTCATCGTACCCATGAGGGAAGCGATGAGTTCCAGCTTCGTCGGAAGCTTGGAGATTGCCTCGATCTGATCAGCAGAGAGTACCTCACCGTTGAGGAGAGCACCCTTGACCTGGACGTTGACACCGTCCTTTGCAGCGCCGAAGAGAACCTTTGCGACAACGTTTGCAGTGTCACCCTTGACGAGTGCGACTGCTGTCGGTCCGACCATCTGATCCTCTGCACCCGACTTCTCGAGATTCTGGAGGGCGATCTTCGCATAGCGGTTCTTGACGACTCTGTACTGAGCCTCGTCCTTTCTCAGAGCCTTTCTGATCTGGGTGAGCTGGTCGACTGTCATTCCTCTGTAATCAGTGAAGATGTATCCGTCATAGCCTGCGAACTCTTCACGGAGTGCAGCAACGGCATCTTCCTTGGCCTTGTTGATGTGAGCCTTGTATTCTTCCATTTTGTCCTCCATTATGCGTTGGCAGCATCGACGGTACCGCTTACCTCAACATGGACGCCGGGGCCCATTGTGGAGCTGAGTGCGATAGAAACGACATAGTCACCCTTTGCATCGCTCGGCTTCTTTCTGAGGATCTCAGCAAGAACAGTCATAGCGTTATCTGCAATCTGAGCGGCTTCCATGTTGACCTTGCCGACAGCGAGGTGAACAACACCCGTCTTGTCCGAGCGGAACTCGACACGTCCCTTGCTGAGTTCTGCAAGAGCACCCTTGAGGTCGTTCGTAACGGTCTGTGTCTTCGGGTTAGGCATGAGTCCTCTTCTTCCGAGGATGGGACCGAGCTTACCGACTTCCTTCATCATGTCGGGAGTTGCAACTGCGACGTCGAAGTCCATCCAGCCGCCCTTGATCTGTTCGATGAGGTCGCTGTCTCCGACGTATGCCGCGCCTGCAGCTCTGGCTTCGTCGGCCTTGTCGCCCTTAGCGAAGACGAGAACCTTCTTCTGAGCGGAGAACTGGTTCGGGAGAACGACAGTGTCTCTGACAGACTGGCTCTTCTTGAGGGTGAGCTTGACGGAGAGCTCTACTGTCTCGTTGAACTTGGCATATGAGCAGTCCTTTACGATCTTTGCAGCATCGGCGAGGCTGTAGGTCTTTGTCCTGTCAACCTTCTTCACTGCTTCCTGATATTTCTTACCTCTCTTCATCTTACTTCTCCACTTCAACGCCCATTGAGCGAGCTGTACCGGCTATGATCTTCTTTGCCGCATCGATGTCGTAGGCATTGAGATCTTCGAGCTTTGTCTTGGCGATTTCAGTAAGCTGTGCATCTGTAAGCTTTCCGACCTTTGTCTTGTTCGGAGTGCCGCTTGCAGTCTGGAGGCCGAGAGCCTTCTTGATGAGAACAGCCGCTGGAGGAGTCTTCAGAATAAAAGTAAAACTCTTATCCGAGTAGACAGTGATGATAACAGGGATGATGAGTCCAGCTTCAAAACCTTTGGTCTTGTCGTTAAACTGCTGGACAAACTGAGGTGCGCTGACACCGTGCGGGCCGAGAGCAGGACCTACTGGAGGTGCTGGTGTAGCCTTCTGGGCAGGGCACTGAAGCTTGATTACTGCGGTAACCTTCTTCTTTGCCATTTTCTTCTCCTTACGCCGGAACCTGGTCTGAGTTGACCGATATGCGGGGTTCCGCGCTGGTTATAACGCTCTTCAACGAAGAGCTCCCACCCTGTATACCGAAGCATAGAGGGGAGATTTTCACTATAGATGATAAAAATCGCGAAGGCGTCTCAGTAGACGACCTTCTCAACCTGGTTGAAATCGACTTCGACGGGAGTGGAGCGTCCGAAAATCTGTACGGACAGTCTGAGCCTTCCCTTCTGCTCGTCGACTTCATCGATTGTGCCGTTGAACGAGGCAAACGGACCGGCGGTGATGAGCACCTCCTCTCCGACTGCGAAATCCTGCTTGGGACGGAATGTCTTCTCTTCGGGAAGCTCACCCGTGAGTACGAGGATTCTCTTGTGTTCAGCAGCTGAAAGCGGTGACGGCGGGACCTTGCCGTTGGGATCTCCGGAGAGGAATCCGGAAACACCGTTTATACCCACAATCTTACTGACGATGGAATGCCAGCCGGTATCGGGAAGCTGGAGCTCGACAAGAAGATAACCCGGGAGAATCTTTCTCTCCTCGGTCTTCATCTCACCGTCCTTCTCTGAGCGTACCTTGACTTTCTCGACGGGGATGTTGACTCCCGTCACGTACGCCTTGAATTCGGGGTCGACGGAGATGTACTTGTTGATGATCTTCTCGATTTTCTGCTCGTAGCCCGAGTATGTCTGGATAACGTACCAACCCTTTTCCATCGTTTATTCCCAATCCTTAGAAGATAAGATCCATAAGCTGGCCGATGCCGATGTCGACAAGGCCGAGAACGAGAGCAAAGACAAGTGTGGAGATGATCACGACCCATGTGTAATGGACAACCTCATCTCTCTTGGGCCAGGAGACCTTCTTCAGCTCGTTCCAGCTTTCCTTGAAATATCTTGCTATTTTCTTCATATGTTCTCCAAGTTCCTCGAAGTGCCAGCAGGCCAGGAGGGATTCGAACCCCCAACACCCGGTTTTGGAGACCAGTGCTCTAACCATTGGAGCTACTGACCTGCTCGCACCTCGAAGAGGCCGAAACCTTATTTGATCTTTGTTTCCCTGTGCAGGGTGTGCTTTCTCTCGAACGGGCAATACTTCATGAGTTCAAGCTTCTCAGGGTTGTTGCGGCGGTTCTTTTCCGTAGTATAGTTCTTCTGCTTGCACTCTGTGCACTGAAGAGCAATCTTCTCTACCGGTCCTTTCTTTTTTCCACTTGCCATAATATAAACTCCTCACGGCACAAGGCCGCTTCTTTCTAAGCTCCCGGGCGGATTCGAACCGCCGACCCCCACCTTACCATGGTGGTGCTCTACCAGGCTGAGCTACAAGAGCGTGTATGCCCAATCGCGACACGCAACAGCAACTCTAGCAAAACACGGCCCTTCTTGTCAATAGAAAGAAGTGCCTCGAGCATAAGGCCGCTGAATAATATTCAATCAAGGTGATTCTAACGGCAGGAGGGGAAAGATTCAAGATACCCCCGGAGAAGAAAAAACTCTTATTTATAATTTAACATCGCATTCGTTATTGAATACGCATTCAAGAATTAATTAGAATAAAAAGGCTGAAATCATTTTCAGGAGGAAAAAAGTGGCAGAAAAAGACCGCACCAGATACGGCTCGAAGGCCGGAGAAATCGCAAAGGACTTTGCAGAACAGCTCAAATACAACCAGGACGCCGACGTCTACCATACAACCCGCGAAGGACGCTATGAAGCCATCGCGTACGCAGTCAGGGACAGAATCATCCACCAGTGGGACCTTTCGAGAAAGACCCAGAGAAAGAACCACTCCAAGAGAGTGTACTACCTCTCCCTCGAGTTCCTCATGGGAAGGGCGATGACGAACAACATAATCAACCTCGGAATCGAGAAGCCCGTAAGGGATGCTCTCTCCTCCCTCGGCTATAAGTATGAGGACCTCAGGGACGCAGAGCCCGATGCGGGACTGGGTAACGGAGGACTGGGGAGACTCGCGGCATGCTTCCTCGACTCCCTCGCGACTCTCGAACTCCCGGCATACGGCTACGGCATAAGATACAACTACGGCATCTTCCGCCAGAAGATCGTCAACGGCGCCCAGAGTGAGCAGCCCGACAACTGGCTCAAGGACGGCAACCCGTGGGAACTCAAGAGACCGGATTTAACCTACCCCGTCTTCTTCGGAGGAAAGGTCACGATGCTGAGGGAGAACGGCAGGGACGTCTTCAAGTGGATTCCCTCCGAACTCGTCAACGGAGTCGCATACGACACCCCGATTGTCGGCTACGGCGGAAAGACGGTGAACACTCTCCGTCTCTGGTCCGCAACATCCCCCGACGGATTCTCCTTCGAGGACTTCAACTCCGGTGACTACACCGAGGCCGTAAGGAAGAAGATAAACGCCGAGACTCTCAGCCAGGTGCTCTACCCCAACGACACCCTCTACATGGGAAAGGAACTGAGGCTCAAGCAGCAGTACTTCTTCGTCTCCTGCTCTCTCCAGGACATCGTCAGAAGATTCAAGCGCAACGGCGACTACGACTGGAAGAAGTTCCCGGACGAGGCTGCAATCCAGCTCAACGACACGCACCCCTCCCTTGCGGTACCGGAGCTCATGAGACTCCTCATCGACCAGGAAGGACTGGGATGGGACGAGGCATGGGACATCACGGTGAAGACGCTCGGCTACACGAACCACACCCTCATGCCCGAGGCACTCGAGAAGTGGCCGCTCCCGATGATCGAGTCCATCCTCCCGAGGCACATGCAGATCATCTTCGAAATCAACAGAAGATTCCTCCAGAGTGCCGTCTCCTACTTCCCGATGCAGAACGACAAGATCGCGAAGATATCCATCATCGAGGAGAGCTCCCCGAAGATGGTGAGAATGGCAAACCTTGCAATCATCGGCAGCCACTCCACGAACGGTGTCGCTGCACTTCACTCGAAGCTCCTGAGGGAGAACATGTTCCCCGAGTTTGCCCGGATCTTCCCCGACAGATTCAACAACAAGACGAACGGTGTCACGCAGCGCCGCTGGCTCCTCGATGCCAACCCCGCCCTCTCTTCCCTCATCACCGAGGCCATCGGAGACAAGTGGATCACCGACTTCGACGAAGTGGAGAAGCTCAGGCCGCTTGCAGACGACCCCGCATTCGTCGAAAGAATCGGAATGGTCAAGGACGAAGCAAAGAAGAGCGCAGCGGAATTCCTGAAGAAGGACTCGGGAATCATCCTCGACACCTCCACACTCATCGACGTGCAGGTGAAGAGAATCCACGAGTACAAGAGACAGCTTCTGAACGCTCTCAACATCGTGATGATCTACAACCGTCTCAAGAGCGATGCATCCTACAGACAGAACTTCCAGCCAATGACGTTCCTCTTCGGAGGAAAAGCCGCTCCGGGCTACGTGAACGCGAAGCTCATAATCAAGTTCATCTCGAACATATCGGCGGTCATCAACAGCGATCCGCAGGTAAGAGACCTCCTCCACGTCTACTTCATGCCGGACTACAGAGTGACTCTTGCAGAGGCTGTAATCCCGGCAACGAACCTCTCCGAGCAGATCTCGACTGCGGGAACCGAGGCAAGCGGCACGGGCAACATGAAGTTCATGATCAACGGCGCCATCACTATCGGAACGCTTGACGGTGCGAACGTCGAGATGGCCGAGAAGGTCGGAAAGGAGAACATCTTCATCTTCGGTCACACCGAGAAGGAGATTGCAGCTCTCGCTCCCGTCTACTCCGCACGCGAGTGGATGGAGGCCGACGACGAAATCAGAAGTGCGGTTTCCCTCATCGAGAGCGACTTCTTCTCCAACAACGAACACGGCATCTTCAGGCCGCTCCTCGATTCCCTCTTCGTCCACAACGACAGATACTTCCTCATGGCAGACCTCAGAGCCTACTCCGACCGCCACGAAGAAGCTGTGGCACTCTACAGGGATAACAGAAGCGACTGGAACAGAAAGAGCCTTCTCAATATCGCATCATCCGGTTTCTTCTCTTCAGACAGAACAATCAGGGAATATGCAAACGAAATCTGGCACATCAAACCCGTCAGGGTAAAGCACTCCAACGAGGACTCCGTTCTCGAGGATGCGAGAAAGGCGGACTGAACCGTACAGATAAGGAAAAGAGAGACGACCTTGCGGCCGCCTCTCTTTTTTCATAGACTTTCAATATGACTGTGGTGCTGCTTGCAGCGGGACTCTCCTCGAGAATGGGGAGAAACAAGCTCCTGCTTCCTTATAATAATAAAACGGTTATGGAATCCACGCTCTCGGCTGTGCTTCCCCTTGCGAGGAGGGTCATCGCCGTCACGGGGAACATGAGGGAGGATATGGAGCGCATCCTCGCACCGTACCCCGTCGAGACCGTCTGCAACCCCGACTTCGAGAAGGGCCAGCTTTCGAGTACCCTCACGGGACTCGGAAAAGTGGAGGACGACGACTTCGCGATTCTTCCCTCGGACCTCCCGCTCCTCAGAGAGGAGGATGTGGAAAATCTTTTCAGAGGACTTGAGAAGTCATCGATCGTCCGCCCGGTATATAACGGCGTTCCGGGCCATCCCGTATGCTACAGAAAGGAAAACCTCCACCGCCTCCTCACATTCGGAGGAACGATGAAGGAATATCTGAAAAAGGAGGGGGTCCTGAGAATCCCCTCCTCGATAGGTACTGTCTACGACGTCGACACGCCGCAGCGCTACGATGCCCTGTCAGTCTTCAACGGCAATCTTTCCGTCCTTGAGAACTACATTGACTGAACCGCTGCGCTTGATTTCACCCGAAAGGATGGAACGCGAAAGCGTGTTCTCGATTTCGTTCTGGATGGCCCTTCTGACGGGACGTGCACCGAACTCGGGGTCGAAGCCGACCTCGGCGATGTAATCCTCGACATCTCCGGTCCAGGAGAGGTTGTAGCCTCTCTTCTCGAGTCTCTTCCTCAGCGTCTCGAGCTGCAGGTGGACAATCGCCTTCACCTGGTCCTTTCCGAGCGGGTTGAAGACCACTATCTCGTCGATACGGTTGATGAACTCCGGCTTGAAGGCATGGTGGATTGCATCCATCACATGAGTCTCCGCGTGCTCGGGATCCTTGAGTATGTACTCGCTTCCGAGGTTGCTCGTCATGATTATGATGGTGTTCGTGAAGTCCACCACCCTGCCCTGACCGTCGGTGAGTCTTCCGTCATCGAGAACCTGCAGAAGGATGTTGAAGACATCCGGATGGGCCTTCTCTATCTCATCGAAGAGAATGACCGAGTACGGGCGCCTTCTCACGACCTCGGTAAGCTGACCGCCCTGGTCGTAGCCTACGTATCCGGGAGGTGCTCCGATGAGACGCGATACCGAGTACTTTTCCATGTACTCCGACATATCGATACGCGTCAGGGCCTTCTCGTCGTCGAAGAGGAACGATGCAAGAACCTTGGCAAGAAGCGTCTTACCGACACCCGTGGGCCCCGCGAAGAGGAAGGAACCCAGCGGTCTGTGCTCATCGCTCAGACCGGCCTTGTTACGCCTTATTGCGTTACTCACGGCTTCTATTGCCTGGTTCTGTCCGATTACGCTCTCCGAGAGTGTCTTCTCGAGGTTCGCGTACTTCTCCATCTCGGAGCTCATCATCTTGGCAACCGGTATACCCGTCCAGAGGGAGACGACCTTTGCTATATCGTCTTCGGTCACCTCCTCCCTCAGGAGTCTTCCGTCAGCACCCTTGAATGAGTTCACCTTGTCCTCGGCTGCCTTTATCTCCTTCTCGAGAGCGGGCATCTCGCCGTATCTGATCTGCGCGGCTTCGTTGAGGTTGCCGCTTCTTTCGGCGTTCTCCTTGCGCTGCGTGAGCTTCTCCATCTCAGCCTTCTTTTCCCTGAGGGCCACGATGGCGTCCTTCTCGTTCTGCCACTCGAGGTGGAGTGCATCGAACTTCGTCTGGTCTTCGGCAAGCTCCGCGTTGAGCTTCCCGAGTCTCTCCTTACTGCCTTCATCGTTTTCACGGCTCAGGGCCTGCTTCTCGATCTGAAGCTGGAGAATCTTTCTCTGGAGCTTGTCCAGAGCTTCCGGCTGGGACTCGATTTCCATCTTTATCTGGGATGCAGCCTCATCGACGAGGTCTATGGCCTTGTCGGGGAGGAAACGCGAGGTGAGGTATCTGTCGGAGAGCGTTGCCGCTGCGACGAGAGCCTCGTCCTTGATTCTTACACCGTGGTGTACCTCGTACTTGGGCTGAAGCCCTCTGAGAATCGAGATTGTATCCTCGACGCTCGGCTCCTTTGCATATACGGGCTGGAACCTTCTCTCGAGGGCCTTGTCCGACTCGATGTACTTACGGTACTCGTCAAGCGTCGTAGCTCCGATTGCATGGAGCTCGCCCCTTGCAAGAGCCGGCTTGATGAGGTTCGAGGCATCAGTGCTGCCTTCGGCCGCACCTGCGCCGACGATTGTATGAAGCTCATCGATGAAGAGGATTATCCTGCCCTCGCTCTTCGTGACTTCGTTGATGACACCCTTGAGTCTTTCCTCGAACTCACCTCTGAACTTCGCTCCCGCGATGAGAGAGCCGATGTCAAGGGAAAGAAGTCTCTTGTCCTTCAGTGACTCGGGGACATCGCCCTTCGCAATACGCTGTGCAAGCCCTTCAACGATTGCCGTCTTACCGACACCAGGTTCACCGATGAGAACGGGGTTGTTCTTCGTTCTTCTCGAAAGAACCTGCATGACACGCCTTATCTCCTCGTCCCTTCCGATGACGGGGTCGAGCTTGTCTTCCTTTGCAGACCGGGTGAGGTCCTTGCAGTACTTGTCCAGTGCCGCATACTGAGCCTCCGGGTCCTGGCTCGTTATTCTCTGGTTGCCCCTTATGGTCTTCAGGGCCTCGAGGACATCGTCCTTGTTGACACCGAGAGAGATGAGGGCATCCTTCTCCTCGCATTCATCCGTGAGGAGTGCGATGAGGAAGTGCTCGGACGAGACATATTCATCCTTGAAATCCCCGGCTGTCTTTTCGCAGGCGCCGAGTATTCTTGCCATTGATCTGGAAAAGGTGGTCTGTGTACCGCCGTAGGCCTTGGCGAGCCTGGAAGTGATCTTCTCCATGGCCTCTCTGACAGCGTCAGAGGAAACACCGAGTTTCTCGAAGAGCGGTCTCAGGACTCCGTCCTTCTGCTCAAGGAGGGCAAGAATCATGTGTGCAGGGACGACTTCGCTGTGTCCGGCGTTCTGCGCCTTCTGCACGGCCTCCTCGAGAGCATTCTGCATCTTTACTGTAAACTTATCATAGTTCATATTCTATCCTCCAATATGTATTGAGAGAATCGAAATCATAACACCTGCAGAATAAGATAATTATGAAAATGAAAATCGTAAAGTGAAACCGCTATTTTCTGAAGGAGGAAAGAAAATCGAGAAGAGTCTGTCTCGCTTCGAGAGGTGTGTAGCTGTTGAAGAAGCCCACCTGGAAGCACTCCGCCTGGATAAGGGAATACACTTCCTCCCCGAGCCTGTCGACATCGCACTCTCTGATGGTACCGCGGTGGACACCCTGCAGCAGAAGCCGCTTGATGAGGATTCTCAGCTTCGCCGTACGCGCCATGATCACGGAGTATACGTCGACTCCGCCCCGCTTCTCGGCAAGTATGAACTCCACAAGGTTTGACAGAGCCTGGCTGTTGTTCCCCGCCTTCTCGAATACGTCGGATATTATCCTGTCGAGCCTCTCGATTTCGTCTCCCCCCTCGTCGTCGAACGCCATCTTCGAATAGAGGGCGAACATCTCGGAGGAGACAAGCTTCACCGCATAGTAGTAGATTTCCTTCTTGTCCTTGAAATACTGGTAGACAGTCGGGCGCGAGAGGGAGCACTTCTCGGCAATGAGAGTGAGATTCGAATCCTTGTAACCCACCTCGCTGAAGACCTCCATGGCCTTCATGAGGATGGTCTTCATCCTTTCTTCCTTATCCACAATCTTCGGCATATTCAGATTCTATGATTATTTCTTTTCTTACAGAAGTACGGAAAGTGTAAAAGTGTCTGATTAACTTTCACTATTTTCCTCTTCGTTCTCAAGATAATACTCCTCTCTGCTTCCTATCGAAGCCCTGTCGGCGTTGCTCTCCATTCTCGTGAGGACGGAGGAGATCTTCTCCTTCTTCACTCTCGCCCTCTCGAGGCTCTCGGAGGCTCTGTCGACGCTCTTCTTCGATTCGTCCACACTCTTGGAGAGATCGGCAAAGAGCTTCTTGAGGTCTTCGAAGAGGTGCCAGATGTTGGAGGTATATGCCTCGATCTGCATCGTCTTGAAGCCCAGTGAGAGTGACGAGAGAAGAGCCGAGAAGTTGTTCGGCCCCGTGAGAACGACACGGTACTCGTTCTGGATCTTCTCCACGAGCCCGTCTATCTTCAGCATCTCGAGGTACAGCGCTTCGCTCGGGAGGAAGAGAAGTGCGAAGTCCGTAGTCTCCGGTGGGACTATGTAGAGGTCGCGGATCGTCTTCGCCTCCTTCTCGATGACCTTTCTCAGGTTTTTCACTTCGCTCTCGACCGCCGCGCTGTCGGCAGCATCCACGGCATTCTTGTAGCGTTCGTAGTCGGCGACGGGGAACTTGGAGTCTATCGGAAGATATATCTCGCCCGTGTCCTTTCCCGGTAGGCGTATTGCGAATTCGACCATCTCGCGGTTCTTCTTCGGAGAATAGTTCTTCACCCACTGGTCCGGTGTGAGTATGTCCGAGAGGATGTTCTCGGCCTGCATCTCGCCCCAGACACCGCGGCTCTTGACGTTCGAGAAGAGAGAATTCATCTTTTTCACATCACCCGTGAGGACATCGAGGGTACCCATGGCCTTGTAGAGCTTATTAAGGTTCTCGGTCACTGCCTCGAAGGACTGGGTTATGCGCCTGTCGAGTGTCTCCTGGAGCTTTGTGTCGACAATGCCCTGGATTTCCGAGAGCTTCTTCTCGTTGCCCTCCCTTATTCCGTCCATGCCGGCCTTTACTTCGTCCTTCAGCTTCTCGCTTTTCTCGCTGATGAGCTCGAAGGACTTTCTGTTGTCCTCCCTCACCCTGTCGAAGTTCTCGTTCATCGTCTTCTGGAGTGCGGTGTTCCTCACGTTCTGATTCTCCGCATCCTCCCTGAGAATGGAGAGGACGGATGACGAGAGGCTGTTGAGGGTTCTTGTCATCTCCCCGAGTTTTTCGCCCGCAGTCTTCTGAGCTTCCCTCGTCTCCGAGAGAAGACGGGACATATCACGGTCATAGGAAAGCCGGAATGCATTGAATGATTCCTCGCTTCCCGTTCTCAGTTCCTCTTTCACCTTCATGAGGGCGGCTTCGTCGAGAGAAGCTCCCTTCTTCGACGAGAGCTTTATGAGAACGACAACAAGTAGAACGAGAATTAGAGAAGATAATACAAGAAGAATGGTGTTCATGAAGACAATATAGCTCAAAAAGAGAGAAACAACAAAAATGTCTCATCCTTTTCCGGAGTCCATTTACGTCCCCCGGCCTCATGTTGCAGAAATCTCAGATAAAACGCGTCTGAATCTGAGAAAAATGCAAACATGTTGCAGAAATCTCAGATTCACCCACCAGGAAAGCGGTGAAAGAAAAATCTCCCTTCCTTTCAGGTGGGAAGAGAGAATCATCATCTTCTGAAAACGGATGTCACTTCTTCATTGCACAGGCAATCCGGGAAGCGAGCTTAGCGTTGTTGAGAACGAGCTTGATGTTGGCTTCGAGGCTTTCGCCGCCCGTAAGCTTCTGGATCTTGTCCAGGAGGTACGGAGTCGTCTCCTTACCCTTTATTCCGAGCTTCTTCATTTCTTCGATGGCTACATCTATTTCCCTGTTTATATAGTCAGGATCCATCGAGTATTCCTCGGGAATCGGGTTCGTCACGAGAAGTCCCGTATGCGGATAGATATCCTTCTGGACCTTCCAGCTTTCGGCTATCTCCTCGGGAGTGTCCATACGCCATGTAACCTTGAGTCCGCTCTTACGCGTATAGAATGCGGGAAGCTCGTCTGTCGTGTAGCCCACGACGTTGACGCCCTTCGTCTCGAGGTACTCGAGAGTCAGCGGCAGGTCGAGGATTGCCTTCGCACCCGCGCAGACCACGAGAACTCCAGTCTTCGTGAATTCGTCGAGGTCGGCAGAGATGTCCATTGTGGTTTCGGCCCCGCGGTGAACACCGCCGACACCGCCCGTGGCGAAGATGTCGATTCCCGCAAGAGATGCGATAATCATCGTTGCGGCGACTGTCGTTGCTCCGTCTGCCTTTCTTGCGATAATCGTCGGAATGTCACGGCGGCTTGTCTTCGTGATGGCAGTGCCCTTCTTTCCGAAGTACTCGATTTCGTCCTTACTCAGGCCTGCCTTGAGACGGCCGTTGATGATTGCGATTGTTGCAGGAACGGCACCGTTCCTTCTTATCTCGTCCTCTACCATGAGTGCCGTCTCGACGTTCTTCGGGTACGGCATTCCGTGGGAAATTATCGTGCTTTCAAGTGCGACGACGGGCTTACCCTCGTCGAGCGCCTTCCTCACTTCATCAGAATAATCCAGGTATTTCTGCATAGGTTTCCTTCTCCTTCATGATCTTATAGATAGATTCGCCGTTCATGTCGGGGGACACAGCCTCCTCACACTGGATGGCGATTTCGGCAGCGGCCGACGCGGCCTTCATGGCCTTCGTGATGCTTCCCCACTCCATCATGCCGAACGCAAAACCTGCAAGGAGAGCGTCTCCGGCTCCCGTGGAGTTGACGCAGGGTCTCTTCGACGAAGGTGAGTAGAGCACCTTCTTCGGCGAAATATATACGCTTCCCCGCTTTCCGAGAGTGAGGAGCACCGCTCCCACTCCCCTGTCGAGGAGAAAGTGAGCCGCCTTCAGCATTTCCTCGTTGCTGTCGATTTTCTTCTTGTAGAGATATTCGAGCTCCATGAGATTGGGCTTGAATACATCCAGGTGCTCGAAGGACGGCACGAGCCTGTCGACCTTGAGCGTGGACACGGCATCTGCGTAGACGGGGCCGCGGGCATGAGAGCAGACTTCGGCTACGGTCTCGGGATTGAGGTTGGCTTCGACAACTACGATTGCCGCATCCTCTATGGTCTTACTGCGTGCCTTTATGTATTCGGGGTCGACCTTTCTGATGTTCTCCATGTCGTTGACGGCGACGTACATGTCACCCTCGGGACCGCAGACGTAGAGATATATGTCACTGCGGCCGGGAAGCAGCAGCGACGAGGAGATGTCCATCTCCTTCGGGAGATTCCACCTCAGACTCTCACCGAAGACATCGTTTCCGAGAGCCGTGATGAAAGAAACGGACTTACCCATTCTGGCGAGGTTGAGGGCGATGTTGTGGCCCACTCCGCCGTGGTCGATTGTAACCTTTCCTATGTTCGAGTCGCATCTGACGATGGGGGCGTAGCTGTCGCCCTTCAGGTCGGTATTCGTTCCTCCGACAACCGTTACTTTCTGTGTCATACGGCAAGTGTATTACATTTATCGATAAAAATCCCCCCTTTTCGTTTGAGAGGGGGGAGTTTTTTGAAAGAACAGTTCAGTCTACGAGGACGACTTCGCCGTTGGGGTAATGCTCTGCGACATATGCCTTGACTTCGTCGCTCTTGAGAGCCTCGACAAGTGCCTTGATTGCGGGATTGTTCTCGTTGCCTTCCTTGACTGCGACGACGTTCACGTACGGAGAATCTGCGCCTTCGACATAGAGACCGTCACGTGTTGCCACGAAGCCTGCGGGGATAGCGTAGTTGCCGTTGATGACTGCGCCGTCAACGTCATCGATGACTCTCGGAAGAGATGCAGCCTCGATTTCGTAGAATGTGAGGTTCCTGGGGTTGGATGCTATGTCGAGCGGAGTTGCCTCGAGACCTGCATCGGCATTGAGTGTGATGAGTCCTGCACTCTCGAGAAGGAGAAGAGCTCTGCCCTCGTTCGTCGGGTCATTCGGGATTGCGATTGTTGCGCCGTCGGGGATCTCATCGAGTGAGTTGTACTTTGTCGAATAGAGTGCAATAGGCTCGATGTGGATTCCGCCTGCGTTCACGAGATGATAGCCGTGCTCTGAGTTGAATGACTCAAGATACGGAATGTGCTGGAAGTAGTTAGCGTCGATTTCGCCGTACTCGACTGCATCGTTGGGAGTTACATAGTCCGTGAATTCCTTGATTTCAAGTTCGATTCCCTGCTCTGCAAGGTCGTCTACTACGAGGGAGAGGAGAGTTGCGTGGGGCTCGGGTGTTGCGCCGACGACGAGCTTTGTCGTTGTGCTTTCCGTGCTCTTCGTCTCGGATGATCCCTGAGCGAATGTTGCTGTGAGTGCGAGTAATGCGATAAGTGCGATTGCGATTGTCTTTTTCATTTTATTATTCCTTTGAAAGGGTATTTCCCTGTATGTGCTGTGTGAGTTCTCCCCTCGGGGTTGAACATTTGATTACTGAAGATGAGTGGATTTTTTTAAATGAGAATGTTATGCCCGGCAGGGCATCATCATGGAGGACATCATCATGCAGGAAGCTGTTGTAAATCTTGTCATGTTTCTTTCCTCCGTGTTTAATCTTACACAGACTATATACGGAAAATTAATATTTATGCAAGTATTTTGCACATTTTTTTGAGGAATTCCGCACCGGACATACTACACAAACGGGGTTATATTAATACAGTATAAGGAAATGAGATACTGAAAAAATTATTCCTCTTCCTTAATGTATTTCTGGTTCACCTTCTTCGAAAGGAACATTATGAGGCGGTTTATTGCATAGGCTCCGCCGATTATGACGACAGCCCAGACAGACGACATGAATACGGACTGGTTGTGGACACGGAGAAAATCGTAGGGGCCGTCGACTACGCGGACGATATTGAGAAACGTCATCACAAAGGCGTAGACCACGGATGGAACAAGGGCGACGAAGGCGTCCTTCTTCGTCACTCCCCTGTAGTCACCGAAGACTATCATCGAGACAAGGGAGAGCACGGGACAGATCAGGTATTCGCCGACGTTTGCGTATCTGTAGAGGCTGAAGGTTCCGCTTACGATGTCGGTGGGGAGAATGATGCATAAGACGACAAGCATCGTCAGAGCCTGCATGCACACCGAGACGTATCTTATTCTTCTGAAGAGAACCCTCGTTCTCTTTGAGGGATTGGTTATCTCGCGGGTGAGCTCGCTGCAGATGAGAACGGACGCCAGAAGTGCAACCGCACTCGATATGTGCGTGTAATACATGAAGTACTCGAGACTGAAGTTTCTCTTGATGAACAGGTTGACGAAGAAGGAATATGCCTCGATTACTATCACGAGTATATTCAGCACCAGAGCACTCAGGAGTCTGTTTTCGTTTCTTATCATCTCAATCACTTCCGCATTGATACTAATCATCAACTTCCGGCATTAACAGCATTTTTTGAACTGAAAACTTCAGATTTTACAAAATTTTACACGCTTGAAGTGAGAAAAGGCGAAAGCTGAACCGCCGTTTCCGGCGGCTCTGGAAGGCTCATCTTCTCTTTAGAAGTGCAGCCGATATCCTGTTTCCTATGAACTGTATGACTTCGACGAGAACGACTGTGACTACGACGGCTGCGACCATGACGTCGGTGCGGAAACGCTGGTAGCCGTAGCGGATTGCAAGGTCACCCAGTCCTCCGCCTCCGATTGTTCCGGCCATTGCCGAGTAGCCGATGAGGTTGATTATGGTGAGCGTGATTCCGCTTACGAGTCCCGGGAGAGCCTCGGGCAGCATCACCTTGTATATTATCTGCCAGTTCGTGGATCCCATGGCCTTCGCTGCCTGTATGACACCCGGGTCGACCTCGGTGAGGCTCGTCTCGATGACACGTGCGACGAACGGTGCAGCGGCAATCGAAAGAGATACGACCGCAGCTCTCGTTCCGATTGTGGTGCCGAGGATAAGTCGCGCAAGCGGCATGAGGACTATCATGAGAATGAGGAACGGGAAGGACCTGAGGACGTTGACGATGCGGCTCAGAACCTCGTTGAGAACGGGCTTCGGGATTATTCCGCCCTTCTCCTCCTTATCGGTTACATGTAACAGCACTCCGAGAGGAAGACCGAGAACGATGGAGAATATCGTCGAGAAGAAGACCATCTCGAGCGTCTGTCCCGTTGACTGGAGAACAAGCTTCATTATCTGTGAATTCATTTCTCTTCCTCCTCGATTATCGTTCTGTCGACTGTGACGCCCTTTTCCCTGAGCATGGCTATGGCCTTCTCACGTGTTGCTTCGTCCGGTCCGATGTCGAGAACCATGACGCCGAAGCGGCTGCCTTCTATGTACTGGACCCCGGCCGCCATGATGTTGAACATGGCACCCGTCTCCCTCGTGACCTCGCTTATGACGGGCTCTGCAGTCGTGGAGGAGCTGAAGCGGAGAGTGTAGTGGCCCTTCTTCTCCGAGAAGTTGACAATCGAATCCTTGATGTTCGTGAGGTTGGAGATGAAGTCCTTGGTAACCTCGCTCTTCGGAGAGGAGAAGATTTCGCTCACCTCACCTTCCTCGACGACTACCCCCTGGTCGAGTACCGCGACCCTGTCGCAGGCATCCCTCACGACCTCCATCTGGTGGGTGATCATGACGACGGTGAGATTCATCTTCTTCTGGATTTCCTTGATGAGTGCAAGGATCGCTCTCGTCGTCTGCGGGTCAAGTGCACTTGTCGCCTCGTCGCAGAAGAGGATGTCGGGCTCGCATGCGAGAGCTCTCGCGATTGCGATTCTCTGCTTCTGGCCGCCCGAGAGAGTCGAGACGGGAGCGTTCTCCCTGCCCTCGAGTCCCACGAGCTTTATGAGCTCGGCGACACGGCTCTTTATGTAGGCCTTGTCCTTATGGCAGATTTCCATGGGGTATGCTATGTTCTGTCCGGCGGTACGGGAGGAGAAGAGATTGAAGTTCTGGAAGATCATGCCGATTTTCCTTCTCTCCTCGATGAGTTCCTTCTTCGAAAGGTTGTCCACACGTCTCTCGCCGTAGTAGACTTCGCCCTCGTCCGGCTTCTCCAGCATGCTGATAAGGCGCACGAGCGTACTTTTTCCCGCCCCGCTCTTTCCGATTATTCCATAGACAGTATTGGAGGGTATCGTAAGCGATACTCCTTCAACGGCATGCAGCGTCCCGTAGACGCGTCTGAGATTCTTAAGCCTTATCTGCATAATGCCTCCGACCTCTATATATAGCAATTTTCCGGAGATTATCCAACAGAGTAAGGGCTAATTGTTGATGTTGTTAGAAATAGTTGTTGCCAAAATAACAGCGATGCTCCCCGGAAGTCTGTCCCGGACTAACCGATGAGGACGATATCATCACCGTCCGCAGCCGCAACGGGCACCACCAGGTCTTCGCCGTATACTGTGATATTCCCCGCAGGCGGCGGAATGAAATCATCACCGTCGAGAGCAAGCGCAAGTGCCTCTCCCGCCATTCTGTACGCTTCTTCAAGAGTATCGCCCTGGGAGAAGCATCCCGGAATGTCCGGAAATTCAACCCGGTACCCGCTGTTCCCTTCCATATGGAATACGGCGGGGAACACCCTGTCTTTTCTGTCTGCAGCTTCGCTCACAGCTCCTCCCGACTACCGGAAAAGCCTCTCCGGCTGACTCATTCTATCATTCAGACGGCATACCGGACAAGATGAGGGCTCCTTGAAGTCTTTGTCCCGTAAAAAGATACTTTTCGGGGACAAGAAAAAACTGCACTCCCGGAGGAATGCAGCGTAAGACGTGAAGAGGATTTCCTTATCTGAGGTCGGGAGTCTTGATCCAGTCCTGATCGTCGTAGGCTCTGTTCTCACCGCACATAGCCCAGATGAAGGTGTAGTTGGATGTACCCGCACCGGAGTGAATCGACCACGACGGGTTGATTACAGCCTCTTCGTTGTGAATTACGATATGTCTCGTCTCGCTGGGTTCGCCCATGAAATGGAAGACGACGTTGTCCTCGGGGACATCGAAGTAGAAGTAGACTTCCATACGTCTCTCGTGAGTGTGTGCGGGCATCGTGTTCCATACCGAACCCGGCTCGAGGTGTGTAAGACCCATCGAGAGCTGGCATGTGTCGAGTACGTCCGGATGGAGGTACTGGTTGATTGTTCTCTCGTTGCTTGTCTTGAGGTCTCCGAGGTGCTTGTGTATTGCCTTCTCGAAGGGAACGTGGACAGCTTTCTTGGGTGTGTGTGCGGGAACCGTGACGATGTAGAACTTTGCCGGGTCGTCAGCGGATGCGGATTCGAATTCAACCTTCTTCGTTCCCATCGGGAGATAGATGCCGTCCCAGTGGTTCATCTCGTATTCCACTCCGTCAGCGATGATCTTACCCTTGCCGCCGATGTTGATCGAGCCGAGCTCTCTTCTCTCGAGGAGGTAGCTTACACCGAAGTTCTTCCAGGGGTCGATGTTCTTCTCGATGTCGACTATTTCCTTCACCGGCATGCAGCCCATGGTGACGATTCTGTCGATATGTGAGTAGACGCAGCTGACGTCGTCGGCATTGAAGATGCCGGTGATGAGGAACTCATCTCTGAGGTCATCTGTCGTCATGAATTTGAAATCTTCTTTTCCAGTTGAGTATCTGATATCCATAAAAGGTCTCCTTAACAGTTTTATCTGATTATATTATTTTTCAGTTCTTTCACAATATTCCGACATCCCTCAGAAATTTCCCGATATACCCCCTCGAAGTTGCCCGTATACCAGGGATCCTCAACTTCCCCTTCACAGAGCATCCTGATCCTGTCCGAAGACGGGAACCGCCTCGTGAGAGCGCGGTAATTGCTTTCGTCGAGTGCGTAGACGATATCACTCGACTCGAAATCGGAATCGCTGATTCTGTGGGCGGAGTGGTGAGTGAAGGGAATACCGTGTGAACGCAGCACTCTCTTCGCAGGCGGATAGATGTCGTTCCCCTCCTCCTCGCTGCTGACGCCGCGGGAGAGGACTTCGACTCCCTCTATTCCCCCGTCAAGAAGCATCTTCTTCAGTATGAACTCTCCCATCGGAGAGCGGCATATGTTGCCGTGGCAGACAAACATTATTCTCATAGATACTTTCCTTGCTCCATATTACAACGTATTGAAGAGTTGTTCAGGGTGTTGTAGGAATAAGATGCCCAAAGCCTGTCAAAGCATAATCTACACATCAGAAGAACAGATAACGACTTCTGCCTGTTCGCTCGTCATAGCTTCTCGATAATGCACTCATGCTTCTTCGTCTTCTTGTCGTAGTTGATGCCGACAAGGAGAATATTGTCTGTGTACTCCTTTATGGAATCAGGGTACTTCTTCTCCCTTATCTGGTCGATGGCACTCTCGGCATTCTTATTCCATTTGAGCTCGACAACAAGTGCGGGGTACTCCCCAACGAACCTGGGTTTCGGAGCATATACTACGTCCGCAAATCCCTTCCCCGTCGGAAGCTCTCTTACCGGTTTGAAGAAGTACTCCCTGGCACTGAGGTAGGCAAGCGTGAGAACGGATGAAAGGGAATTCTCGTTGTTATACTTTACGGAAGAAACATTCTCGTCGTGAATCCTCTCCATCTCTTCGGCAACTCGGGAAGAATCCATATTGAGAGTTGCGTCAAGCATTTTCTGCGACTCACTCATGAAGGCAATCATCTCTTTCCAGGGATTGCTTTCCACCGCATACCCCATCTCCTC
>CAVFVX010000030.1:0-21077 GCA_963626075.1 Acutalibacteraceae bacterium
GTAAACGTACCAGCGGATATTTCCACGTCAAACGGTTTGACGGAACGGATATATCAAAAGGTATAAGTTATAGGAAACTGACATTCATAGAATGTGCTCGCAATTTAGACGTTCGGCCGACGTAAAAGGCTGAGGAAGTTTGCTCCTCCCCGGAACAAGCCCCGGGGGTTCCGCAAACGAAGGTTTTAACAATGAAAACAATCCGGATATCTGAAAAGCTGTCACTGAATCTTCAGCTTCGACACATCCACTGTATCTACAATAAGGCTCTTCTCCCTCTTCTGGAGGAACCCGAGTGAATACAGAGGATAAGTTCTGAAGCCTTCTCCCGAGCCGATGTTGGTATCTGCAATCTTGACCGCTTTATGCTCTCCGAATCTCTTCGGATTTGCGAGTACGAACTTCATGCTTGTCGCGCGGTTGTTCGTGGACTTACACTCCACGATTGTTACATCCTCGCCGTCCTCATAAACGAAGTCAAGTTCGGGAGAGCCGCTTGGAGCATGGTAGTAGTAGAGACTCCGCCCCGCCATGTGAAAGGCAGAAGCCACCATGTTCTCGGCTACAGCTCCCTTCCAGGCACTGAGGTCTCCCGATAGAATCTTGGCGGGGACATCGTCTCCCAGCATCGATACCAAGAGTCCTGTATCTGCAGCATATACCTTGAACTCGGTTGCTATCTTCGCGCCTTCAAGAGGAAATGAGAGTTCACGGGTGTTGTAAGCTCTCACGACGAGTCCGACATCCTCAAGGTATTCGACTCCCTCCGCCTTTTCGGGAGAATTGCCCTTTGCTTCAACAAGGCTGTACTGGAACTTCTTGTACTCCTTTCCCAGCTGGGACGGAAGCGACTTCAGACACGCCTCTGCTCTGAGCTTCAGAGATTCATTGATTCTCTCGTCTCCGCTCCTGTCCCTGCATCTTCCGAAGTCATCGCTGATGGACGTGAGAATCCGCTTCTGGATGCTTCTAACCAGGTTCACATCATGAGTACGGAAGAAAGCATCGACTGCCTCTGGCATTCCACCGACGATAAGATACTGAAGATATAACGACCGCATGCTCTGGTGGACGGCAGCATCAATCGTCTCGCCCTTCTGGAGGGCATTCCCGACATAGGAGAGAACACGTACGTCCATTCCGGTGTTGATCAGAAACTCCCTGAACGACAGAAGATGCATCTGCATATGCTCCTCGTAGCCGACCGGCACTCCTCTCTCATACGGCACACGGAATCCCTTTACGGAGAGAAAGCTTCCTGTGGCGATGACGTCATAGCGTGAGTCGAGGTCCCAGTACTTGAGAGACGAGCATGCATTCGGGCAGTCCTGTATCTCATCAAGAATGAGGAGAGTCTTTTTGCTTACAAAGCGTGTTCCCGGCATTGCTGCCGTAATCCCCATGACCATGGAGTCGACATTGAAGTCCCCGTCGAAGACGCTGTGTATGCTCTTCTGCGCCCTCAGGTCGATATATACCGTATGTTCATAGCACTCTCTGCCGAATTCACGGACAGAGAAGGTCTTCCCTGTCTGTCGCATTCCGCTGATAATGAGCGGATGATGAGGCCTTTCCTTCCAGCGTCTGAGGTCTTCGAGAATATCACGGGTGAGCATATTTCATGTTCCTTCAACAAAATATTACACTGCTTCTGACAATTTTCAAAGGATTTCTCTTACCTTTTCTGATATTTTTCAAAGGATATTTTTCTATTTTTCTGACATTTTTAAAAGGTAAAATGTACAATATTAAACAATATGTACATGATTCAGAATCTGTAATGCCAGTCAGGCTCGAACACATCCCGCTTCGTCGGTCTTCTTATCTTCCATGAGTCGGCATAAAACTCATGGACAGAACCTTTCTCATCTGTGAGCAGAAGTCCGGAACCGATGTCTTCCATCTCGGAACAGAATATTTCGGTGGTCTTTCCGTCTTTGAAACCGCAGTCATCATCCTCTGTAAGGAGACAGGAAAACGAATAGGAACGGACGAACCCGCACCATGAGAAGCAGGGAAGAGTCAGAAGAATGTAGGCGTCCGGGCTTTTCCTTCTGGAAACTCTGTCGACGACTTCAAGTTCCGCCCTGACGACATTCCCGGAACGTTCGACTGAGACCTTAATGAGGTTGCCGTTGAGACTGGGAAAGCTGAAATTGTCTGCAAAATCCGGATACTTGGTCTTTGCCACCGTACATTTCCTCTCCGGTCTGTTTGCCTCCAGTCCTGCATCAACACTCTTCCTGACACTCGCATCACCGTAATAATGCATGAATGCCCTGAGCTTCAGTCCCAGGTCGGCTTCCAGGTACTTTGCATAGGCGTATGACTTCGCGAGCCCCGTCCGACGTTCCATGCATCCCGCCATTCTGAGGGCTGCATCGGCGAACTTGTTTGCACGGTTGCCGTCGAGAATCATCTTTCTTGTCTCTTCGTAGACACGCCGGTAAAGTTCTTCGGCAAGCCCTTCGTTCTTCTGAATTCCATACCCGTGAAGGAACATATCCCCGACCTTGTAGAGGGATTCATGGTTTCCGTCGAGCGCCGCCGTCGAGAAATACCTGTAGGCTCTGTCGTAATCCGGTTTTCCGTCACTGCACCGCCCGTAATAATATATGTAACCGAGAGTGTTTGCGAGCTCCGTATCTCCGGTGCTTTCGAATGCCGTCTCCAGACAGTCCCTTGAATCGGCCCAGGAACAATCATAATACGGAGAACCTCCATAGCACAGATACCCTTTCATGACGAGAGCGGAATTCACGCGGAGGGAACAGAGGATTTCAAGGTTGCTCCTTACACACTCTCTCGCGTCGTCTCCGACTTCTTCCTTTCCTTCGTTATCGGAAAGGATATCCCTTACCATCCACAGTCTGAAATCCTCATCCATCTCATCGGGAGACATCTTTCTCAGACTCTCTGAAGGAAAATCGAAGAAAAAGCCTTCATAGAGGCCGTACGTGTCCTCTATATCGTCTATATCCTCCCTCTCTTCGTCCTCCGGAACAACGGAATAGACCTTCACTTTGTATGAAGTCTCACTTTCCTCAACAACCCATCCGCTTCCTTCTGCATAGTCCAGGCTGAAATGAACGGCATCGTATTTTCTGAATTCTCCCATATAACCCCTCCAAATGGTATCTACAGACATTGTAACAGACATAGCATAAAGGGATAGCAAAAAAATAAGGGGAGCAGCACAAAGGCAACTCCCCGGTTTCGTCATTCTTCTTTCCTCAGATTACATGGAGGGCATCGGTGTCGATGTTGAGATAGCATTCGTCACCTACATGGTAGACCTTCCTGTTCTTCGGGTTGTGGTCCTCGAGCTTGATGAGGGTGTCACCGACCATGACATGATAGTTCTGGTAGGAGCCCATGAAGCAGGAGACGATTACCCTGCACCTTATATGGCCTTCGTCGCCGAGCTTTGCAGCCTCGGGTCTGAGGACTGCCGTATAGTTCCCGCCCTTCACCATGCCGTCTTTCTTCGGAACGTGGAGGTTGAAGCCCTCGAAGGAGAGGAGGCCGTAGCCGTTGTCGTCGCCCGTGTAGTCTCCGCGGAGGAAGTTGGCTTCTCCGATGAAATCTGCAACGAACTCGTTTACCGGGTGGTAGTAGATCTCCTCCGGAGTTCCCATCTGTGCAACGACTCCCTTGTTCATGATGATGATCTTATCCGAGATTGCCATTGCCTCGCTCTGGTCGTGGGTGACGTAGATGGCCGTGATTCCCACTTCCTGCTGTATTCTTCTGATCTCCGTTCTCATCTGGACTCTCAGTTTAGCGTCGAGGTTACTGAGCGGTTCGTCGAAGAGAAGGACACTCGGCTCGATTACGAGGGCACGCGCAAGAGCGACTCTCTGCTGCTGGCCGCCGGAGAGCTGGTTCGTCATTCTCTCCTCCATTCCTCCCAGTTCGACAAGGTCGAGAATCTTCAGTACCTTTTCCCTGATCTGGTCCTTCGGCATCTTCCTGATCTTGAGGCCGTATGCGACGTTGTCGAAGATGTTGTAGTGCGGAAGGAGTGCGTAGCTCTGGAAGACCATGGCTGTATCACGCTTGTTCGGAGTGAGTTCGTTGATGGGCTCGTCGCCGAGGTAGATTTCGCCTTCGTCCGGGCTTTCGAAGCCTGCAATCATTCTCAGGGTCGTCGTCTTTCCGCAGCCCGAGGGGCCGAGGAGAGTCACGAACGAGCCCGGTTCGATTGTGAGGGAGGTATCCTTCACGGCATAGAAATCCCTACCCGTCTTGGGATCCTTGTATATCTTTGAAATATGTTCGAGCCTTACGCCCTTCTTGATCTTATCCATGATTATTTAGCCTCCTTGAGCTTTCTGCTGGTTCCGAAGTACTTGATGAAGAGGTTCATCAGGAGTACCGAACCGTAGGTGATTATGATGAGGATGCTTGCGAATGCACATGCAAGTCCGTACGAGCCCTTCTCCGCGAATTCGTTGATCTGAACGGTTATCAGGAGGAACTGCGGAGTGACGAGCAGGATGATTGCGGAGATAGCAGTGATGCTTCTTACGAATGCCGTCACAAGGCCGCTGAGGAACGAATCCTTTATCAGGGGAAGCGTCACGGTCATGAAGACCTTGAACGAGTCCGCACCCATGTCGTATGCAGATTCCTCGATGGACTTGTCAATCTGCCTGAGGGCGGAAATACCGCTTCTCGTACCCGTCGGGAGTGACCTCACGACGAAGACTATGACGAGAATCACGGCCGATCCGTATATTCCCTGCAGAATTCCGGTGTGAAATATGCCGCTTGCGAAGCCGCGGATGTATCCGACACCGAGTACCGTTCCCGGTACGGCCATGGCGAGCATACTCACAGCCTCGATGAATCCCTTCGCCTTGAACTTCTTCTTTACAACGAGGTAGGAGATTATCATGGAGAGCAGAGCCGTAATCGGAGCCGAGATGAGAGAAAGTATGAAGGAATCCCTGAATGCCTTGAGTCCGTTGTACTTCGTGAAGACCTGCCTGTACCACTTGAGCGTGAACGGGAAGAACTTGTAGCCCCAGGTCGGGAAGAGAGCTCCGATCGGAACACAGAGGTACATGATGATTACGAAGAGTGCGACAGCAGAGCAGAAGATCGTGAGGGGAACCTTCACCGATCTGTCTTCTATGAGCATTCTCGCTCTCGATGCCTTACCCGTAAGCGTTGCCGCAGTCTTCTTCTCGAGTACGTATTTCTGCACTGCGAACATCGCAAGTGTTATCAAAAGGAGTACGACAGCCATCGCCGCAGCACCGGCCTTGTCGTATGCGCCTGTAATCTGGAGGTAGATGGTCGTTGCGAGAGTATCGTAGGAACCTCCGATGATCATCGGGTTCGCAAAGTCCGCAATGGACTCGATGAACGTGACGAGGAATGCGTTACCCAGTCCCGGAAGAAGCAGCGGGAGCGTGACGGAGGAGAATACCTTGAATCTCGTTGCTCCCATGTCGCGTGCAGCCTCCTCGAGGGACGGATCGATGTTCTTCAAGAGTCCCTTCAGCATCATGTAGCAGACGGGGAAGAACGTGAGGGCCTGTACTATGACTATGCCCCAGAATCCGTAGACGGAGTTGTCATATATTCCAAGGACGAACCTTGTGATTATTCCGGCCTTGCCGAAAAGCATTATCATACTTAGTGACAGAACGAACGGAGGGGAAACGACGGGCAGCATGCTGACCACCTTGAAGAGTCCTCCCACGAATCTGTTCATCCTGAGGTAGACTTCAACGTAGGCAAAGAGAAGTCCCACCACAGTAGAGAGTATACCGACGACGAACCCCACCTTGAGGGTATTGGTAATCGCCTTGGTGAATGTCGGCATTTCGAATATACGTTTGAATACACTGAAACCGAAGTTTCCGTCGCCGACGAAGGAATCCACGAGAAGTATTGCAAGCGGATAGAGAATGAAAAGTGTAAGGAAAGCAATGAGCACGACAATCGTGGTGACCATGATCGGGTCAGCCATCAGTTTCTTCCTGTCGAGCGCTGCGCCTTGGCCTCTAGCCATATATCCTTTCCTCCTTGTACATTTCAAAAGGGATGGCAGCAGGTGCCGTCATCCCTTCTTTCATAGTAAGGACAAGTCTTACTTGACCTGGAATCTTGTTGTGTCGCCTGTAGCAGCACCGCTGTTTGCCAGTGCTTCCATGACGTCTGCGACGTACTGCTTCGTGTTTGCAGTTGCATCGTCGAAGTCATAGTCGATGACGTTGGACGGATCGAGACCGTACTCGTATGCGATTTCGGGCTGCTCTGCGTTGTCGATGACGAGGAACTGGTATGAACCGTAGTCCTTAGCCTGGTTGACGCAGTCCGGAGAGAGAGCATACTCGATCCAGAGCTTTGCAGCGTTCGGGTGCTTTGCTCCCTTGAAGATAGCTGTAGCGCCGACTTCGAATGTCGTTCCGCTTGACGGGATGACGAGACCGATGTTGTCGTAGCCGTTGTCCACAATCTGGTAGATGCCGTCATGAAGGAATCCGATACCGATGACACACTCGCCTGTTCCGACGTTCTTGGACGGGCCGGAACCGCTCTTTGTGTAGACTTCGATGTTCTTGTCGAGAGCGACAAGGTATTCCATTGCTGCATCGTGTCCGTACTTCTGGATGATAGTGTTGAGGAAGAGCTTTGCTGTTCCGGCTGTGTTGTAGTTGCTGAGCCAGATGAGACCCTTGTATTCTTCCTTTGTCAGGTCAGCGAAATCCTGGGGAGCTTCGAGACCGAGACGTGCAAGTTCGTCCTTGTTGTACATGAAGCCGAGGATACCCGTGTAGATGCCGTACCAGTAGTTGTTCTTGTCCTTGTAGACATCCTTTGTGATGTGGGAAGCGTTCTTTGCCTCGTAAGCCTCGAGGAGACCTTCGCTTGCGAGCATGTTGTACGGGTCTGTCGTGCCGCCGAAGAATACGTCAGCGGACGGGTTGCCGTTCTCTTCCTCGATCTTGGCCTGGACTTCACCTGTGGAAAGTCTCTGGTATGTGACCTTGATTCCGTAGAGTTCCTCGAACTTGCGGCATGCAGCTGCAAGATATTCCTCTTCACATGAACCGTAGACGACGAGTTCGCCTTCTGCCTGTGCAGCAGCTACGAGCGGGTCGGTGGAAGCTGTTGTCGTCGTAGCTTCAGCAGCACCCTGTGCGAAGACAGAAGTGAGAAGCATGCAGAGAGCAAGAGCGATAACCAATGTTTTCTTCATATTAATCCTCCGTTAAAGGTTTGAATTTCCAATTGACTATTATCACGCCGATGGACGCCGTCCGCAACATAAATCGAAAAGAAAATCGGGACCTCAACGGGGGAAATGAAACAGAATCCCGTATTTTCCATCAACACTGGTTATACCACCATAAGATATGGTCATATAATCGGATAAAGGCAAAAAAAATAGACGGCTCCGGAGAACCGTCGAAACATGAGAGCAAGGATTACATCAGATCCTTGGGCTTGCGTGCTGTATTGCCTGTCTTCTCGCAGTAAGCAACATGGCGAAGCTTGCCGTTCTCGAAGACACTCTTCATCTTGATGACACCGCCCCACTTGCTGATAAGAGCCTTAGCACCTTCACGATGAGCGTTCTTTGATACGTTACCTGGCATATCTATATCCTCCGACTAATATTCAAGCTGACAAGCCATAATATACAAATTGCATCATTCTTTGTCAAATCCTGACCTGACGGGAATAAGTTTTATCATACATCCCCCGTATTTGTCACCCTTATTTCCTCCACTTTTCAAAAAAATCGGAAAAGGTACTTGATTTTGTTTTTGCGATTAAATTATAGTTACACACGTGCTTGAGCAATCAAGGACAAATGGAAATGCCACCTTAGCTCAGTTGGCCAGAGCACGTGATTTGTAATCTCGGGGTCGTTGGTTCGAATCCGACAGGTGGCTTATCTTATTTCTTTCAACCACGAAGAATTAAGAAAAAGAGTAAACTGCGAACCTGAAAAGGTTCTTTTTTTGTCCGATTTCCTCCCTTTCAGATACAGGAACCCAACACATGCGAATATTTCACTACAATAAAATAAGATAACATCAATTTTTGAATTATTTTCTGTCTAAATCTCATTTTCAAAATAACTTTTAGACAAAAAATCTTCCATTATTCTTTGATTAGGGTTACTATATATTCATGAATGAAAAGAAGATAATCGGAAGAGAGACTGAATGTGCCCGTCTGAGGGAATGCGTTGAGTCGGATTCAGCCCAGCTCGTCATAGTCTACGGAAGACGAAGAGTCGGAAAGACGTACCTCATCAACAATTTCTTCGACTATGATTTCGCATTCAAGATTACGGGAATGTACAACAGGCCGAAGGAAGACCAGCTTGATATATTCATGAAGGAATACAGGAGGAAGGCAAAGCCTAAGGACAGAGTCCGGATAACAAAGTGGCTGGATGCCTTCGACATGCTCAGAGACTATCTCGAATCTCTCGATACAGAAAGAAAACAGGTCGTCTTCTTCGATGAAATGCCATGGCTCGACAATCAGAAGTCTGATTTTCTTCCGGCTTTCGAATGGTTCTGGAACGACTGGGCTTCCACACGTGACAACCTCATCTTCATCGTCTGCGGCTCTGCTACCTCCTGGATGAACGACAAGATAGCCGCAAACAAGGGAGGACTCTTCAACAGACAGACGATGAAGCTGTTTCTGAAGCCGTTCACTCTTTACGAGACAGAGCTTTTCCTGAGAAAGAAGAAAGGCATTACATGGTCGCGCTATGAAATTGCAGAATGCTACATGATCATGGGAGGCATACCCTACTACCTCAACTCACTCACACCGGAACTGGGGCTGAAGCAGAATATAGACAGACTGTTTTTCGACCGCAGCGGAGAACTCTGGGACGAATTCAGTCATCTTTACGCCACGCTCTTCTCCAACAGTCCCGCATATATAAAGGTCGTCGAAGTGCTGAGCCGCAGGAACAGAGGCATGACAAGAGAGGAACTCTCCCGGGAATCCGAACTCCCCGGCAACGGAACGCTTACGAAGATACTGAACGACCTCGAACTTTCGGGATTCATCAGAATCACAAGCTTCTACAGGAAGACGAAAAAGAACCAGGTGTACCAGCTTTCCGATTACTATACAGCATTCTACTTCAGATACCTCAACAATAATCACGGAATTGATAACCACTTCTGGAGCAACTCCATTGACAACCCGTCAAAGAGAGCATGGACGGGTTTTGCCTTCGAATCCCTTGCGAGAGACCATATTCTGCAGATAAAACGGAAGCTCGGAATCTCAGGTGTTCTCACGGAGGAATCGACCTGGTTCATTCCCGCCGAAGGAGAGGAGAGCGGAGCACAGATAGATCTCATCATCGACAGACGGGACAATGTCGTGAATCTCTGTGAAATGAAATACTCGATCAACGAATTCATGATAGACAAGGACTATGACAGGGTACTGAGAAACAAGATCAGTTCGTTCATGAACGCCGCACCGAAGTCGAAGTCCATCCAGCTGACGATGGTGACTACCTTCGGTGTGAAGAAGAACATGTACTCGGGGCTCGTCCAGAGTGAGGTTGTACTCGATGACCTGTTCGCTCCCTCAAGATAAGACTGCCTTCATTTCCGATGACGGGAAGCGGAGATTGTATCATTTCAGTCTTTCCGTCAGAATGACGGTATGAACAGAATCGAACTCGAGGATTTCCTCGGCTACAGTTATCTCTCCTCACTCTCGGTGAGTGAGGACGGCGTCTTCTTCAGACTCAGCAGGGCTTCTGCGGACAGAAAGAGCTACGAAAGCAACTTCTACACGCTCCGCTCGGGCGGTGCCAGGGCGCTCACGACAGACGGAAAGGCCGGCTACGGCGTTCCTTACAAAGGTCGTTTCTATTTCCTTGCAAAGAGAAGTGAAGACGAAAAGAAAAGCCGAAACTCCTCCACTATATATTCCCTTCCCCTCGACGGAGGAGAAGCGGAAGCGTACCTGACGGTTGACGGGATTATCACGAGCTTCATTCCATTCGAAAATGGCAGCTTCGTCGCCCTCTTCTCTGTCGACAGAAGGCTCGAGGGCCTCGGGAAGGACGAGTGGAAGACGAGAAGCGAAGAGGAGGAGAACTGGGAGGATATCGAGGAAAGGGGCTTCTACCTCAACGGAAAGGGATATATAAACGGAAGAAGGACCAGACTCGCCGTCATCAGGAACGGAAAAATCACTTATGTCTTTCCCGATGACTTCTCCGTCGACGGCATCTCCATCCCGGAAGAAAGGACGAAACTTGTGTGCACGGGAGGCGTCAGGAAGGGGGCGAAGGAGGATTTCCGTACGGAAGTGAGGGTCGTCGACCTCACAACTCTTTCATGGTACACCGCCCTTCCCGCCGAAACGCTGTCGCTCCGGGGCGCATGGTTCATCGGGGAGAACATCATCGCGGCTGGAAAGGACAGGAAGACATACGGCATCAACGAAAACTGCGACTTCTATACAATAAAGGACGGTAAGGCGGAACTTCTGAAGAAGTGGGGAGAAGCTCTCGGCTCGAGTGTCGGTAGCGACGTAAGATACGGCGGCGGAGAAAGCATCTTCACGGACGGCAGCTGGCTCTACTTCACCACGACTCTCGACCACTCGTCAGAACTCTATAGAATCAACCTCAGGGGAAGAATCGAGAAGGTCGTGACGGGAGAGGGAAGCATCGACTCGGCTGGAGTATATAAAGGTAATGTGTACTACATCGCCCTCAGGAATCAGAAGCTCCAGGAACTCTACTCGAAGAAGGATGGGCAGCTCACCTTCTTCAACGAGGATATACTCCGTGACAAATACGTTCCCGTTCCGGAGGAGATAGGATACGAAAACGACGGGATGAAGTTCAAAGGCTGGGTCCTCAGGCCCTTCGGCTACACCTCCGGCGAGAAGTACCCCGCCATTCTCTGTGTCCACGGCGGTCCGAAGACAGTATACGGCACGGTATTCGTCAACGAGATGATGTACTGGGCGGGACAGGGCTACTTCGTTTTCTGGACGAACCCCAGAGGAAGCGACGGCAGAGGGAATGGTTTTGCCGACATAAGGGGAAAGTACGGAACGGTCGACTATTCTGATTTGATGAAATTCACCGACACGGTACTTGAGAAATACCATGATATAGCCCCGAACAGAGTCGGAGTCACGGGCGGAAGCTACGGAGGCTTCATGTCCAACTGGATTCTCGGCCACACGAAGCGCTTTGCCGCCATAGCCACGCAGCGCTCCATCTACAACTGGGTGAGCTTCCTCGGAACAAGCGACATCGGAGCATGGTTCGCTCCCGACCAGTGCGGATGTTCCTTCTTCGACATCGAGAGCCTCTATCACCGTTCCCCTATGGAGGGAATAATGAAGAACGCCTCCACGCCGACTCTCGTTCTCCACTCGGACAAGGACTACCGCTGTCCCGTAGAGCAGGCATACCAGCTCTACTCCGCCCTCGTCGAGAAGGGAGTCGAGACCAGATTCGTCCTCTTCCACGACGAGACGCACGAACTCAGCCGGAGCGGAAAGCCCGTGAACAGACTGAAAAGACTGAGGGAAATCACCCTCTGGATGGACAGACACCTCAAAAAATGAGGCCAGGCAGTTGCCCAACCGCCGATAGCGGTAGATAATCACAATTACAGAGAAATCTGCAAAGGCAGGTATATTTTTATGAACAAGAAATCTCCCGTAACGACAATCGTCGCAATCGGAATCGGAGCCGCACTCTTCTTCGTACTGGGGAAGTTCGTCTCGATTCCGTCTCCCGTACCAAATACAAACATCTCGACCCAGTACGGTCTTCTGGCATTCATGGCAGTACTCTTCGGACCGCTGGCCGGACTCCTGATTGCCTTCATCGGCCACGCTCTCATCGACTTCTCGGCGGGCTGGGGTGTCTGGTGGAGCTGGGTTATCGCATCCGGCGTCTGCGGTCTCATCATGGGACTCCTTACCAGAAAGATGAACATCGAGGAAAGATTCAACGGCAACGATGCAATCACGTTCAACGTCGCACAGATCATCGCCAACATCATCTCATGGTGTCTCATCGCACCGCTCTTCGACATCATCATCTACGCTGAGCCCGCATCGAAGGTATTCCTTCAGGGTGTTACGAGTGCTCTTCTCAACTCCGTCACGACAGCAGTCATCGGTACCCTCCTCTGCCTCGCATACTCAAAGGCGAAGCCGAAGGCGGGAAGCCTGAAGAAGGACGAGTAAGAAAACCCGGGTCATCAATGCTTCCCTCAGGGGAGGCATTTTTGTTTCTTTGTGCTACACTTTTCCAGGTGAGGTTAACTGTGTCGTCTCCCGTAATAGAGTTCAGGGACTTTTCATTCAAGTACAGGGTTCAGGCCGAGCCCACGCTTCTCAACATAAACCTGAAGATAAACGAAGGTGAGAAGATTCTCATCTGCGGCCCCTCCGGCTGCGGAAAGTCCACACTCGCATCCACTCTCAACGGCCTCATTCCCGCTTCCTACAAGGGCGACATAACGGGTGACCTCATAATCGACGGAAAGAGCTGGAAGGAGTGGGACCTCTTCTCGCTGAGCAAGGTGACGGGCACCGTCCTCCAGGACAGCGACGGCCAGTTCATAGGTCTAACTGTCGGAGAGGACATAGCATTCGCACTCGAGAACGACTGTGTTCCGCCTGGAGAGATGAAAAAGGAAGTGAGGGAGGCGGCAAAAAGGGTCGGAATGGAGGATTTTCTCTCTCACTCTCCCCAGTCGCTCTCCGGGGGCCAGAAGCAGAGGGTATCGCTAGCCGGAGTCATGGTCGACAGAGTGAAGATCTTCCTCTTCGACGAACCTCTTGCGAACCTCGACCCCGAAAGCGGTAAGAAGACAATAGAATTAATAGACGAACTCCAGAAATCAACGGGGGCGACAGTCATCATAATCGAGCACCGTCTAGAGGATGTGCTGTGGCGGAGCGTCGACAGGGTTGTTCTCATGAAGGACGGAAGAATAACGAGCGACAGTACACCCGATGAGCTTCTCTCCTCCACTCTCCTTTCCGACACCGGAATAAGGGAGCCCTTATATGTCACGGCACTGAAGTATGCAGGCGTGAAGATAACAGAAGAAATGCACCCGGGCCGTATCGAGACACTTGTTCTCACGGAGGACGACAGGGAAAAGATAAGAAAATGGTTCAAATCCGTTCCGGAGGAGAAGGAAAGGAAGAAGGGAGAAACCCTCCTCGACGTAAAAGGTCTCTCCTTCACCTACCCCGGCGGCCACAGAGCACTGGAGGACATAGACTTCACCCTCGAAAGGGGCGAGATGGTGAGCATCGTCGGCCGCAACGGCGCTGGAAAGAGCACATTCTCGAAGATCATCTGCGGCTTCGAGAAGGAAGATAAGGGGACTCTCACACTCTCGGGAAAGAACCTCCCGGATCTCTCCGTAAGGGAGAGGGCCTACCACATCGGCTACGTGATGCAGAACCCCAACCAGATGATAACCCAGACCATGATAAAGGACGAAGTGGTCCTCGGCCTCAGGATGGAGAAGAAAAAGTCAGAGGAGGAGATAGAGAGAATCGGAGACGAAATACTCACCGTCTGCGGTCTCAAACCCTTCCGCTCGTGGCCGATCAGCGCCCTCAGCTACGGCCAGAAGAAGAGAGTCACGATTGCCTCGATTCTCTCGCTTCACCCCGAAATCATCATACTCGACGAACCGACGGCGGGTCAGGATTTCAGACACTACACCGAGATAATGGAATTCCTGAAGGACCTCAACAGAAAGGGCGTCACGATAATCCTCATCACCCACGACATGCACCTGATGCTTGAGTACTGTACACGCTCCGTCGTCTTCACGGACGGCAGGAAGATTGCCGATTCCACTCCCTGGGATATTCTCTCGGACGAGACACTGACAAAGGAGGCTTCACTCAAGAAGACAAGCCTCTCGACGCTTGCCCTTGAGTGCGGACTCGACGAGAGGGAGTTCATAAGGCGTTTCATCGAATACGACAGGAGTGTGAGAGCATGATCAATCTCTTCAACTACATAGAGCGTGATTCATTCGTCCACCGCCTCAGCGGAGCGACGAAGCTTTCGTCTCTCATTCTTCTGACATTTGCGGCGATGACGACGTTCGACACACGCTTCCTCTTTCTTCTGACGCTTCTCTCGCTCCTCCTGTTCCGGCTCTCGAAAATAAAACTGAAGGAAGTCAGGACTCTCTTCTGGTTCACATTCGTCTTCATGGTGCTGAACAATCTCCTGATTTACCTCTTCGCTCCCGAGCAGGGAGTCGCAATCTACGGGGCAAGGCACCTCCTCTGGAAGGGATTCGGACGCTGGACGGTGACAGCAGAGCAGCTCTTCTATCACCTGAATGTAATACTGAAGTACATATCGACAATACCTCTTGTCACGATATTCCTCTTCACAACGGACCCGAGCGAATTCGCATCCTCCCTCAGCCGCATAGGAGTAAGCTACAGGATAGCCTACTCCGTCTCCCTTGCCCTGAGGTACATACCCGACATCCAGCGGGAGTACAGGGATATATCACTCTCCCAGCAGGCGCGCGGACTCGAGATGGCGGGAAAGAAGGAGAAACTGGGTAAAAGGCTCAAAAGTGCCGTGCAGATGATGTTTCCTCTCATAATTTCATCAATGGACAGAATCGAGGTGATTTCGAATGCGATGGAACTCCGGGGATTCGGCAAGGGAAGGAAGCGTACCTGGTACTCGGCGCGGCCGTTTACGAAGAGGGATGTGATATCAATAGCAGTCTCCGCACTACTTCTCGGAGTATCCTTTGCTCTCTACTTCGTCAACGGCGGAAGATATTACAACCCGTTCATTTAGAGAAGGTGATTCTCCATCCTTCTCCCGTTCCTGTCGAATATTCGGACGAGAAGGATCCCTGGTTGACGGCGACGCCGACCTTTAGAAGGGAGTTGATGTATACGAGAGCCTCCCCCTTCCCGACTTCGGTGAAGTTACGGCAGAACCTCAGTCTCTTTCCGTACACCACCCTGTCCCTGTTCTCGATTGTGACGTAGATGCTGTCACCGTATCTGAAGCCGGATGTCGAGAAGAGCGTGTCGGGGATGTTCGTCCACAGGGAGCCGTAGCGGGTGTCGAGGATGTCTACAGTGCCGGTTATCATTCCGTCTCTTACAACCGGGTCCGGTATATCCAGCATCACGACGTCCGTCGGGAGAAGAGGTCCCGTTTCGTCGAATGTTATCTTTCCCGAGGCGAGTTTCGCTCCGGTATATGCATAGACATCGCGTCCGTAGAAAGTGTACGACCTCTGGCTGTTCTCGAGTCTGTTGCTGCTTTCGCTTATCTCGCGCCTCTCGAGTATTCCTATCCCCTTTGCCACGTGCGACAGCGTTCCGTTGTCGGGAGAGACGATGATGTGGCCGCTTTTCGTGAGGACGGCGACACTCTTTCTCTCGCTTCCGACTCCGGGGTCGACGACAGAGACGAAGACCGTTCCCGGCGCCCAGTAGGGAATCGTCTGGATAAGGCGGTAGCTGCCCTCCCATATATTGAACTGCGGAATCTCATGAGTAAGGTCCTCGAGCCTGAGGGAGTGGTCGACCTCGTCGGCAACTCCGTGCATTGCGCTCACGGCTCCGTCGACAGTTCCGAAGTCCGACATGAAGACGACGGTTTTCCTCTTCTTCCAGGGTTCTTCCTTCTTGAGCTCTTCCGCACTTGTATACGTCATCATTTCCTCACCTGGTCCGGTCTGAGTGCCGCGGCACGACCGAGATAAACCATTCTCTTTTCCGTAAGAGGTTCATGCCCCACCATCACAAGGACCCTTATGCACCTCTCGAGCCCTCCCTCGATGTCGGCTTCCTGAGTGCAGAAGAGAGGAACATCCCGGGCGTGGCCGCTTCTTCTGAGGGCCGATGCCGCATTGAGACTCCTCAGGTCCTTCGTCATGGAGAAGTGGATGAAGACGAGTTCATCCTCATTGAGGGCGTTGAGAGAGAGAAGACTCTCGAACATCTCCTTCACGGCAGCAGTGATTTCATCCTTCTCATCATGTTCCACGGTCACGGCACCGCGTAGTGCATAGGAACTACATACCATACGAAAAGCCTCCGGTAATCAGAGAATTGAGGGTATCGAGTACGATCGATATTCCGAAATAGACAAGGAATCTGACGACTGTCTTAACAACAGGAGCGAGTACGAGGACACGGGAGTATACGGAGCAGATCAGAGAAGCGAGAATAATCCAGATTCCGACAAGGAAGATCGTCCATCCCATAAGCATCTGCAGTCCCGTTATGAGGGACACAAGCTCCTCGCGTACGGGGAAATAGAGAAAGAGAACGAAGAGAAAGGCAAAGAACATATAGAGCGACACGAGGTACGTGTGCGTTCTCGACGAATACTCGATTATCCTTCTCATTTCAAGCATACCGGAATCGTAGCACAGAGAAAAAGGGAAGACAAGAAAGAGAGATAAGCGCCACACTCCCGGCCGCCCTAAAAAAATTATGAAAAAACTGATGGATAGCTCATGAAACTGATGTTAGACTGATAAAAAAGACAACATCAGGAGAAATTTATGACGATTTCCGAAAAGCTATTGAAATATGGAGTGAAGACTCCGGACATCCTCCTGCCGAAGAAGGATGTAGATATGAAGAAGTGGGCCGTAGTCGCATGCGACCAGTACACATCACAGCCCGAATACTGGGAGAGCCTCTCGAAAGAGGTCGGAGACGCCCCGTCAACTCTCAGAATCATCTACCCCGAGGTCTATCTCGAGAGCAAGGACAAGGAGAAGATCATCTCCTCCATCAACGAGAAGATGAACGAATACCTCGATGAGGGTATATTCGACGAATACAGGGATTCCTTCATCCTCGTCGAAAGAACGACGGAAAGCGGAACAAGATTCGGTCTCATGCTCGCACTCGACCTCGAAGCCTACAGCTATGCAAAGGATTCGAGAACTCTCGTGAGAGCTACGGAGGGAACGATTCTCTCGCGTATCCCGCCGAGAAAGGAAATCAGAAAGGACGCTCCGATAGAGGTTCCGCACATCATGGTCCTCATCTCCGACAAAGACGGAAAAATCATCGAGCCCCTCAGAGACAGAAGAGAGACACTGAAGACTGTCTATGACACCGACCTCAACAAGAACGGCGGCCACATAAAGGGCTACCTCGTCGAGAGCGAAAAGGACAGGGAGGGAATCCTCTCGGGCTTCGAAGCACTCTATAATGCACTCGATCCGGCCAATCCCCTTCTCTTCGCAATGGGCGACGGCAACCACTCCCTCGCTACGGCTAAGTCATGCTGGGAGGACATCAAGAAGAACCTCACAGAAGAAGAGAAGAAGAATCATCCCGCACGCTATGCACTCGTCGAAATCGAGAACATCTTCGATCCCGGCCTCAAGTTCGAGCCTATCCACCGTGTGTTCTTCAATATCGACATGGATACCTTCGATTCCCTCCTCGCACCGTTCTGCGCTTCGTTCTCGAAGGAGAAGTGCTGCTGCAGCCACGGCATCGTCAAGAAGACGAACAAAGCTGACGGAAAGCAGCACTTCGGTCTCAACTGCGGCGATGAGTTCTACGTATACACAGTCGAGAAGCCCGAGAAGGCAATCGCAGCCGGAACAATCCAGCTTGTCATCGACAGGATGCTCGAGGAGAAGAAGGGAGAAGTGGACTACATCCACGGCTCCGATGTCACACTCGAACTCGGGGCAAAGAAAGGAAACCTCGGAATCATCCTTCCCGACGTCTCCAAAGAGAACTTCTTCTCCGACATGCTCAAGGACGGGGCATACCCCAGAAAGACCTTCTCCATCGGACATGCAAACGAGAAGCGCTACTACATGGAAGCAAGAAAAATCCGCTAACTATACGTTGAGTATATACGAGCCCTGCCTGAGAATACGGTAGGGCTTTTTCGTTGCGTCGACGAGTGTCGAACTCTGCCCGCCTCTTACATTCGTGTTCTTCACGATGAAATCGACCCTATCACCGAATACGGGAAGTATCTCGTCGTAGGTAAGGAGACTCGGAGTTCCCGAGATGTTGACGGAGGTCGAATATATCGGACCCGAGAGAGGAAGAAGACGCTGGAGGTATTCGTCTCCCGGGACTCTCACTGCAAGCGTTCTGCCGTCGGGGTACGGAAGGACTGCGGTGAGCGAACACGGCCAGAGATGAAGAATGTCATCCGGAACGATGAGCCCCGATGCGAGCACCTGCTCCTTCGTCATGAGTACGATGAAGCTCTTGTTCTGTGGTCTTTCCTTTATTTCATAGATTCTTTCGCTTCCCTCTTCGGACACTACGGAAGAAATACCGTAGATGGTATCGACGGGAAGGATACCGACTTTACCTTCTCTCAGGCACTCTGCGACTCTTTTGATGTTCTCGATGCCGTAGTCAATAATCTCCGCCATTTCCAACTCCTTTCCGTCTCCTCTTCAAAACGGGGACGACAACCATGATGACAAGACCGTAAGCGAAAGTAACCGAAAGTGCGATAATAACACAGAAAACGGTACTCAGACCTTCGTAGGAGGACACTTCTTCCGCGGCTGCACTTTCCGAACGGGGATCGAAGACCGTATCGTCGGAGAAGGAGTAGACCAGAGCTTTCTCCCTCGTATCCTCCTCGCTCTCTCCCGCTGCGCGGTACCTCAGGGAGCTGAGGTCACCCTCCTTTCTTCTTATCTCCTCCTCGACGGAGGAAATCCTCTTTTCGGTCACTTTGTTGGCTATAAAACCGTCAGACGAGAAGAAAGCCTGTATAATGACGAAAGAAAAGAAGAAAATGAGGACAAGTGACAAAACTTTAAATCTTGTATTCATAGTATCATATCGATATAATAGTACAATGAATTGCCGTTTATGGCACGTCTCCAGGAGGAAAAAATGGCAAAAGCCAAGAAGACATGGAAGCTCGTTCTGACAAGTGTAATACTTTCAGTCCTAATTCTTGCTGCTTTCACTGCAGTTTTTATTCGTCTGATTGTTCCGGCTTACAACATCACACGTGAACAGATTTACAGTGTACTTACAAAGGCACTTCCGATTCTCATCGGCCTTGTCTTCATAGAAATAGCGCTCGTCTCCTCAAGGAGAAGCGAGAACGACTACAGGGAGAACATCGACAAGCTTGCTCCCAATGCCTATGATTCACCTCTCTACACGAAGCCCGTCGACGATCCTCTCCAGAAGAACGGCCCCAGCGGAAACGAATTCAACGTCACGAAGGCTGAACCCGTCGTAAGGGAAATCATCAAGGAAGTTCCCGTTGAGGTTGTAAGGGAAGTCGTCAAGGAAGTACCCGTCGAGGTCGTAAGAGAAGTTCCTGTCGAGGTTGAAGTTGTCAAGGAAGTTCCCGTCGAAGTCGTAAGGGAAGTCGAGAAGGAAGTTCCCGTCGAAGTCATCAAGGAAGTTCCCGTTGAAATCGTAAAGGAAGTCGAGAAACCCGTCGAGGTTGTCAAGGAAGTTGTAAAGGAAGTCGAGAAACCGGTCGAGGTCATCAGGGAAGTTCCCGTCGAAATCATCAAGGAAGTCGTCAGGGAAGTTCCCGTCGAGGTCGTCAAGGAAGTCGAGAAGGAAGTACCCGTCGAAGTCATCAAGGAAGTCGTCAGGGAAGTTCCCGTTGAGGTTGTCAAGGAAGTCGAGAAGCCCGTCGAAGTCATCAAAGAGGTTGTCAAGGAAGTCGAGAAACCCGTCGAAGTCGTCAGAGAAGTCGAAAAGGAAGTTCCGGCAGAGGCAGAGGAAGAAGAGGTTTATCTCTCCTTTGCAGAGGCTCTCGAAGAGGAAATCAAGGAAGCAAAGGATTCTGGTTATCCTCTTGTTCTCGTCAAGGGCGACGACGAAGCAAAGCTCGAGGAGGCATTCGATGCTCCTTCCTTCGTCGAGGACGGCAAGGCATATGCTATCCTCCCCTACACAAGGCGGAAGGATGTTCTCAGGAAGGCAAAGCTCGCAGGAGCTTCCATTCTCGAGATGGATTCCTCAAGCACCGCAGAGGGAATGCTCAAGGCAATCAACAAGTAAGCCATTCACAAACTTGTATAAAGGCTCCGGACATCCGGAGTCTTTTTTTACACCTGAAACCTCTCTATAATGAAATCCTCGGAGGAACTTATGAGTAAGGTACTTTTGATAAACGGCAGTCCGCACCCGCAGGGCTGCACATACACGGCTCTCAGTGAAGTTGCGGTAGCTCTCGAGAAAAGAGGAATAGAAACGAAGATAATCCAGATAGGAACGAAGAGCGTCGCGGGATGCATCGCATGCGGAAAATGCTCCGAAACCGGGCACTGCGTCTTCAACGACCTTGTCAACGAAATAGTCGACACACTCGACGAATACGACGCCCTTGTCGTAGGCTCTCCCGTCTACTACGCAGGGCCCTCGGGGCAGCTCTGCGCCCTCCTCGACCGCCTCTTCTATACAGCTGGCTCAAAGATGGAGAACAAGTTCGCAGCCTCGGTTGTTTCCTGCAGACGCGGCGGAGCTACAGCGGCATTCGACAGACTCAACAAGTATTTCGGGATATCCAACATGCACATCGTGGGCTCCCAGTACTGGAACCAGGTTCACGGGCACTCTCCCGACGATGTCAGGAAGGACGAGGAAGGTCTCCAGACGATGAGGACGCTCGGCGAAAACATGGCATGGCTCATAAAGGCAGGAGAGGAAGCCGACAGAGCCGGAATCGAAAGACCAGTCTACGAGAAACGCAAAGTTACGAACTTCATAAGATGACGAATAATGGGAGGCAGCGCCTCCCATATCTTAACAGCATAAAGCTGATTCGGTTAGAAATCCGTCCTCAGACGAGCATAGGATAGAATGCCATCGCGAGAAGAACGAATATAGCTACATTCTTCAGTGTTTTCTTCATCGTTTTCCTCCTTTGGAACCTTGTAAACAATTCGAACGAAATAGCCGCCGGACGGGATTATTAACGAAAAAAGGACTTGAAAGGTTGCTTTCAGTCCCAAAACCAATTAACTAGATTCCTTCCCGTACGGAAGGCTAAACCTTTCATTTCTTATATAAATTTACCATAATTTCTT
>CAVFVX010000031.1:0-3658 GCA_963626075.1 Acutalibacteraceae bacterium
AAGCCCCGGAACAGAACTGCGGGCTCTTCTTATAACTTCCTCTTCGGAGGCTCTACTTCCGGTAAGAGCGTCAATGAACGAAGTGCCATGCAGATGACAGCAGTCTACGCATGTGTACGTATCCTCAGTGAGGCTATCGCAGGCTTACCGCTTCATCTCTACCGCTACGATAAGGATGGCAGCAAGAAAAAGGCAACAGACCACAGGCTCTACACACTTCTTCGTGATGAGCCCAATCCGGAGATGACGAGCTTCGTCTTCAGAGAAACGTTAATGACACAGGAGTATTCTCAAGAACGAAAAGTACAAGGGAGATGCCCTTCTGCAGAAGATGTATACAGTCGACTTTCTCTCAAAGAAGCATAAGTGGAATAAAGGCGAAGTACCTCAGTACTACGTGGAGGAGAACCATGAAGCGATAGTTTCTCCAGAGGTTTTCGAGCTCGTCCAGGCGGAGATTGAAAGACGCAATCACGCGGAAGAACGTTACAGCGGAGTCTCTATTTTCTCCTCAAAGATTCAGTGTGCTGAGTGCGGCAGGTGGTATGGTTCCAAGGTCTGGCACTCCACTGACAAGTATCGCAGGGTAGTCTATCAGTGTAATGGCAAGTTCCGTAAGAAGACTGGCTGCAAGACTCCCCACCTGATGGAGAGTGAAATCAAGGAATACTTCATCAAAGCGATGAACAAGCTCATAGGTAATAAGGACGAGATTATTGCCAATGTGGAGCTTGTCCGGAAGATGCTCATGAACGACGAAGAGCTGCAGGCAAAGAAGAAATCTCTACAGAGCGAGCTCGAAGTCACAGTTGATATGACTCAGGGCATCGTTGCAGAGAATGCCGGAGTTGTTCAGGACCAGAATGACTACAACACCGGGTACAATGCCCTCGTTGCTAAGTACGACAAACTGAAAGCAGAGTTCGATGAGGTCTGCTCGAAGATTTCAGCCAACAATGCAAGGTATGAGCAGATAGGCATGTTCATATCAATATTGAAAGAGCAGAACGGCGTCCTAACCAAA
This sequence comes from Acutalibacteraceae bacterium, assembly GCA_963626075.1. GTDB lineage: Bacteria > Spirochaetota > Spirochaetia > Sphaerochaetales > Sphaerochaetaceae > Ornithospirochaeta. Next base: position 1,025 of record CAVFVX010000031.1, read on the forward strand.
TTCAATGAAGACCTTTGGAACAGCCTCGTTGAGAAACTCGTAGTGAAGTCCAAGGATGATGTCACTGTGGTGTTCAAGGACGGAACAGAGATAAAAGCAGAGTAAGAAAGAAATACAGAATGTGTGCACCCAAGTCTAACGGCCTGGGTGTTTTTTAGTGCTTTTCACAGCCGTGAAAGCCTTCTAAACTGAGGCTATGAATATCACAGTTCTCACAATATTCCCCGAAGTATTCGAATCCTTTCTGAAGATGCCTCTTGTCGAGAGGGCGATAAAGAAAGGATTAGCCACCATAAAAGTGGTGGACATCAAGCCGTATGCCGGAGGCTCGTTCAGACATATCGATGATTCACCGGCAGGGGGCAAGAAAGGGATGCTCCTAAAAGTTGATACGACCATGAGGGCTGTGGATGCAAACAGAACTGAGAAGAGTAGGGTGATTCTGCTTACTCCAAAGGGGCAGGTCTACTCGCAGAAGAAGGCGAGGGAGCTCTCGAGACAGGAGGATATCGTTCTGATCTGCGGACACTACGAGGGGGTCGACAGACGTGTTGAGAACCATGTTGACGATATGATTTCCATCGGAGACTACGTACTCTCGGGCGGTGAAACAGCCGCTGAGGTGATAGTCGACAGCATTGTGAGACTGCTCGATGGTGTTATCCGCGACGGTGCGACAGAGGACGAAAGCCACGAAAACATACTTCTCGAGTATCCTCAGTATACGAAGCCCGTGGAGTATATGGGAGAGCGTGTTCCCGATATACTTCTCTCGGGTAACCACGGTGCAATCGAGAAGTGGAAGCATCTTGAGGCTTTGAAGGACACGAAAAGGCTGAGGCCTGACCTCTTTGAAAAGTATCCTCTGTCGGATGAAGAGAGAAAGATGATGGAGGAATCTAAGTGACAGGGAATACTGTCAGAGTCATGGAACTGTAAGGAGGGAAATGATGGATGCCATATGGAACAGGCTTTACAGCGAAGCGATGAAGGTGATAAATCCACGTAAGATTTCAGAGTGGGTAGAAGCCGGAGGAGTGGGGGCGGCAGTCGAAACGGCTTCGGGTAATATCTACACGGGAGTCTGTGTCGACGGCGCATGCACACTCGGAATCTGTGCGGAGCGTAATGCCATATTCAATATGATAACGAACGGCGAGAGCGAGATAAGACGGGTGATTGCCGTCAACTGGGACGGGAAGGCGATGCCTCCCTGCGGGGCCTGCAGGGAACTCATGACCCAGATCATGCCGGAGAGCTACAGGGATATCGAAATAATGCTCGATTACGAGTCAGGCCGTACTGTCACTCTCGGTGAGCTGACTCCCGAATGGTGGATTTGACTTTCCTCGGAGAAGAACTTTTTAGAAGCCTTGACAGAATCATGCGTTGAAAGTCTGAACATCTCCGGGCGTTATCTAATCCGGTATTCGTGAGGAACCTATGCTTCAGCCCACTTGTATTTCGGCTTGTATTTCTGATACCACGACCAGGGGATTATTTCATCTTTCTGGAGTCTCCCGATAACCACATAAGAAGGGACACCCTGTGTCTGAGCGAACGCCTTGATTGCCGAGTCTTTCTGGAGTCTCCCGATAACTACATAAGAAGGAACACCCTGTGTCTGAGCGAACGCCTTGACTGCCGAGTATGAGTAATCCTTTCCGTCCCTGAAATTCTGGTAATCGGCTTCACTAATCAGCGCCCTGCTGGCAAAGACGTCAGCCGCATGTTCTCTCTTTTCATTACCGGAGTTATCTGCGTCGATATAGTCCCCGGGTTTTGCAACATCACCGTTTACGATGTGACCGAGTTCATGGAACAGTGAAAACCAGAATATGTCAGCCGAGGCTCCCCGAAGGGTAAGAACCATCCTGTAGACTCCATTATCCTTAAGGGAAATATACCCGTGTACCGGTGCTCCCTTGAAGTTGTGGACAATGCTGAAGTCTATCCCGTATCCGGAAAGCAGAGGTGAGAGTGTTTTCTGTAAATCGCCTTTTCCGTTAATCATGACATTTTTCAGTCTTGAAATCAGCTCGTCTGTCCGTTCGGAATCAAAGCTTCCCTCAGTCTGCTTTACGCCTTCATCGACTTTGCAGAGGCACAGCCAGGCACCCAGCACATCGGGGTTCACGGCAACCTTATCCGACATACGGAAAGCTCCCTTAGGCGCTAGTTCTCTCAGGTGAGTCAAACTGCTGACATGAAACACTTTCCTGAGACTGAGAACTGTCTGTACCGGGTTCATTTCATCCGTGATGGTCTTTTGCTTTCTCAGATCCTCGACAACGTCATGAATGGATGTCAGCACTTCTTTCTCGTTCTCACAGATACTCTCTTCTTCCTGCAAGGCAAGAAGTTCAGCATCATAATTAGCCTGCAGATTCAGCCAGAACGACACCGGAACACCGAAGGCATACTCCAGTCCCCTTGCCAGTCCTCTGGATATATCCTTCTTGCCATGGATTACATCACTCAGAAACGCTTCTGAGACGCCGGCTCTCTGTGCGAGTTCTTTCTGCGTCATTCCGCGTTCTTCCAGAAGATCGGAAATTGTCTCCCCGGGGTGAATAAGCAAATCAGGGGATATACCACGATTCTTTACTGCCATGATAGTCTACCACTCCTTCC
>CAVFVX010000031.1:3973-21060 GCA_963626075.1 Acutalibacteraceae bacterium
AAGCTCCTCCTAAGCTCCTCCTAAGCTCCTCCTAAGCTCCTCCTAAGCTCCTCCTGCTGTCGCGCTGGAAGAATGATGATACTTTTCTTGGAAATTGAAATCTGCAGACAGGGTGGGGCGGATGCTCTGTATCCGGGGAGTTGTAGGGATGGAGCTTCTCTGGGATGTGTCGTATCTGCTTGCGATAATGCCGACAGATTTCCTCCTCGTGACGGAGAACGGGAAGAATGTGAACTTTTCTTCATATTTCCTTCAATTTTCCTCACAATCATTACAGACAATCGTGAAGATTAAAGAGCGGGAAGTGAGTATCTTATAGTCAAGAAAAGCGAATAAAATTGTTTTTTCTTCAATCCCTCCTTTGTGGGCTGTGACAAATCCCCCGTCACAGCCCTTTTACTTTCTCTTCCCTCTGTGTTACGTTTTCTTCATGATTGAAATAAGAAACTATATTCCTTCCGACAGACCGTACCTCGAACACATATGCTCCGTGACGGACCGCTATCATCTGGAGACGGAACTGCTGTATACGCTGTACCTCCATAACTACACGGAATCCGATCCGTCTCACGTATTCGTCGCCGTCTCTGACGGTAAGCCCGTGGGCTACATTCTCTGTGCCGCCGACCACGCTCTCTGGAGCCGGGCGATGAGGGAGAGGTTCCTCAGAGGGAAGAGGGAGGAAATCGTAAAACTGGGTGAGGAGTCGATTGAAGGCTATGTTTCCTATCTCGAGGACTATCCCGCGCATATGCATATCGACATAGATCCGGAGTATCAGAGAATGGGGATAGGACGCGCTCTCATGAATGCGCTTGTAAATAAACTGAAGAGCGAGAGGGTGAAGGGCCTCATGCTCACGGTGTCGCCGGAGAATGCGGGAGCTGTCGCATTCTACACGAAGTGCGGATTCAGACGTATCGGGGATGATATCGAGGCGCTGGGCTTAATTCTTTGCCTGAAAGAATCTACATGAATTCTTCACCGAATCTTCACTACAAGGCGGATTATAGTGGCTATACTCTAGCCAAGTAAGAGAAGTTTTTTTCATATTATTATTTCCAAATCCTCCTTTCAGCCGCTGTCCGCGGCTGTTTTTTCTGCCTCCTTCTCCCGGATTTTGACATTTTTCGGGGGTTTTTTACCTATATATAAGTAGGAGGCAGAAAATGCTGAAGAAAAACAATTACAACAACCGGTTTGCGGATTTCAGGGACGTCGTCCTTGATATGCTTCTCGAAAACCCAGGTGCAGTGAAGGAGTTCTACAATGAACTGCACGACGAAGAGGAGGATGTGGGAGAGGATGAGATTGAATGGTTCCGGAAGGATTACACGGGGCGGGTGAGTCCACTGTACTACTTCACGTTCATCGTACGCGGTGAGTTCTACACTCACTTCGTGGTGCACGACGACGGAGATGATGTGGATTCGGATGAACTCTACAGCTATGCCAGGGAGAACTATCTCGGCTACGTTCACGAGTTCTATTCCGGCGACGAGAGTGCGGCACCTGTATTCAGGTATGCGCTTCTCATGATGAAACAGTAGGAGGTTGAGCATGAAGGCAGAAGGATCACACGGCTATCAGCTTGTGAAAAGCATGAGTGAGGTATGGGAGTATTACCAGTCTCTTCCGCTGGATGACCTCTTCAGAAACGAGGGAATTCTCGTCTTCTCGGTATTCCTTAATCCCGTGGAGATGATAAAGGACGGAATGTGGTGGGACAGAGTAAGGGATTTCGGAATGGATGTCTCGGTGCGCTTCGGCGGCACGAATGCAATCGTCACGGCAAGAGAGGAGAATTTTCTCGCCCTCATGGAAGACATAGCGAACGGGAATGACGAGGACTACAGCCTCATACTTCTCTTTGCTAAGCTTCCCGAAGAGGCGAAGGGATTCGGAAGCGTCTTCACTCCCGACAGGGACGGGAACATCGAGATAGTGGCAGGACTTATTCCCATGCCTCAGAAGAGGCTGAAAAGGAGACTCGTGACGCGGCTTCTCGAGAGGCTCGAGGAGATGTCCGGAAAGACAGCACGGGCGGTTGTCTACGTCTGCGGCGACGGCACGTACCTCGTGCGCTTCGTAGTTCCGTTTTCCTATGTCGACTATGTCCTTTCCGTCTCAGGTGTCGCCTACGTGGGCACGATTGAGGAGAGTCCGTTCCTTCTGGAATACAGGTATCCGGAAGAAGGGGAGGAGCGTGTGAAGGTCGTACATGAACCGCCGGGAGACAAGTGTATCAAAGTGTACAGATACAACCTCGCCGAATAGCCCGCAGACGTATACAAAAATCCCGGTCCGTACGGAACTGTACGGATTCCGGAAGGCTTTATTACGGCTGGACTATTGTATGAGGAAATGCTTCAGCGTACCTTCCTGCCGTCGGCCCAGACAGCGATGATGTTCTCTTCGTTCATGAGATAGAGGGCTCTCTCGAGTCTCTCGGTGAGGGTAAGCCTCTTCGGACAGCGTGGGAAGGAGGAATCATCGACGACGACGGCGTGGAGTCTGTTACCGGGAGCGAAGCCGGGTTCGTCACCGAAGTAGAGCTCGCCCGCTGTAGTTGCAAGGTAGTAGGCTTCGGATGCCGAGAGGAAGTCAACGGAGTAGTTCTTTTCCATTCTCTTTACCTTGCTTGCCCTTACCGCTGTAGCCGCCACTTTGTACATCTCCACGTCCGCTCCTGCAGCCACGTCGCTTCCGAGAACCACTCTTACGCCTTCGTCGAGCATTCTTCTTATCGGGGCGGTGCCGCTTGTGAGGTTGACGTTGGAGTCTGGGCAGTGGACGCAGATGACTCCTTTCTCCTTCATCGCTCTTATCTCCCTCTCGTCGGAGTAGACGCAGTGCGCCATGAGGGTATCGGTCTTGAAGAGGCCGTATTTGTCATATGTCTCCCAGTACTGCTCACAGTCCGGATGAAGCGATTTCACCCACCTGATTTCATCCCTGTTCTCGCTGAGGTGTGACTGGACGCGGAGGCCTCTCTCTTCAGCGGTCTTTCCGAGCCACGCCATAAGCTCGTCTGTGCATGCGGGTGTGAAGCGGGGAGTGATGATGGGCTTTATTCGCGTGAATCTCTTAGATTCCTCGAGCCACCTGAGGGTCTCTCTTTCCGACTCTTCCGTCGTCTCCTGGAGATTCTCGCCTCCGTTGCGGTCCATGTTGACCTTCCCCACGTATCCGGATATCCCGGCCTTCTCGAGTTCCTCCATCAGGACGAGGGTTGCGTCGGTGTGGAGGGAGGAGAACATGCAGACTCTCGTCGTTCCGTTTCTTATGAGCTTGGAAGCAAGACTTCTGTAGATTTCTCCTGCATAGTCCGTATCACTGTATTCCGCTTCGAGCGGGAATACGTATTCGTTAAGCCACTCGATGAGCGGCTTGTCCATCCCCATACCCCTGAGGGGGTACTGCGGGGCGTGGATGTGCATGTCACAGAAGCCCTGGAGTATGAGGGCGTCGCCGTAGTCCTCGATTTTCCCGTCGACAGGAGGAAGCTCTTCATATACTCCGCGTATCACTCCGGAGGAATTGAGGATTATGTAGCCGTGTTCGATGGTTCTGAGTTTTCCGAGGCTTTGCGCCTCTATGATGTTGCCCCTGAGTATTCTCATATAGTCTCTCCGTTTCGAACTCATAGCGGAGCATCAGGGGATGCTCGTAGAGACTTCCGCACCATGAAAGCGGAACTATATGAGGTTCTGTCCTTGAGTATTCTTGCACCTTTTCTTCCGGAATTCCACAACTATTTTTCCTCTTTTCTTCTTTTTCCCGTGGTAGAATCATCCACAGTGAGGTGAAACATGAAGGCACTGATAGTAGGCGGAAGCGGAGTAATAAGCACGTATGTCGTAAAGAGACTTCTCTCGAAGGGCTGGGAGGTATGGGTACTCAACAGGGGAAATCACAGCGACAGGCTTCCCGAAGGCGTGAAGACAATCGAAGCAGATATCCACAACGAGGACGATGTCAGACAGAAGCTCGGCTCCCTCACTTTCGATGCGGTTTCCGAATTCAATGCGTTTACCGTCTCCGACGTCGAGAGAGACTGGCGTCTCTTCTCCGGCCGTACACGGCAGTACCTCTTCACATCCTCGGCTTCGGCATACCTCAAGCCGTGTTCGAACTACGTCATAACTGAAGGTACGCCCCTGCAGAACAAATACTGGGAGTACTCGAGAAACAAGGCTCTGTGCGAGAAATACCTCATGGACAGGAACGGTGAGAACGGCACCTTTGTCACCAACATAAGGCCGAGCCACACCTACTGCGAGTACTCCATTCCATTCGGCCTTCACGGCGCCAGCGGTCCCTGGCAGCAGGCGAAGAGAATGATAGACGGAAAGAGAGTCATCGTTCCCGGTGACGGTACGAGTCTCTGGACGCTTACCCACAGCTTTGACTTCGCCGTGGGCTACACGGGACTCATGGGCAATACTCATGCATACGGTGAGGCATTCCATATTACGGGAGACGAGGTTCTGACATGGAACCAGATATACGAGACGGTGGCTGAGGCACTCGGTGTTGAATTCAAGCCATGCTATGTTCCCTCAGATTTCCTTGCAAGAACCGGTAAGAAGTACGGCTACGACTTCGAGGGAGCGCTTCTCGGGGACAAGGCAAACAGCGTCGTCTTCGGCAACTCGAAACTGAAGAGGGTGGTGCCCGAGATGAGGACGACCGTTCTCTTCCACGAAGGTGTCAGAAAATCTGTGGAATACTTTCTCTCGCATCCCGACAGACAGAAGGAGGACAGAGACTTCGATGTCTACTCCGACAGAATCATAGCTGCGATGGAGGAAGCGGAGAAGAGGGTGTGATTATTTCTCCTCTTCCTGCTTTATAACCATCCAGCGTCCGTTTTTTCTGGAGCCGCTCCTGTAGAGGAGTCCTTTCGCCTTAAGTGAATCGAAAGATCTCTGTACTGTTCTGCTGTTTACTTCCAGAACAGAGGAGAGGTTATCTGTTCTGGAACAGGGGTTTTCTGTCAATATCTCCAGCATCCTCTTTTCTGTCTTTGTCAGCCTGATATTCCCCTTTACGATAATCGTCGGCTTTGGTTTCGATTTCTCCATAACCTCCCTGTCGAAAGGTATCGTGATTTTTATGTAGGATTCGGTTATTTCAAAGACGTCTTCACCGTATTTCTTCGTAATCACAGGAATTCCGTGTCCGGTATGCTCTGTAAGACCCATTGCCAGGAAAATCTGCATAAGCATGTCATTACGCGGTCTGCTGACTCCTTTGAAGAAATGCTCTCTTGTCTGTCCGGATGGAAGCCCTCCGTGGGATGTTATCTCGATTCTGTCGTCAAAATAGGCAATCAGGGGCTGTGACACATTCCAGTCATTATGGACAAGAGCGTTGATGACCGCTTCGTTAACGGAGTCGAAATCATAGAGGTATTTATCCACTCTCGGTCTGACGGTGGTATCTGAAACGCAGATGTTCTCTGCAACTATCCTGTTTATGATTCTTTCGTATGCGACAAGGACGCACTGATTACCGTAATTGTAGTTCTCGGAAATGCATGATTTGTCCAGACCTCTGAATTTTACCACGATGAGGGGAATGAAGTTCTGATCTGACAGCAGCTCTGCAAGCCTGTTGTACCTGCCGTCAGGTGTTCTCAGGCACAAGCTCGACTCGAAAGCGTCATCGTTTATATGGTATCCTTTGTTTGCATAGTATACCTTCAGCGTATTGAGGGTTATGTTGCCGTACTTTGCAGGAGAGAGAAGCATGAGGTCCTTGTCGATGAAGGTCATTTCATGGCGGTTGTGTATTTCATCCTCTGTCATGCTTTTCGTGGTGGTTCCTATTCTGACGAAGCAGCCTGCTGTCGAGAGGCCGTACTTTTTCTGGTAGTAGACTGGTTTCAGATCTTTTGTAATGTGTGCGACAACAATGAATTTGCCCTCTTCATAGACTACTTCGATTGTTATCAGTCCTCTTGGATTGGGCTCGATCTGATCTGTGATTATGTCTGACAGCTTTCTTGCCGTTTCATCAATATTCTGGACTCCGACAACTTCCCCCTTGTCGTTGACGCCGATGATAAGCTTACCGCCCTTCGTATTCAGAAATGCTACAATCTCCTTGCAGACTGAGTCGGACAGCTTTTCTTTGAGTTCGAGTTGTTCTGATTCTACGTACATTGTCAGCTCCTCTCTAAGGGAGAGTATGAATCATTACGAAACGTAAATCAAGAAAAAATGAGCTTATTCTGACATTTATTCTGACATTTTATAAAAGTGAATTACTCCTTATAATGTTTTAAACTATCCCTCATATATTAAATAATTATCATATTTAGATGATTGATTAAACATTTTATTCTGACATTTATTCTGACATTTTATGCGGCTCTGACCTGGAGAAAAATAGAGGCACCCCGGTTTCCCGAGGTGCAAGGGATAGGAATATTGTATCAATCGAGCTTCACTCGAGAATACCTGTGAGATAGGCAATCGTGTAGGCTGCCTGGCTGAGGGTGATCTTCTCCTGGATGATGGTCATCTTCTCCGTGAGGATTTCTATCTCCTGTTTCAGAACATCCGTCTTCGATGTAGCTCCGGCTTCCCACTGGCGGTTCAGGAGGTCGAGTTTTTCTTCAGCAGCTTCGAGTTTTAAGTCGTAGTACTCGAGCTTCGTGAGGCTGAGGTCGATCTGCGTGAGATTCTCTTCCGCTGTGGACTCAAGTTCGTCCACTCCGGCATCGTAGTCTGCGAGAGTTCCTGCGACTTCGCTTGCGGCACGCTGGACATCGTTGAGCTTCACGCCGCCGTCCCAGATGGTCGTGCTTATTGCGAAGGTTATGTAGAGACCGTAGTCATTGGTCCTGTACCAGTTCTTCTCGATGAGGGGAAGGGCGGAACCACCGTACGTTACAGATACCTGCAGTGCGAAGTCCGGCTTCCAGTAGAGGGAGGCCTTCGCAATCTCCTCCTTGAGTTCGTAGGCTCTCGTCTGACCTCGGAGCATGCTTATCACATTGCTGTCGCTTCTTGTGACGAGTGTCATGACGTCATCGTGGTCGAGGGATGCGATTGCGTTGATTTCCTCTTCGTTGACCGTGTAGCCGATGCTCTCTTCATCAAGGTCGTCGAGAGAAGTTATCGTTCTGAGCTCCGAGAGGTTGTCGTTGTACTCCTTCTCGAGTTCCTTCTTCTTCACGTCCACTTCCAGTGCAGATATCTTCGCGTCCGTCACATCTTCCTTGAGAAGCATTCCCGCGTCGTACGCATCCTGGCTCATGCTCACGAGTTCGTCGGCCTTTGCCTTCGCTTCGTCGATGAGAGTGAAGAGCTCCTTCATGTAGGAGTGGGCGGCAAGACGGGTTTTGAGTTCGACCGTGAGCTTGTCTTCCTCGTCCTGTTTGCTGAGGGCCCTGATGTTTGCTATCTCGCTGTAAAGCTCGACGGACTTCGGAATCTTTCCCCAGGTGAATATGGGCTGTGTTATCGTGAGGCCTGCATTGTAGTAGAGGTCCTTCATACCCTTGTAGAGTGTGACGTACTCGCCGCTTGCCGAGCCCGGGACGGTTACCCCGAGCTGGGATGCGAGTTCGTCGACTCCTATGCTTGTCTTTCCCACCGGAGGATTCGGCATGTATGTTCCCGAGAGAAGGAGGGAGATCTGCGGCTGGTAGTTGGCCTTGGCGTCCTTGACGTCGAGGAGACTCTGCTTATAGGTCTCCTCCGCTTTTCTCAGTTCTGCGTTTCCGCTCTGCATGCTGGCCTTTATCTCATCGAAGGTATATGCGGAGGAGGTGGTTTCCTCCTCTGCATAAACGGAGAGGGTAAGCATCAGAAGGCACAGGACTGTAATCAGTATTCGTTTCATGGGCTTACCTTATTACTTGTAGAGCATCACGTTGAAATCTGTCGTCATGCTGTCGAATGTTATCTCGGTCTTTGTGCCGTCGGCGGGAGTAGTGCTGGAATCACCACGCTTGATGTAGTTGATGTACAGCTTTTCCTTTCCTGTTCCCCTGTACGATACAGTTTCCTGTGCGTCATCATATGTCAGAGTAATCTTCTGTCCCGCTCCGAGCCCTGAGAAGTGACCGTAGTTGACGACGCTGTTGGAGGAGGAGTTTGTTACCGTCTCCTGTCCCGTGAGAACCGTGTTCGAATTGACGGGAGTCGTGGAATCTCCAAGGTAAAGGAACATCTTGTCACCGTAGTCCGATGTATAGCCGTAGCCGCTTGCCTGGGTAGTTCCGCTTGTGGAGAGAAGATAACCGTGAACTGCAGAACCTGTCAGCTTGATGTAGTTCTTTCTGAAGTAGACCTTCTGTGTGACACTGTCCTTGTCTGTCGAAACCTCGACTTTTATTTCGGAGTCCTCAGCCCTAGCTTTTGCATTCGTTTCACTTGTCGTCCATGTCCATTTGTCATCATTCTCGTTGTCGCTGTCATCGAATGCAGAGAGAACGAGTGTAGGAGTTTCTTCCATCGATTTTCTGAACTTCACGGAAACGGTTGCACTTCCTGTGGTTGTGGTCTCGTTTCCTTCCTTTGTCTCCTCACCGTTGTCGTATGACCACTTGAAGTAGATGGGGTCTGTGACGGAACTGAGATCGGAGGAGGAGCCGTCGATGAGGTCGACTGTGACTGTAACGGTCTTCCATTCATTCGAGAATACGAGGTTGGAGGATGCGTAGTCCTTCTTCTCCGTGTCGTATGTGAAGGTTATCTCGTTGTTGTCGTCGAGCTTTGTCTCGAGTGTCCAGTCGGATCCCGTCTCGATGTTGTAGAGCGTCACTTCGGGGACAGCTGCCTTCTTGTCTGTGTTACCTTCATATTCCTTGTACTTGACCGTGATTGTTGCCTGGCCGTTCGTGAAGGTATCGACCTTGCCTGTGATGTTGTTCTTCTCGCCGTAACCGTCGGAATACTTGTACTGGAAGGAGAAGCCCGTGGTGTCTGTGATTGTTGCATCACTTCCCGTTGCAGTCGTGCTGTTGTCGTCCTTGTCCTTGAGCTTCACGACGAGAGTCTTCGTGACTGTCGCTTTGTCCATGTAGACAATGCCGAAGTTGTTGGACTTGTCAGACTGGATTGTCCTGCCGTCGACCTTGATGAGGCCGTAGTCCTTGTGGAATGCAAGTAGGTAGATTGTCTTGCTGTCGGCGTCCTTACCGTAGGCGGGGCTTGTCGTCATCCACCTCAGGTTCGAAATCGAGAAGGAACCGTCTGCCGCGGTCTTCGCGGAGGGAACGGAGTTGTCCGTGAAGACGCTCTTTCCGTCCCATGCGGAGTACTTGTTGTTCCAGTCGCTCTCGCTGTCGTAGGCATATACCATGACATCGCTTATTCCTCCCGAGGAGGTGGAAGATGTCTCGCGGACGCTTCTGTCCTTTATCGTTCCGCTGATGGCGGAATCGAATACCGCCGAGCATGATGTGAGTGCAAGAAGCACGGCGAGTAATGTTGCTGTCAGTTTAATTATCCTTTTCATTTTCTTTATTCTCCTCGGCAGTTTTTTCTGTCTTTTTAGTCTTAAGGTATTTCGTGTATGTCCTCTTCAGCTTCCACTTTTCAAGGAGGTAGTAGTAGACGGGCATCATGTAGAGGGTGAGTATCGTGGAGGTTGCGAGGCCGCCCATGATTACCTGGCCAAGCGGCGCATATATCTCGGCGCCTTCGCCCTTGGCAACGGCCATCGGGATGACACCGAGGACCGTGGTGAGGGTCGTCATCAGGATTGCCCTGAGTCTCGAGGCCGTTCCTTCCGCAGTCTCCTTCTCCAGGATTTCCTCTTCCTCTTCGTAGGAGAGGAGTCCCAGCGTCACCGTGTATTCGTCGAATGCGATTCCCTTCTGTGTAAGCAGGGCTTCTCTGTCCTGACGGCGTGCCAGGTTCGCGTAGTCCGCGATGACGATGCCGTTGTTGACGAGCATACCGACAAGCGAGACTATTCCGAGAATCGAGACGATGCTCATCGACGAATTGAAGATCGTGAGGGAGAGCACTGCTCCGATGATACAGAACGGGAACAGCAGAAGGATCAGGAAGGGCTGGTCGAAGCGTTCGAAGACCGCGACCATGACGAGGTAGACAAGGAAGATTGCAACGAGCAGCGCTTCGACGAGCGGCGTCATTGCGCTCTCCACGAGGTCACCCAGTCCGCTTGTCTTCGTCGACACGCTGTCGTCAAGAGGATTCTCGGCGAGGTATGCGTTGATCTTCTCCGTTACGCTGTCGGTACTCTCTGTCGTGAGGGTTGCCGAAATCGTGATGGAGTTGGCCCTGTCGTCGTGGTTGATCTGGCTCAGACCTTCGTCGAGCGAGAGCTCGGCTACGCTGCCGAGGGAAATCTCGGCACCCGCGAGCGAGGTGATCTTTATGTCGTTGAGCCTGTCCTCCGTCAGCGGTTCGTCCTGGACGTCGGAGTAGAGGTGGATATCGTATCTTTCGTCGTTGTCCTTATCCGTGTACTTTCCGATGTCGGTGCCGTAGTAGAGGAGGGCGGACGTGAGGCCCGCTTCCTCTGCGGGAACTCCGAGGGACGTCAGGTAGTCGTAGGTTCCGTTGATTACGGCTGTCTTCGTATCGTTCGAGGCGTTGACGGAAACCGTCATTACCTCCGGGTACGTCAGAAGCTGCTCCTTGATCCTTTCAGCCTCCTCGTAGAGTATGTCACTGTCCTCGCTGATGAGCGTGAGACCGTATCCGCCTCCGTTCGAGACGAGGTTGATGAGCCTGTCGAAGCCTCCGTTCGTGACGCTGATGGTGGCATCCGGAACGGTTGCGGAGAGCTTTTCCTGTATCTCCTGCATGATGGTGTGGATGTCTCTGTCTCTTTCGCTGACGGAGACGAGGACGACGTGGATTGCGCCTTCGCTCTTCTTCGCCTGGGCAAGCGTGCTCATGCTGGAGCCGGAGTAGACGACGTCGGTCTTGAGTTCGGGAGTCATGTCGATGATGATGCTCTCGATTTCGTCCATCGCCGCCCTCGTGTCGTCGAGGGAGTACGTCTCGGGGAAGGTTACGGAAACGTAGAAGTCACCGTTGTCCGTCGACGGAATGAATGAGAACTGCATGTTCGGAAGTACGTAGATGCTGAGTACGACGACAAGGAGTCCCGCAAGGAGCATGAACGGTGCGTGTCGCTCCGAGAAGTAGAGGCTTCTCGCATAATGCTTCTCGACCTTTCCGAGTCCCCTTACTATGAAGTTCTCTCTCTTCGGCTTACGTTTCTCATCGTCCTCCTTGAGAAGCTTCTTCATGAAGAACGGTATGTATATGATGGCGACAACGAGCGATGCCGCAAGAGAGAGCATGAATGTGATTGATACGTCCTTGAGAATCTGGCCCACGAGTCCGCTCATCATGGCAATGGGCAGGAAGACGACGATTGTCGTGAGACCCGAGCCTATGACGGAGCCCGTGACGTCGTCAGTTCCCTTGAAGATGGATTCGTTGACAGTGTACAGGGCCTTACCGTTTCCGTCCGTCTGCTGGTAGAACCTGTAGACCTGGTCGAGTACGAGGATTGCGGCACCGACTATGTTACCCAGGGCGACTACTATACCCGAAAGTGAGAGCAGGTTGACCGTTATTCCCATCAGGTTCATGCCGATGAAGGTGAAGAAGATGGAGAGAGGAATCGAGAGGGCGATGATGATCGTGGCCTTCCAGTCGCAGAGGAATATGTAGATGACGAGAACGCCGATGATGATTCCGAGTACACCCGACTCGATGACAGTCGAGAGCGAGGAGTTGACGAGAGTCGAGTCGTCGCTGACCATGCTGAACTTGAGTGCGCCGCCGCTCTTTTCCTCCTCTTCCTCGAGGATTGCCTTGATCTTGTTCGTGATTTCGATTGTGTTTCCGTCGCTTCGCTTGCAGACGTCGACGGAGATTACTTCCTTTCCTTCCTTCGTGACGTAGAAGTCTCCGTCTTTGTAATCGAGGCTTATGTCGGCAACGTCTCCGAGTCTCACCATTCCCCCGTCAAGCGAGTAGCCGACGGGAAGGGCTGCGATGTCGTCGAGAGACGAGAACTTCGAGTCGAACTTCGCATCGATTTCCGTTCCGGCGTACGAGACGCTGTCGAGAGGAATCGAGTAGTTGTTGTAGGAGAGCATCTGGTAGACAGCTAAGGGGGAAATACCTCTGCTGTTTAAATCGTCCATCCTGAGCTTGACATCGACTGTAGCGGTCTTCGCTCCGTTGACGGTTATGGTGGACACACCCGAAATCTGGGAGATCTGGGGCTTTATCTCATCCTCGATGTACTGGCCCACGGCCGAGATGTCGTCACCCTCGGCTTCGACTACGAAGGAGCATATCGAGAGCATCGAGGTTCCGCCGACGAGGGCGTACGGACGTCCCTGTATGCCGGAGGGAAGGTCGTCGATTAAATCGTCGATACGGTTTCTGACTTCGTCGATCTCGTCATAGGGGTCGACTCCGTCCTGGTATGTTATTGCGATGATGGATGCACTGTTTATCGACTGGCTCGTCATGCTCTTGAAGGAGGGCAGTGTGACGAAGTCGTCCTCGAGGACATCTGTAACCGTCTCCTCGACATCGCTCGGGGATGCTCCGGGGTAGACCGTGACGACGTAGACCATCGGGTTCGATATGTCGGGAAGGAACTCCGTGTTCGTGTCGCTTACGGCCATGAGTCCGAATACACCGAGTGCAAGGAGTGTCATGGCTATGATGACGGGATGTGCAACCGGGTAACGTGTAAGTTTCATCTTCAGTTCTCCACGATGTTGACGTTCTCGCCCGAGAAGAGCGAGGACTGTCCCTTTATGATGAAGGCCTTGTCTTCATAGCCCTCCGGGAGGAGTACCCATTCGTCGTTCATGAATGCCGACGAGAGGTCCACGTATTCGGCCGTCAGACTCTGCATGTCGACGTAGTAGGCAGATCCGTCAAGCTTGAGGGCGCTGCGCTCTATCGTCCAGCCTTCTCTTGTCTCTATCGTGAGAGACACCTTCACGTACATTCCCGGTCGGAACTGTGACGGGTCGTCAAGCGTGAGGTAGAGCTTGAAGTTGCGGCTCGAGGAGTCGATGTAGGGCGAAAGTGCCTTTATGTGCGCAGTAGTCACGGCTTCCTCAGTGTAGCTGGAAGATGGCTTCGTGACTGTTATCCTGATGTTGTCTGCATTGTCGGAAGTGAAGAGGGAGTAGTACTTCTCCCCGAGGTCGAGGTTGACGACGAGATTATCCAGGTCCGCGATTACGGCAATCGGCGTTCCCGATACTGCAGTCGAACCCTGCGAGGAGACTGTCTTGAGAACTGTGCCGGAAGCGTGTGCAACTACGTCCGTGTAGCTCAGCTGGAGCTCTGCAAGCTCGAGCGTTGCCTTGTAGGCATCCCTCTGCGCCTTCGTCGTGTCGTAGTCCTGCTGTGACACGGCATTCGTCTGATAGAGCTTCTCGACTCTCTCGAACGATGTCTCGTAGGCGTCGTATGCAGCCTGCGCCTGCTCCTTCTGGAGCCTGTACGGCTCGGGATCGATACGGGCGATGACGTCGCCTTCTTTGACATAGTCGCCTTCCGTCACGAGATACTCGATTATCGTACCGTCCACGTAGGGTGTGACCGCAATCGTTGAGTCGGCGCTGACGGTGGAGGAGAGTGTGATTGTCTTCTCGACTGTCCTTATCTCGGGCTCCGTCACTTCGACGGGAGTCGTCGGCCTCGTGTAGGTCGTCTCGGTTCTCGTGTCATAGAACCACTTCAGTGCGAGAAAGAGAATGACGAAGACGACAATGAGTACGACATACATCAGAACCGTCTTCGGTGCGCTGGTTTTCTTGTTGTTCATGAAATACCTCTGTCAATGGGGAGAATATACGGAAAAAAAACGGTTTTTCAACATCTGACGGCCGCATTTCTACACAGAATCTTAAAAAGTGTAAATTTGTACAAATGTTTAACTTTTGATTATTTTTAAGGATAAATCTATAAAGCAGAAGAAAATACATCACGAATCTAACATTTATCACGTGAAAAAACATTTCCAACAGCTGTATTTTTCTCCGACACCAGTTGCTTTTTTTTGAAAATGGTTATAACACATCCCCCATGGAAAGAAAACCGAACAGAAACGGCCTGAGATCGAAGAAGCTCATAAGACAGGCCTACCTCAAGCTCCTGAATGAGAAGAACCCCGCAGACATCACGATCATCGATGTCGTCAAGGAAGCCAACATAAACCGTGCGACATTCTACGCGCACTACTCGTGCCTGAGGGATCTCGCCGACGAGATGGAGAAGGAGGTCATCGACAAGATGATGTCGCTTCTCAAGGATTTCAAGGCTGACAACTTCTTCTCGAATCCCGCTCCGCTATTACTGCAGATAAGCATATTCCTCAACGAGGACCTCGATATGTACAAGACGCTGATGAAGACGCCGGGGTGCGAGCTCTTCATAGAGAAGCTCATGGCCATTCTCATCGACTACCTCGAGAAGGACCAGTCGATTCCTTCCGAGGTGAGAAGTGCGAAGAACTTCAGAATACGGGTGTATTACTTCGCAGGCGGCCTTGTCACCCTCTACCAGGAATGGTTCAGCGGAAAGCTTGACTGCACTCTCTTCGACATACCCCTCGAAGTGAGCAAGATGTTCCAGTCCGACCCCGGGTGCCCGGTAATCAACGGAAACTTCACCGTACAGGGAGAATGACCGGGACTGTGGCAATATAGAGGAAAGGAAACTCTCCTGGCCCCGGAGTATACTCGCGGCAGAGGGTCGTAATCATGGAAATTTCACCCTTGAAGGTACGACTCAGCTATGCATCTTCTCGATTGAGCATTCATGCTTTTTGGTCTTCACGTCGTAGTTGATTCCGACCAGCAGTACTTCTCCGGACAGTTTTCTGACGATTTCCGGATAATTCTTCTCCTTTATCTGATTCAGTGCGCCGTCAGAGGTTTTATTCCATTTCAGCTCGATGATCATCGCAGGCTTATCGGAAGTCCTGTTCGGGATGTATACAATGTCGGCATAACCCTTACCTGACGGTAGCTCCTGGATTTCCGTGTAATCATCGACTGCGGCGATATATGCAAAGCGGATTGTGCTTCTCAGGGCCTGTTCGTTGTTATAGAAAACAGGCGAAGTCGCCTTTGAATGAACCTGTTCGATTGCCTTTGCGACTTTCTCCTCTTCTCCGTTGATTGTGTTTTCAATGAGTTCATCTGAAGTACTGACCATTTTTGCAAGTTCCCTGTGAGAACCGTTCTTTACCGCACGGACAAATTCCCTTCTGACTTCCTCGTTCGGAATATGGACAGTGGAGCTGTCTGAATCGAATGCAAGATAACCCAGGTGAACAAGAAGTGTCAGCACATCATCCTTTGACTTGATTGTAACGAGGTCGTTCTGGAAGGTTTCGGTATCGATGGCAACCTCTTCGCCTGAAAGCAGCTGGACTATTGCCTCCTGGATTCCATCGAAATTCATGTCGATATAGATTTTTAGGGATTCATAGGTTTCCGAACGGGTCCAGTAGCTTGCATACTGGCCGCTCGCCATGCACCGCATGATGGAGTTAGGATTATAGATTGATTTCACGTTTACAAAGGAGTAGCCGTCATACCACTTTCTGGCCTTTTCGAAGTCTCGCCCGTGTTCGGCACAGAGACCCCTGACTTCATCTTCCGTAAAGCCTGTGTATTCGGCGAAAACTTCAGGGCTGAGCATCGTGTATTCACGGAAATTGGTCAGAGCGGATTCCGTTCCGTATTTCTTGATGGGAAGAATGCCTGTCATATAGGCAAGAGCGAACATCTTGTCTGTGACAGGGGTTTTGAAAAGCGAGCGCAGCAGTGTCACATATTTCGTCTGGATTTTCGTGTTGTTCTTTACCTCACGGAAAATTGCATCCCATTCATCTATTATGATGATGAATTTTGTCTGATACGACTCAGCGGCTGACGCAATGATTTCTGCAATATTGTCACCTCTGGATTCCGGGTACGTCTTCTGGAATTCCTCGGAAATCTTCCGGGTCATGCAGGTCAGTACATTTTCGATATCGCCGCAGGTTGAGGTGAACCAGGTCATATCGAGATAAATCACAGGATATCTGTTCAGATACTGTTCAAAACTCGGATCATCGGCAATCTTGAGATTCTCGAAGAGCTTCCTGGAATCGCAGCTCCTGTCGTAATAAGCGCAGAGCATCTGGGCAAAAACCGATTTCCCGAATCGGCGCGGACGGCTGATACAGACAAGTTTGTCAGTCGTATCGATTCTCCTGTTCAATTCTGAAATCATGAGAGACTTGTCGACATATTCACTGTTCAAGACTGTTCTGAAGCTTTCGTTACCGACGTTTATGTAGATGCCCATACATGTAATATAGCATAAATCGGACTGATCCGATAGAAGAGAAGTTAAATACAGCAGAAGCATCCTTTCTTCCTTTTTATCGTGATAACTTCACCGATAAGATGGCCGTTCCGACACTAGCCGATCCGCCATTTCTGTTGCATACTAATTACTGATAAAAGAAACACTTGATATCAGGATGAGTAAGTTACGGCTACCTGCAGTATTTTCGATAACATCACAATCAATAATCCCAAGTTCATTGAAGAGTATGTCAATCACATGGACGCAGCGGATGGACGTTACAAGAGGAAAAGACTGAGTAACGCTGAAATTAAGATTGCAACTCCTGAGGATCGTGACAAGTTCTGGCAGATTCATCGGACGAAGAAAGAAACTGCAGAATGAGTTATTTAATCCAGAACATTTTAGGACAAAAAGCGGGAATTCTCGACAACTTCAATTGCTGAGATGAAAGTGAATAAAATTCGATATTTTTTGTTCGTCAACTTCGTCAGTTTTTACGTCATTTGCTGTGCATTGCATTTGCAATATGCAAAAATTTTATTATAATTATCTTAGATTAACGAGGAAAAAGGGGCAAGTATGGGCAAAACAAACATGACGCTGAGAATAGAACCGGAGTTGAAAAATGAGGCCAGTGTTCTTTTCAGATCTCTCGGAATGGATCTGAGTACGGCTACGGGAATCTTCTACAGACAGGCCCTCAGATGTCACGGGCTTCCTTTCGAGGTGAAGATTGAT
>CAVFVX010000032.1:0-20928 GCA_963626075.1 Acutalibacteraceae bacterium
GTACCCGAGCCCTTTGCGATGCGCTTGCGGCGGCTGGGTCCGATGATGCGGTAGTTCGATCTCTCGAACATCGTCATCGACCTGATTATGGCCTTCTCGATTTCTATTTCCTTAAGGTTTATATCGTCTTCGCTTATCTGTCCCTTGGCGCCGGGAATCATGTCGATGAGCTTGTCAAAAGACCCCATCTTGTTCATGTTCTCAAGCTGCTTGAGGTAGTCGTCGAGGTCGAAGGTGTTCTTCTGCATCTTCTTCTGGAGTCTCTCGGCCTCGTCCTGGTCGAAGGCTTCCTGCGCCTTCTCGACAAGCGATACGATATCTCCCATTCCCAGGATTCTCGATGCGATTCTCTCGGGTCTGAAGGGCTCGAGGTCCTCCATCTTCTCGCCCGTACCGATGAACTTGATGGGCTTTCCGACGACACTTCTTAATGATAATGCGGCACCGCCGCGGGTATCGGAATCGAACTTCGTGAGGATTACGCCCGTTATTCCGACCTTCTCGTCGAATTCGCGTGCGATGTCGACTGCACTCTGACCCGTCATTGCGTCGGCGACGAAGAGCTTCTCGTCGGGATTGCAGCACTTCGCTATTCTCTGGATCTCCTCCATGAGTGCATCGTCAAGATGCATACGTCCGGAGGTATCGACGATGAGTGTGTCGTAGAGCTCCCTCTTCGCCTTCTCCACTGCTGCCGTCACGACCTTAACCGGGTTCTTCTCGCCGGGAATCGTGAATACGGGCACCCCTACCTTCTCGCCGAGGATGCAGAGCTGTACGATTGCCGCCGGACGCACGAGGTCGGCCGCAACCATCATGACCTTTCTGCCTTCCTTCTTGAAACGGTATGCAAGCTTGTGGGAAGCTGTTGTCTTACCAGATCCCTGAAGACCCATCATGAGGATTATCGAGAGTGCATCCTTACCCTTGAGGCGGAGAGCAGTCTCCTCCTCGCTCGAGCCCAGGAGTGCGACCATCTTGTCGTAGACAATCTTAGTGAACTGCTGGCCGGGGTCTACGGAATTGAGAACCTTCTCGCCGAGGGCCTCCTCTATCGTGGAGTTGACGAACCTTCTGACGACACGGAGATTGACATCTGCATCAAGCAGGGCTTCCTTGATTTCCTCTACGGCATCACGGATGTTCTTTTCGCTTATCTTGCCCTTACCAGAAAGGGTTCTGACTATTGATGTAAACCTGCTCGAAATACTGTCAAACATATTAATCCCGGAAATAATCTCTCAAGTGTCTTTTATACATTATTAATCTCTCCTTCGTCAATGTAGAATGAAGGCGAATGAGAGGCACGTGAGTCTTATTTCCTTCTTCCCTCCTCGTCGAACTCCACTTCCGCTCCCTCGTCGTTGAGGATTCTGGGCTGTCCCTCTATCGAGGCGATGCGGTAGCTTACCGCCGTGGATACTCCCGCCTCCATCTGAGAGACACCGAGCATTGCGTTGCCGCCCGTGACGGTGTGGGTGTTGTGGGTGATTATGATGAACTGGCTGTCCCTTGCGAAATCCTGAAGAACATCGAGGAAGTACCCGATGTTCCTGTCATCCAGGGCCGCATCTATCTCGTCGAGTATGCAGAAGGGAGAGGGTTTCACCTGATATGTTGCAAAGAGAAGCGCGACTGCAGTCATGCTCCTCTCTCCGCCCGAGAGAAGAGAGAGCGTCGACATGCTCTTTCCGGGGGGCTGTGCGAGAATCTCGATTCCGCTTGTCAGCACCTCGTCGGGCTCCGTAAGGCTGAGCTCGGCCTTTCCGCCTCCGAAGAGACGGGTGAACATCGTCTGGAAGTTCGTCGAAATCTCCTTGTATGACTTGAGGAACATATCCCGGCTCTTGTCGAGAATCTCCCCGAGAACCGACTCCATGTCGGTCTTGGCCTTGGTGTAGTCGTCAAGCTGCTTGGAGAGGAACTTGTACTGGTCCTCGGCCTCGTCGTATTCGTCCTTTGCGGCGTGGTTGATGTTTCCAAGGGCCTTTATCTCGTTGTTGACCTCGTCGAACTCCTTCCTAAGCACCGTTTCGTCCGGCATTTCCGGAAGGAGCCTTTCCTTGAACTCGTTGAGGTTCCTTGCGTAGGTTTCGAAGAAGTTCGTGAATATGGACTCGATTTCCTTGTCGCACTGCTCTATTCTCATGTGGGCGGCGACGGCATCGCTCTCGGCCTGGTTTATGGAGGAGAGAAGTGTCTCCTTCTCCCTCCTCTTCTCGCTGAGGGCTCTCAGGGATTCGTCGAGCTTTCCGTTGACATCCTGGAGCGTCGACCGCAGCTCCTCGACCTTCTTCTTTCCCTTTTCTATCTCGTCGTTCTTTTCCTGTATTCTGTCCGCTACCTCGTACACACGCTTATGAGCTATCTCGGCGGCATCTCTCTCATCCTGAAGGTCGAAGCCCCTGCGGGATACCGTATCCTTAAGGCGCTGGATGTTCTCCCTGTGGCTCTCGATGGATGCCTTGAGAGAGGCGATTATCTCCCTGAGGGATGTTATCGTTCCCTGGAGGGATTCCACATCGCTTTCCCTTCTCTCTATCTGGACACGCGCTCCGTCGATTTTCCGGCGGTTATCGAGCATCACCTTTCTCGCTTCGTCCTCTCTCTCGACTATTCCCCTCTTGCGGCTTACGAGTCCCTCCGGGGAGAGAATCGTGTCGATTACGGGAGGAATGGAATCCTTGTAATCCGAATAGAGCTTCTCCAGTTTCGATATGTTCTCCTCGACTGATGCGTAGTCCTTCAGCGCCATGTCCTTCGAGTAGTCGACGCCTCCCGGGAGCGAGGAAATGAAACTCCGTCTCTTCTCGATCTGCTCGAGAATGTGCTTAAGACAGTCGAGAAAGGCCCTGTCTGCGTCGTCGCGGCGGGATGCGGAATACTCGGTTCCGGTATTCTCGTCGACTTCCTTTATAAGCGACTCGATTACGTTCCTGAGCTCTTCGCTGAGAGCCTTGAGCGAATCGTCGAGTTCGCTGTTGCTGTTCTCGGCTTCCCTTATGCTCTCGTTGAGGGATGCTATCTCACTGCGGTAACCCGAGAGCGTCGTCTCGGCATACTCAGCCTGCGTCTTCTTCTCCTCGAGTCTCTCCTCGAGGTCTCTGTAGTTGTCCTCTGCCGTTTCGAGTTCCGTCTTCGTGCGGTTTATCTCGTCCTCGATATCACCGCACCTCTTCTCGCTCGATTCGTACTTCTCGACATACTGTCTGTAGCTGTCTTTTAATGCGAGTATTGTTTCGTTTACGGAGGAGAGAGTTGCGCTTACCTTTCCGATTTCCACTTCGAGGTTCTTCGATTCGTTCTGGTACTGCGTAAGTTCGGACGAGGAGGAGGAAATTATGTCATCGAACTCTCCCATTCTTCCCCTGAGCTCCTCGGCCTTCTTCTTCGCTTCCGTCTCCTCGTTCATTCGCTGCTCCCTGAGAGCAAGGAACATGTTGGTTCGCGAAAGCTTCATGTCGACGTCGAGATAGAATGCCCTGTCCTTGAGCTCCTGCCACTTCAGGGCCTTCTCCGCCTGGGTCTTCGTCCTGTCGTAGGTGCGCTTTACTTCCTTAAGGGTGACACTGAGTTTCTCGATGTTCCCGTCAGCCAGGGCTATCTTGTTCTGGGCTTCGGTGCACTTGACCTTGAATCGGCTTATTCCGGCAGCCTCCTCGAAGATGTATCGCCTGTCCTCCGGCTTGTTGGAAAGAATCTGGTCGATCTTGCCCTGCTCGAGAATCGAGTAGGCGCTCTTACCGACACCCGTGTCGAGAAAAAGGTCCTTGATATTCCTCAAAAGGCATTTCTGACCGTTGAGGTAGTACTCTCCTTCCCCGTTACGGAAAAGACGGCGTCGGATGACGATTTCGGGAACGTCGGTGGGGAGCCATCTGTTTTCGTTGTCGATGGTGAGGGTAACCTCTGCCATGGAACTCGGCTTACGCGTTTCAGTGCCGGAGAAGATGACGTCGTCCATGCGCGAGGCACGGAGCGTCTTCGTCGACTGTTCGCCGAGTACCCACTTGATTGAATCGACGATGTTCGACTTACCGCACCCGTTCGGGCCGAGAAGCGATGTGATTCCGTCAGTGAAATCTATATGGGTCTTGTCTGCGAAACTCTTGAAGCCGTTGAGTTCAAGGGACTTTAAAAACATTATCTCTCCTTGAAAAATATCGAATCAGAGTATATAAGAAAACTTCTGGTTATGCTAGTTCAGTTTTTCGGCGATGAAGAGAGTGACAATACGGTAATATGCGGTACCGACGAGGCAGGGCGCGGCCCTCTTGCGGGTCCCGTCGTCGTCGCGTCAGTCGTCCTTCCATCCGATTTTCCCTTTGAAATTCTCAATGACTCGAAGAAATTGAAGGAGAAGGACAGAATCAGAGCAGAGAAGGTAATCAGGGACAGGGCACTCGCCTTCTCCGTGAAGGCGATTCCCCACACCGTCATAGACAGGATAAACATCCTCAACGCATCACTCCTCGGAATGCGTGAAACGGCAGTCGAAGTCTACTCGAAGCTGAAGTTCGACATTCTCCTTGCTGACGGCAACAGGACACCGGATGTACCCTTCCCCGTCGAAGCCGTCGTCAAGGGAGACGCGAAAATCCACGAGATAATGGCGGCAAGCATCCTCGCGAAGAACGAGAGGGACCGCATCATGGTCCTCGCAGACAGGAAGTGGCCCCAGTACGGCTTTGCTTCCCACAAGGGCTACCCCACGAAGGAGCACTACGAGGCGCTCGCAGAATACGGCCCATGCCCCATCCACCGTCTTTCATTCAGACTGACGAAAGACGAAAAGACAGAGGAAGAGCAGACGCTTTTCTGAAGAGAGAGTTTTTTTTCAATCTTTGTTGACAGAGTTCTGCCGTTTTGGGTAATATGCTCGTGTCATGCGGTTGTGGTATAATGGCTATTACCTCAGCCTTCCAAGCTGAAGATGCGAGTTCGATTCTCGTCGGCCGCTTAGTTCCCGGATAACCGGGACTTTTTTATTGCCGGAATACGAAGTTTCCGGCATAAAAAAAGTGCCGCTCCCCCTCGTGCGACACTTCCTTCTCTCCGTGCAACCTTGACTCTCTTTGTATTTATTATTCCCGGTTCTTCTTTTCCTGTTGTTAAGCGGAAAGCACTTCAAGATATTACATGGTCCAGTGTTAAGCGGTCGGACCGTTACTTCCCTTTTCAGGCACCTTTTCTCTCGAGAGAACCGTCGAGTATCGAGGATTCGTAGCCCTGCTCGACATCTTCAAGGTAGCCGTCGATAAGCATGTTGATGACGAAATCAACGCTTCTGTGCGACTTTCCGGCGACTCTCGATAACCAATCCATTTTACTTGCTGTTGTGCTGAATGTAATGTTTTCCATATCCTTCATCTCCACGAATAATATACCAAAGTGGTGGAAAAAAGTGGTGTAAAAAACTGTAAATTCGAAATGCCGGAAAATTTGTAAATGCAGGAAATTGTAAAGATTTCTTAAAAGGAGGAAGGATTTTTAAAGAAGAGATTTGAAGATTATCAAGAAAAGAAAAGGGGAAGAAGGACATCAGTCATTCTCCCCGTAAGTAAGAAAGAGTTTTTCAGAACTCCGGAATTATTTCCTGTACTCAGCCTCGAACTTCTTCAGGAACTCCACGAGAGCGACAACGCCTTCCTTGGGCATTGCGTTGTAGATGGAAGCTCTGAGCCCTCCGACGGACTTGTGGCCCTTGAGGTTGTCGTAGCCTGCCTTCTTCGTTGCTGCGACGACTTCGGCATCGAGCTCTGCGCTCTCCGTGACGAACGGAATGTTCATGAGGGATCTGTATTCCTTTTCGACTGTTCCCTTGAACATCTTCGACGAATCGAGGAAATCGTACATGACCTTTGCCTTGTCGATGTTCTTCTGGTTCATCACTTCGAGACCGCCCTGGTCCTTGAGATACTTGAAGACCTTTCCGCAGCAGTACATCGACCAGCAGTTCGGTGTATTGTACATGCTGTCGTTGTCTGCATGTGTCTTGTACTGGAGATAGATCGGGAGAGATGTGAGATCGTCTCTGATGAGGTCTTCTCTGATGATGACGACAACCATGCCCGCCGGGCCGACGTTCTTCTGGACGCCTGCGTAGATGAGTCCGTAGTCGGAGACGTTGCAGGGGCGTGAAAGGAACATTGAAGACTGGTCGGATACGAGAATATGTCCCTTTGTGTTGGGGAGCTTGTTCCATGTCGTTCCGTGAATCGTCTCGTTTTCGCAGATGTAGACATAATCGGTGTCTTCGGGGATGTCGAGATCAGAGCAGTCGGGGATGTATGTATAGTTCCTGTCCTTGCTGGAAGCAGCGACGATGACTTCACCGACTTTCTTAGCCTCGGCGATTGCCTTCTTCGACCATGCACCCGTCTCGATGTAGACGGCCTTGCCGTTCTTCATGAGATTCATGGGAATCATGCTGAACTGGAGGGTTGCACCACCCTGGATGAAGAGAACCTTGTAGTTATCGGGAATTCCCATGAGATCCCTCAGGTCCTTCTCCGCGTTGTCGAGGATTTCCTGGAAAACCTTCGAGCGGTGGCTCATCTCCATGACACACATTCCGCTTCCGCGGTAGTTCATCATTTCATCTCTTATTTCCTCGAGCACGGGCTCCGGCATCATTGCGGGACCTGCCGAGAAGTTAAAAGTACGTCCGTATTTCATTTTTTCACCTCTTTTCGTAATTGATGTACCAATAATTTCTCACAAGATTCAACGTATTGCAACAATTCTTTTGAAAAACAAAGGAATTTTTGAGAAATTTTATCGATACATGAATAATCCCTCAACTTTTTAATCATTAGCTCAGTATTTTCCGAATCCGCTTTTTTCTCCGGTACTTGAAGAGAAAAGACGGGAGGATTATCATTGTCGCATCAAATTGAACGGAGGGCCCACCATGGGAGAGCGCGGACAGGTATTCTCAACTAAACTCGTCAAGGACGACAGAACCTACTTCTTCAACGTCAAGGAAAACGTATACGGAGACCTTTACTTAAACATAGTCGAATCGAGGCCGACGGATACCGAGGGAAGATACCTCAGACAGTCCGTCATCGTCTACCAGGAGGACCTCGGGGAATTCCTGAACGAATTCCAGAAGACCATCGACTACGTCAAGACACACGGTACAAGAAAAGAGAGAATGAAGAGATCCAATGGATAACACCTCATTCTATTCCCGCTACGCTTCCCTCATACTCCGCGATTCCCTCGGAGCAAAAGAGGGCGACGTCCTCTCGATAAACACCGAGGAGGAGGACTATGCGTTTGCACGCATCGTCGCAAAGGAAGCGAAGAAGATTACGGGAAACGGCAGCTACATACAGCTTCTGAAGAACGGCAGGGTCACCGAGGAGTTCGACATTCTCTCGGATTTTCCGCTCTCGAAGCAGCCGACGCTCTTCCTGTACCTTTCCTATTACAGAAAAAGCGGAGACGTCGATACGGAAGAGAATTACGAAGCAAAGGACTACCAGCGCTTCTCGCTTCTCTCCGACCCGATTGACAATCCCCTTCCATCCTTTCCTGCAGTAAAGTGCATCCTTCCCTCCCCCCTCTGGGACAGAATGCTCGAGGAAGCCGAAACGGAGAGAGACTCGAAAAGACTGCTCGAGGACATTCTCTCCCTCGGGGAAGACGAATTCATCGAAAACGCCGTGATGAGACACGAGAACCTTATATATAAGGCGAAGGCTCTCAACAGCATGAATCTCACGAAGGGATACATCTCCTCCGACGAAGGAACGGACCTCGAGTTCTCGTTCCTTCCCGGTTCTGTTTTCGTTCCCTCGTACTCGAGAACGACAGACGGAAGATACTTCTCCCCTTCCGTTCTCGACAACGACATACTCCGTCTTCTAGACCCGTCAAGTATGGAGGGCTGGCTCAACATAACGCGTCCGATTGTTCTCTGGGGAAGAGTAATAAGGAATCTCTCGCTTCATTTCACACAGGGCAGAGTCGACGAAGTGAGAGGAACAAGGGAGGCCGAAAGCCTCTTCTCGTTCTACTCATCGCGTGAAAGCGATGCCGCAAGAGCAAGCATGCTCACCCTTACGGAAGACACACATCCCCTCTCTGACGAGGAGCTTACGCTCATAAGCGAATTCGACAGGATGCGTACGGTATCCGTTACACTCGGAGGCCCGAGGGGCGAAGCCGTAGACGGGAATACCAGTGATAAAACCGTTGACTCTCTTCTCACCCTTACCCTTCCCATCGGAAGCGACAGCCTCACAGTTACCTGCCTCGACGGTGAGGGAGACGAAAGAACCGTCTTTTCAGACGGCTCGATAATCGAAGATTAATTGAGTGATGCTATAAGCCCGAGTCCCCTGAGAGTGACGAGACTGTCAAGTTCGTCGATGCGGGGGATTATTTTCGATATCGTGGCACTGAGACCGCCCGTAGCCATGACATAGAGCTTCTCTCCGATTTCCTTCTCGGTCTTGTCTATCATCTTCTCGACCATTCCGGCATAGCCTTCCATGATTCCCGCCCTTATACTCGTCATGCTGTCGCGTCCGAGTACGGTCTTGGGAAGCTTGAGTTCTACCTGCGGCAGCTGTGCGGTGTTGCCGAAGAGTGCATTGACTGCGGTAACAAGACCCGGTGCGATTGCGACTCCGAGCACTTCGCCGCGGCAGTTGACCGACGAGAACGTCAGGGCGGTTCCGAAGTCGATGACCATCACGCTGCTCTCCTTCTTATGATAATGAGCATATGAGAGGTTCGAGAGAAGGTCGGATCCCAGTTCCTGGGGAATTGAGTCATAGACAAGTCCGGTCTTTATCTCGTGTGTGACCATAATCGGACTGAGGTCGAACAGGCGGTGCATGATCTTCTCGATTGAACGCGTGAGGAACGGGACGACGGATGAGATAATGACCTTCTCCACGTCCTTCTTCTCTATTCCCAGCTCATGGAAGAGTGAGAGGAAGATCACGTAGTATTCGTCTCCCGTCTTCTTGGTGTCCGTGAAGACCCGGAAGGGTTTCGTCCAGACACCACGGCTGTCGAGTGCGGCCACTACTATGTTGGTGTTACCTATATCTACTGCGACAATCATCAGATTACGACGACCTCCTTTCTTCCTTCGTAGGCCTTCTCTCTCTTTGCCTTGACGTCCTCGTCCACGAGATAGTCGTCGAAGCGTTCGACCTTGTCGATTATTCCCTTCGGAGTGAACTCTATTATTCTGTTGGCCAAACTGTCGATGAACTGGTGGTCATGGGAATTGAAGAGCAATACGCCCTTGAAATCGATGAGGCCGTTGTTGAGTGCCTGAATCGACTCGAGATCGAGGTGGGATGTCGGCTCATCGAAAATCATGCAGTTCGCGCCTTCGAGCATCATCTTTGCAAGCACGACTCTGACTCTTTCTCCACCCGAGAGGACTCCGCAGTCCTTGAGAGCCTCGTCTCCCGTGAAGAGCATACGGCCGAGGAACGACCTCACGAAGTTGTCGTCATCCTCCTTGCTGAACTGCTGGAGGTATTCCGTCATCGTGATTCCGCTTCCGAACATCTTCGAGTTGTCCTTCGGGAAGTACGAGAGAGAAGTCGTGACACCCCAGGTGTAGGAACCCTCATCGGGCTCCATCTCGCCGCTGATTATCTGGAAGAGAACGGTCTTTGCGTAGTGGTTCGGACCAACGAAGGCAACCTTCTCTCCGGGATTGATGACAAGGGAAAGGTTATCGAGAACCTTCTCGCCGTCGATGGTCTTCGACAGATTCTTTATCTCGAGTACGTTCTTTCCGATTTCCCTGTTGGGCTTGAAGGCAACATAGGGGAATCTTCTGGAAGAGGGCTTGATGTCGTCGATGGTGAGCTTGTCGATGAGCTTCTTTCGGCTCGTCGCCTGCTTTGCCTTCGCAACGTTTGAGGAGAAGCGCTGGATGAACTCCTTGAGCTCTGCAATCTTTTCCTCCCTTCTCTTCTTCTCGTCCTTCATCTGCTTTGCCGCAAGCTGGGACGACATGTACCAGAAGTCGTAGTTGCCGACGTAGAGCTGGATACGGCCGTAGTCGATGTCGCATATATGTGTACAGACGGTATTTAAAAAGTGTCTGTCGTGGGATACGACGATGACGGTGTTGTTGAAGTCCTCGAGGTAATCCTCAAGCCAGTGAATGGATTCGAGGTCGAGATGGTTCGTAGGCTCGTCGAGAAGAAGGATATCGGGGTTTCCGAAGAGCGACTGCGCAAGGAGGACCCTGACCTTGAGGTTGTCCTCGATTTCGCTCATCTTCTTTTCGTGGAGCGGTACAGGGATTCCGAGTCCGTCGAGCATCTGAGAGGCATTCGCTTCAGCCTCCCATCCCCCGAGTTCGCTGAATTCGCCCTCGAGCTCTGCTGCCCTGAGGCCGTCCTCCTCGGTGAACTCCTCCTTGGAGTATATCGCATCCCTCTCCTGCATTACGTCGTAGAGATGCTTATAGCCCATGATGACGGTGTCGATGACTCTGTAGTCGTTGTACTGGAAGTGATCCTGCTTGAGAGTTGCAAGTCTCTCGCCGGGGGTGACGATGATTTCTCCCGAATCGGGCTCGATCTCACCCGAGAGAATCTTCAGGAATGTGGACTTTCCCGCACCGTTAGCACCGATTATTCCGTAGCAGTTTCCGGGAGTGAACTTGAGGTTGACCTCCTTGAAGAGGACCTGTGTTCCGTATGAAAGCGAAACATTGGAAGCTGTAATCATGTCTGTTGACCTCCGACAAAAAAAAAGGCAACGTCATCCGTTGCCATGAATTTAGTCCCTAGCAGAATCGAACTGCTATTTAGAGACTGAGAATCTCCCGTCCTAACCGTTAGACGAAGGGACCATTAAGCTGGGATGAAGGGATTCGAACCCCTAAAGGCAGAACCAGAATCTGCAGTGTTACCATTACACTACATCCCAATTAACGACAAGAGAACAATAAAGAAAAACAGGATAAGTTTCAATACCTTTTACGAAATTTCTCAATTGTTTTTGAAGGCTCTGACACGTGCGGAGGCAGTGAGGGTATCTGTATCCCTGAGACCGTCCGAGAGGTACCTGTACGCAAGGCCCGCTATCATCGCGCCGTTGTCGGTGCAGAGCTTGAGAGACGGGAATGTTACAGTATAGCCGCCCTTCTCGAGGTCCTTGAGCTCTTTCCTCAGAAGCGAATTCGCCGCAACACCGCCACCCGCGCTCACTCTCGTGAGTCCCGTGTCCTTCAGGGCAAGCTTCACTCTCTTCATGAGTATTCCCACAGCCTGGCGCTGGAAGGATGCCGCGATGTTCTCGATTGTGTCTGCTGCGTCGCCGTTACGGAACTGATCCTTCTGGTTGATGACGGCAGTCTTGAGGCCCGAATACGACATGTCGTAGCGGTGCTTCTCCCTGTCGAGTGTGGGACCGGGGAAAAGGAAGGCGTTGCTGTCACCGGTCTTACTCAGTCTGTCGATTACGACTCCTCCGGGGAAGCCCATCTCGTAGTAGGCTGCGACCTTGTCGAAGGCCTCGCCTATCGCGTCGTCTATAGTCGTTCCGAGAACCTCCACGTCGTCGTATGAATTGACGCGGCAGATTACAGTATGTCCGCCGGAGACAAGTACTCCAAGGTACGGGTACTCAAGAGGATTCTCGATCTGGGAAGCGTAGAGATGCGCCCTTATATGGTCTATTCCTATATACGGTATTCCAAGCCCCTCGGCAAAGCCCTTTGCAAAGTTGACGCCGACAAGAAGGGAACCGAGTAAGCCGGGTCTGTTCGTCACGGCGACTGCGTCGATATCTGTCTTCTTTATTCCCGCCTGCATGATTGCTGCGGAAACCACCTGCTCTATCCACTCCGTATGGAGACGGGAAGCAAGCTCGGGAACTACTCCCTGGTAGGGCTTATGAAGTTCAATCTGTGTCGCAATAACGTTGCTCAGTATTTCCCTGCCGTCCCTGAGTACCGCCGCCGAGCATTCGTCGCAGCTTGTCTCAATGCCGAGTACAATCATACTTCCTCCTCATCGAGGGCATCGGGTCCGACGATATAGTATCCGCCGAGACACATGATCTCGTTCACTTCCCTCGCCGAGAGTCCGCTCTCGAAGAGATAATCATATACCTTCTGATTCCAGGGCATGCCGACAAGCGGACTCTTCTTCGAGAGATCCATCAGATTTCTGATTTCCTCACTCTCCATGCAGAGTGCAGTCAGCTGCTGCGGATTAAGCTTGATTTCTTCCATTCTTCTTACTCCCCGTCCGGATTATACATAATAAGTTAAGCCGGAAAATCCAAAAGGAAAAGCGATACAACAAGAATAATCAAAATGATTCTTAAATGAAAGAGCCGGAGAGAACTTTCTCTCCGACCCGATTCCCCCTGATAAAATCTAACTTCTCTTTCTCTTTTCGCTGTACGTCCGGCTTTCGTCTCCCCAGTCCCGGGAAAGTGCCTCTCTCCGTCTCACCGAAGAGACAACTCTCCCGATCGACCTGTAGCAGATTTTCGTTCCCTCTGCGTCCGCCATATAGTCCACAGCATTCTCGCGCCCGATTCCGATTCCCTGAGCTTCCTCAACAGCGTCGATGTTGGCTCCGAGGAAGATGAAAACCCATCCTTCCTTCTTCTTCTCCTCAATCATCTCTCTGACCTTCGCTCTCGAATACTTCCGGCTTGCGTTCTCCATGCCGTCGGTCGTGATGACGAAGACGGTTTTCGCGGGTCTGTCCTCCTCCCGGATGTACCTGTGCACATTACTGATATGATGGACAGCTCCGCCCACAGCGTCGAGAAGCGCAGTGCATCCTCCGACATAGTAGTCTTGAGGTGTGAGCGGCTTCACATCCTCGAGTTTAACTCTGTCATGAAGGACAGTGGAACAGTTATCGAAGAGAACTGTCGAGACAAGTGCCTCGCCCTCCTCGTTCTTCTGCCTCTCCATCATCGAGTTGAAGCCCCCGATGGTGTCCTTCTCCAGGCCCGACATCGAGCCGCTTCTGTCGAGAATGAATACGATTTCCGTAAGACTGCTGTTCATGTAAAGCCTCCTCCGTTCAATTACAGAGAAAGTCTATTATTTATAAGAGGTAGGGTGGTCGCTTTTGAAGCGACAATCACTTCTTGTAGCCGATGGGTACGAGATCGAAGGCGAAGAGCGTCTCGTTGATTCTGAAGATGTCGTAATCCCCTCTGTCCACGAAGTACTTCACGACTATGTCTCTCTTGTTGGAGCTCGTGAAGGAGTAACCCGCCTTGCTGACCATCTCCACGAGCTCCGGCAGCGGCAGTTCAAGTGCCACTGCAAATGCAAGAGCAGTACCCTTGCTCGGGGAATAGTCGGCGTTCGACATGATCTTCGAGAAGAGCCTGCGGTCGACGTTCGCTTTTCTGTAGCATTCGACCTCGGTCATTCCCTTCTCATGGATCTTCCGTCTGAGCATATCTGAAAAGCCTTCGTCAACGGCCTTGATAGCTTCGTCGAGAGGAATTGAGGCAACTATATTCGCAGAGTAGTCCGACCTCTGCACTCCGGGGATGTGACCTTCGAAGAGGGCACTCTCCCCGAGCTGAGAGTACTTCATGCTTCTGACGCGGTACTTCTCCTCGTCGAAATAGTTGTCGTCTATGTACTGCTTCACGTCGTCGAAAAGCTCGGTAGATATCTGGAAGGCCTTTCTGTCGAAGACGACAAGGTAGATGAGAATATCCTCCTCTCTCTTTTCGAGGTAGTTCCTCAGCACAGACGAAGCTACGCGTAGTGCAATCTCCTTCGGTACGTCGTAGTAGCCCGCGGCTACGAGAGGGAATGCGACGGACTGAATATCGAGCTTGTCGACTATCTTCAGACAGGACTCGTAGGAGCGCCGGAGTATCTCCTCCTCTCCGTTATTTCCTCCTCTCCAGTGGGGACCGACAGTCTGTATGACGTACTTTGCCTTGAGGTTGTAGCCGTCCGTATAGACAGCCTCTCCCTCGGGGCATTCGTCAAGCCTCAGGCATGCGCGGGAGAATTCCCTCCCCGCCTTCATATGTACCGTTCTGTCGAGTCCGTTCCCCGGAAGTAGGCGGCGGTTCGTCGGGCATACTATCGCATCGCAGTCTATTGTCGTTATGTCTGCTCTGATTATATTCAAAGGCATGATTATATCTCCTCGATCGTGTTTATTCTGTCACTCTGCCAGTACTGACGGGTGTCTATGTCCATCACGGTCAGGTACCCCTCCGGAGAGGCGGCTCCCGTGTCTATTGCGCATATATGATACTTTTCGCTTGAGAATGGTTTGTCGCCGACTATCGAATGGCCTACGAAGAGAGTACGCCTTGTGTCCAGGGGATCGCGGCTCATGTAGTCGTAACGGCTTCCCCGGGCTCTCACCTTCTCTTCGACTTCCCGGCGGTAGTCTTCCCACTCTCTTCCTTCCTTTCTCGCCTTCTCCCATAGCATGGCGGACGAGAGGTAATTCCTGTCCCAGAGTTCGGACGGCACAAGGCGGAAATCCGGAGTTTCCTTCCAGAACCTGGGATGTGCCTTTCTTCTGAGACTCGAGACCTTTCCGAAAAGCACGGGGCCTCCGTGAACAATGAGGAACGTGTTACCGCTGATTACGTACGGAATCCTGTCAAGCCAGGAAGATATTTCCTTCTTCCGTTCCGTAGGAAGATCCCTGAGTTCATCCAGGGTCTTTATCCCTCCGTTGTTATAGAGCCAGTTCTCGTCTTCCGTACCTTTCTTAAGATAATCCTGGAGCCAGGCATCGTGGTTACCGAGTACGGGACGGAATGACGAAAGGGACATGAGGCATTCAAGAACTGCAAGGTTACCGCTCCCGCGGTCGCAGAAATCACCGACGGAATAGAGAATGTCGGTACCGTCTCTGAAGCCGCATCTTTCGAGAACCTCTTTGAGTGCACGGCTTCTGCCGTGTATATCAGATATGATTAACCTGCGTCCTTTCAAATTCCACCACCCTTATCTGTTATCAAACGGAAAGAAAAAGTTGTCAATGATTAATTTTTGGGCTACCCATTTGTCAAAGAATGCGTTATATTCTTCATGTTCGCCAGAATAGCTCAGTTGGCAGAGCGGCACCCTCGTAAAGTGCAGGTCATGGGTTCGACTCCCATTTCTGGCTTGTTTGCCCCGATATCCGGGGCATTTTCAATCCTCCTTCAGGACGAAGAACGTCAGACAGAAGCCCAGAGCACAGAAAATGATTCCGAAGAGAAGACTCCATCCGGCAGTAATGGGAGGGAAAACCTGAGGAAGCGACCCGAGCACAAAGCCTAGGATTACCGGGAAGGTGACAGAGGGGAAACTCTCCATGCACTTCTTGAGGATTCCCGTAAGAAGGAAGATACCGAGTATGACACCGAGAGCAAGAGGAATGAGAGGCAGAAAATCGAGGGACGAAAGACACGAGAGAATCCTGTCGTAGAGTCCCAGGACGACAAGAAGATACGTTGTCGATATTCCCGGAAGTACGAAGCCGACGGAGACAACGACTCCGGCAAGGACCTGAATCACTGCGCCCTCGCCTCCCGTATTTATCGTCATCGGGAAGTAACTGAGACCAAAGACGGCTGCAATACCGATTAAAGCAAAGAAGATGCAGGGCCATGTGTGCTTCGTAAGCCTGCACTTCCTGACTATCATCGGAAGAGACCCCGTAACGACACCGATGAAGAAAAACATGACAAGTGAATAGTAGTTCTTGAGAAGCCACGAAAGAAGAGGAGACGCAGCAACCGCTCCCACAAGACCGCAGCCTCCGCAGAGGAGCAGGAAGAGAAACGATTTGAGGAAATTCCTTCCGAGAAGCTCGGGGACAGCAGATATAAGCCTGTCGTAGAGCCCCAGCACCATCGCCATCGACCCGCCAGATACTCCCGGCACCGTCATCGTGGCACCGACTATGAATGACTTCACTCCGTCCGTTACTATTCTCTTTCTTTCCATGGACTAAAAATAGCACAGATACGGCAAAGAATGAATAAAGACTACAGTCCCATCTTCATGCCGCATGAGACCGAGAAGAGAGGTTTCTTCTTCACTATCCTGTACTCCGCTCCCATTCCGACATAAACTGTAAGGAACCCCGAGTCATCGAGATTCGTTCCGATGTCGAGCGCAACGCCCGGAGCGTAATCGACTCTGTCGCCGTCTTTTCCCTCGTCAATGGTAACCGACGTCGAAAAGGACGCGAGAAGATCAATGAAGAAATCGCTCTCGAAGTCGACAGTCGCTCCACTGAGGAGCGTAAAGTCGAAGAGGACGGTGCTTTCAGACGGGTTGAACCCCAGCTCCGATTTCAGATCAAGTGTGAAGGACACGGGAGAAGTTCTGCCCCCAAGAACGGTACCGATATCGAGAGAGCCGGTAAGGAATGTCTCCCCCGTTCCCGACCCCGGTCTCAGACTGGTTCCGAGTCCTACCGTGAAGGGAGACGAGAGCGCGGAGACTGAAGAGAGAACGATGATGAATATGAATAGAAAGACAAGAAGTTTCTTCATATAGAGAGTATAGAAAATCCTCCCCCTTCGAAGGAAGAGAGAGGAATGTACGGAAGAGAGAAAATCAGTTCTTCTTTTCCGCTTCGATTGCAGCCTGTGCGGCCGCAAGCCTTGCAATAGGTACTCTGAAGGGTGAACACGATACGTAGTCCAGTCCCGCACTCTGGCAGAATGCGATGGTCTTCGGATCTCCTCCGTGCTCGCCGCAGATTCCCATCTTCATATCGGGTCTGACGCTGCGTCCGAGCTTTACAGCCATCTTCACGAGCTTGCCCACGCCGTCGAAGTCGATTGTCGCGAACGGATCGTAGTCGTAGAACTGCTTGTCCTGGTCGTTGACGTAGTGAGTGAGGAACCTTGCAGAGTCGTCACGCGAGAAGCCGCATGTCATCTGTGTCAGGTCGTTCGTACCGAATGAGAAGAACTCCGCGCTGCCTGCAATCTCGTCTGCCGTGAGCGCTGCTCTCGGGACCTCAATCATCGTACCGATTTGGTAAGGTATCACGAGATTCTGCTCGCTGAACACCTTCTCGATTTCATCGACGGCGTTCTTTCTGCAGTAGTTGAACTCCTTCCAGATACCGACAAGCGGAATCATGATTTCCGGGTGTACCCTGAAGCCCTTTCTCTTCGTGTTGATTGCAGCTTCCATGATTGCCCTCACCTGCATTCTCAGGATTTCGGGATAGATTACCGCAAGTCTGCAGCCTCTGAAGCCGAGCATCGGGTTGAACTCATGGAGTTCGTTGCACTTTCTTGCAATCTCCTCGGGGCTGATTCCCATCCTGAGTGCCATCTCGTGACGTGATGTATGGTCGTTCGGGAGGAACTCGTGGAGAGGCGGGTCGAGAAGTCTGATGACTACCGGAAGTCCGTTCATTGCCTCGAAGATTCCCTCGAAGTCCTCTCTCTGCATCGGGAGAAGCTCGTTGAGAGCGCTCTCTCTTGCTCTTGTGTTGTCGGCAAGAATCATCTTACGCATGCTGAAGATTCTGTCGCCGCCGAAGAACATGTGCTCCGTGCGGCAGAGGCCTACGCCTTCTGCTCCGAGGAGAATTGCCTGATGGGCATCCTTGGGAGTGTCTGCGTTGGTTCTGACGGACATCGTCTTTATCTCGTTCACGTATTCCATGAACTTCTTGTAGTCCTGGTAGAGGATGGATTCACTTTCCATCATCGTGCCCTCGAGAACCTGCATGATTTCACTCGGCTTTACATCGATCTTCTGTGCGTAGACGTTACCGGTGAAGCCGTCGATGGACATGTAGTCGCCTTCCCTCAGCTCCTTGCCGTTGATCTTGAGCAAGTGCTTGGGTTCGTTGACTTCGATTGCGCTGCAGCCGGATACACACGGGCATCCCATGCCTCTTGCGACAACGGCAGCGTGGCTTGTCATACCGCCGCGGCATGTCACGATTCCCTTGCTGACAGCCATTCCCCCGATATCCTCAGGGCTTGTCTCGACTCTGACAAGAAGGACATCCTTTCCTTCCTTTGCAGCCTTCTCGGCATCATATGCGTTGAAGTAGATCTGTCCGCATGCTCCGCCGGGAGAAGCGTTGAGTCCCTTTGCGTCGGGTACGATTCCCTCATCCCTGATGATCTTGCTGTCAAGAATAGGAGCGAAGAGCTTGTTGAATTCGCCTGCCGGAACACGCGAGACTGCAGTCTTCTTGTCGATGAGACCTGCTTCGACCATCTCGACCTGGCTGCGGATCCAGCTGAAGATACTTCTCTTGCCGTTTCTCGTCTGAAGCATGTAGAGCTTACCTTCCTGGATTGTGAACTCGAGGTCCTGCATATCGTGGTAGTGCTTCTCGAGAGTGTCTCTGATTGCGCAGAGCTCAGCATATGCATCGGGGTTGACCTGCTCGAGTGTGGTGATGGGCTGCGGTGTTCTGATACCCGCAACGACATCCTCACCCTGTGCATTCATGAGGTACTCGCCGAAGAACTTGTTCTCTCCAGTGGACGGGTCACGTGTGAATGCAACACCAGTGCCGCTTGTCTCGCCCATGTTGCCGAAGACCATGGCCTGTACGTTGACGGCAGTTCCGAGAAGACCGCGGATGTCGTTCATCATTCTGTACTTGATTGCTCTCTCGTTGTTCCAGCTTCCGAATACTGCGTCGATTGCCTTGAAGAGCTGGTACTGGGGATCCTCGGGGAACTCCTCTCCCGTGTGCTTGCGGTAGATAATCTTGTAGCGCTTGATGACTTCCTTGAGGTTCTCGGTGTCGAGCTCGGTGTCGAAGACCTTGTTGTTCTCATCCTTGACAGACTGGAGAGCGGCCTCGAACTTTGCGTGTGGTACTCCCATTACGACGTCGCCGAACATCTGGATGAAGCGGCGGTAGCTGTCCCATGCGAAGCGCTCGTTGTTCGTCTTCTCTATGAGAGCCTGGAGGGAGTCGGGATTGAGACCGAGATTGAGGACGGTGTCCATCATGCCCGGCATGGACTGTGCTGCGCCGGAACGTACGGAGACGAGAAGAGGATTCTTCCTGTCGCCGAGCTTAGCTCCCATGAGCTTCTCGAGTCTTTCGAGGTTCTTCAGTACCTCGTCCTTCATTCCGTTGGGGTATGATCCGTTGTGCTTGTCGAAGAAGTCACAGGCTTCTGTCGTGATTGTGAATCCGGGAGGTACGGGAAGGCCGATGCTTGTCATCTCTGCAAGATTGGCACCCTTACCACCGAGAAGATTTTTCATGTCTCCTGTTCCCTCGGCCTTTCCTTCGCCGAAGAAATATACATACTTTTTCTCTTCCATGTGAATTTTCCCTGTCAAAATATTAGTGTTAAAGCCTGTATATGTTACAAGAGAAACACTCACTGGTCAATGAAAATCTGAACAGGCACAGGACTAATTTAATCACATATAAGGAAAAAGGAATGATAAAAAAACAGAATCCACAGAATTCTTTCTCTTTCTGAATATTGAGATAAATCTCAAAAAAAACAGGACGGGCTTACAGTAAGGTAAAATCCCGTCCGTTTTATTACTCTTTCTGAAAATCACACGGCGTTGTAGTATTCAAGGCCCATGCTCTCTCCGTTCTTTCTGAGCTTGTCGAGAGCAGACTTCTCGATCTGTCTGATTCTCTCCTTCGTAAGGGAATACTCCTCACCGATTGCGCTCAGGCTCATCGGTTCCTCGTCACCGAAACCGTATCTCTTCATGATGATGTCCCTTTCCTTCTCGGAGAGAGTCGAGAGAAGAGTCTCGACATCCTTCGAGCACATATGGTCGATCATCTGGTTCTCCGGAGATTCGCTGCTGTCGCCGACGAACGTTTCGTAGGATGAGTTCTCGTCATCGCTTCCCGCGTCGCCCTTTATCGGAGCATCGAGGCTTATCATCTCGCGTGTTATGTCGAGAAGCGTTCTGACCGTATCTCTGTCGAGCCCGCTTTCCTCTGCGATTTCCTCGACAGTCGGGTTGACGATGCCCTTCTCCGTCATGAGAGTGTTCTTGGCCTTCATAATCGTATTGAAGTCGTTTGTTCTGTTAAGCGGAAGCCTCACGGGACGTGACTGATCGGAGAGTGCCTTGAGGATGGACTGTCTGATCCACCACACTGCATAGGAGATGAAGTGGTAGCCCTTCTCCGGTTCGAATCTGTCGATTGCCGTCAAAAGTCCGATGTTTCCTTCATTTATGAGGTCCTCGAGCGGGAGTCCCTGGCCGCGGTACTTCTTTGCGATTGTGACGACGAACCTGAGGTTTGCCTCTGCGATTCTGTCACGTGCCTTCCTGTCTCCGTTCTTAGCCTTTACTGCAAGCTCGTACTCCTCGTCCTTGTCCAGAAGAGGAATGCGGTCAATCTGCCTGAGATAGAGGGAGAGAACCTCGTTGTCCTGAGATGAATAGAGTGAAGTGTTTTTCTTAGCCATGACGCTGCTCCTTGTCTAAGATTATGCAATTAGCGTGCCATTTTCTGCTATTTACTTTAAGCAGAAAAAGATAACCGAAAGAATTGATTGTGAAAACTGAAAGAAATCTGTGTCATTTCAACACAGACAAGGTCGAAAGCCCTCATTCTGTTCCGTTTTGACACACTTCGGGGAGAACCTCCCCCTTTTGTGTCACTTTGAAACAGCTTCAGGCTTCTCCATTACCGGGAATACTATTTCGACTGATTCAAGGATGTTTATCCTTCCGCTGTCGGATACGGGAATGTCGGAGTTTTCAATCTGTTCGACTGTCTCGTCGTAGACCATCCCGATAAGGGATGAAATCATGTCGCCCTCGCAGAGAGAGAGAAGATAATTCTTCTTCTCGGTGAGGTAGGTTGCCATCTGGTAGCGGTAGAATGCAGTGAACTCCTTACTTTTATGACAGGACGGGAAGAAGAGAGAGACGTAGAGCTCGAAGGCCTCCTTAAGCCTGTGGCTCCTTGCCGCGCTTACGGCATCACGGTATCTCTT
>CAVFVX010000033.1:0-20276 GCA_963626075.1 Acutalibacteraceae bacterium
CGAAGGAATCTTAACATAACACCTCTTCCCCGGAGCGCTTACTCCGGGGATTTTTCAGTTATGATTTCATCCAGTTCTTCATCCCAGGAATCCCGCGGGATGTTTTTCACGTACGAAGCGGAGAAAGCGACTCCGATTGAGTGGAGCTTGCCCCTGTGTTCTTTGATGTATCTGTCGTAATACCCTCCGCCGCGGCCGAGCCGGAGACGGGTGGAGTCGAATGCGACGAGGGGAACGAGGATTACGGCGCTCTCGTAGTCCGCTTCGACTGCGTCGGTGAGAAGTGTGACGCCGAGCGGGCTTTTCTCCGGCTTTCCCCTTCCGAACTTCATTTCCCCGTTCTCGATGAAGGGCAGAAGGACTCTTTCGTCATTGAGGAGTGGAGATATGTCCGGCTCCGACGAGAGAAGGGGAAAGAATGCGAGAACGGTATCTGCAGAGCGGTATTTTTCGTTATCGAGAATCCTGCTGACGATTACCGAGGAAGCTTCCTTCTTATCGGGAAGGGCTTTGAGTTTTTTCAGCGTTTCGCGTCTCAGAGTATCTTTTTCCATACGATTACCCCCGTGAACACGAGAACGAAGAACATGAGAAGTGAGATGTCACGCCTTGTGAGAGGATAGACTGTCTTTTCTCCCGTCGTCGTGAAGGACCTGGAGTAGAGTGCATCCTGGAAGACAAGAACCTTGTCAAATAACAGTGTCATCAGTGATACGGTATATTCCGTGAGATTTCTCACGGGATGTGTGAAGAAGCTTCCACTGCGTGCCTTACGTGCCGTCAGCATCTCCGTGCCGCTTTCGAATACGAGGGGAAAGACCGAGAGGGTGAGGGTGAGGTACGAGGAAGCCTCCCAGCCTCCTTTTCCGAAAACCTTTGAAAGAATATTCCCGAGTGTTGATGAGAGTGTGAGCAGGTCCGCCTTAAGTACGAAGAGAGATGCCACGGTTATGAGGGAGAGAAACCTGCAGATGTCTTCTGCCACACTGAGCGCGTCCCTCTTCTCGATGATTCCGAATGCGAGAATGAGAAGGGCCGTGAAGAGCATCACCTTCATTCTCCAGAGGAGTCTGAATGTATTCGTTCTGAAAAAGAATGGTACGAAAAGTGTCAGGGCAAGAAGTACGACGGTCTCGACGCCGTAGAGAAATGAGGAGGCTATCGAGTAGAGAAGTACCCCGATGAGGAGTACGAGCGGATTCACGTCTCTATCCATTTCAGGTCCTCGAATTCAAGCGGGGGAAGGTAGATGTCGTTCTCGCGGAGGGAAGAGAGCATGTCGCGGCTCTTTCCCATCCCTGCGATTCTGCCGCTGCGGATTATTATCGTATTGTCTGTGAGAGCGAGGAACTTCTCCGCCTCGTGGGATACGATGAGAACTGTGATTCCCTTCTTCTTCAGTTCGACGAGCGTCTTCAGCACATCCCTCACCGACGGGTAGTCGAGGTTCGCAAGAGGCTCGTCGAGAAGGAGTATCCTGCTTTCCATCGCGAGTACTCCGGCTATCGCAAGGCGCCGTCTTTCGCCTCCCGAGAGAATCTTCGGATTCTTCTTTCTTTCTTTATCGAGGTGGAAGAGGGAGAGCATCTCGTCGACTTTCGCCTTTATTTCCTCCGGACTCCTCTTCTGGTTCTCGAGGCCGAATGCGATATCCTTCTCGACGGTACTTCCCACAATCTGGAGGGAGGTGTCCTGGAAGACGAGGCCGAAGAGCTTCATTCTCTCCTTCGTCTTTCCCGCATCCCTTCCGTCAACCTCGATTGTGCCCGAGTCTGTCTTCTCAAGACCCTTGAGACACTTCAGAAGAAGTGACTTGCCGCTTCCGTTCGGGCCCGCTATGAGCGTAATCGTTCCCTCCTCCACGCTGAAGGAGATGTCGTCCAGAAGAAGGGTGCCGTCTATGGATTTTCTGAGATTGCTGACGGAAAGAAAGGCCATGAGAAGAGTTTAGGCAAAAAAACATAACTTATAAAGAGTGGTGTACGAATAATGTTTTTCTGTTATCATTCTTCCAAGAGAACAGAGATGACAAGAGAGAGATACGTACAGGACTATGAGGATTTCGAACCGGAGATGCGGACATGGCCGTTTCTTCTCCTTTCCCTTCTTCTTCCCCTCATTCCCTTTGTTCTCACCATTGTCCTCGGCGGAGGATTCACGGTTGCACTCGTTTTCAGCTATATAGTTGCAGTGCTTCCTCTCTTCAGTACGGCACTTTCAATCAAGGACGGGGAAAGAAGCTGGACGCTTCTTGCTTCCGGTGTTGCCTACTGCCTCTACATAGTCGTGTCGTGGGCTGTGAAGAAGGCGGGGGGAGCTGAGGGCTATCCTCTCGGTATTCCGTTCTCTGTCGCCGTTACGCCGTCGCTCATGTCTCTCATCGCATTCGCATTCTTCAATAAAAGACGAAGAAAGGCCTGGCTCGGGTGGACGCTTATCGCATTCATACTCTCCGGAATTCTGACATTCATCACATACAGGGAGGCTTCCGACAGTTCCTTCTTCTATGTATTCTATCCCGTACTCGTGACTCTGCTCACGCTCTTTTTATTCATCGTGACAAGAAGAACGGAATCCACTCCCTGGTATTTCGCTCTCTTTCTCGTACTTCTCGTCTTCGCTTCCTTCGGTCTCTATCCGGGACTGGGAGAGGCATACATTACTGGAACCGTGAATGATAAGGTGAACATGACCCTGAGGTGTTTCCTCTATTCTTTCTCATTCTGGTACACGCTCTCCTTCCTCTTCGTCTTCTCGGGACTTGCGGGAAAGAGCAGCTACAGGAAGAGAAGAGTGGATGACGACGGTGCGGATGCCGATGAGACGATGGTCATTCCTCCTTCCCCCGGTACTTCCTCAGTCCGTACCGGCTATACCAATCCTCCAGATTACTCCCGTTTCGACAGAACGGAGAGACAGGCTCCCGTGAAGGAGGAGAATGAAACGCTCTCCTCCACGCGTTCCGCGGCGGAAGCTGCGGCCATGCGGAGCACGGAACGCCCTGCGGCTCCTGCCGATGACAAGTGGTATGATTTCCTCGAAGGCGGTGTGAAGTCCGATTCCCGTGATTCTTCACCCAGACGCCGTGACGACTATTACGACGACAGGGATTATTCCCGCTCATCCGACCGCGACAGATACTACCGTGACGACAGACGCTACCGCGACGACAGGGACAGACGTGACTACTACCGTGACGACCGCGATTACCCCTCACGCTACAGAGACGACCGCGACGACTACTACTCGAGGCGTGACTACGACCGTGACAGGGATTACGACAGAGACCGTGACCGCGACAGAGACAGGGATTACTACCGGGACAGGGACCGCCGCTACTACGATGACGAGTATCCTCCGTATGATGACAGAAGACGAAACTGAAAATCGTTTTGGGGCAGTTGCAAGTTAATTACTAATACACACTAACAGGAAACAAAACCTCTGGAAATCGTTGGCTTAACAGTGATAAGGAACTAATTCAACTTACTACTGTTAGCTGACAGATTCGGGTGTGCGGCGTTATTACAACATAGATAAAATCCACCTACATTTGTAAAAAAGCAGGTGGATTTTATCATCTTCTGATACAACAGGAATTTCTATCTACGCTGGTTTTCCCTTTATTATAAGCGATTCTGATCGCACAATTTACATTCTGGCTTTATAAAGATGAGTACTGTGGAATTCGACTGAACCGGATTTCAAACGGCTTTTTGACGATGGAAGCCAGATTTCGATTGACTGCACTACCGTCGAAAGCGGAATTGGCGACAACTGCTTCCGGCGGTCAGAGCTGGATTATCTGATCTGCAACGACCCGCTCGCTTATGCAGATTTGGTTCTGAACGGTGATTTAGAAGCTTACTTGAAGTCTGTAACGGAATATAAGCCTCTCGATAGCCGACAAGCAAATGTAGCACATCGGGCAGCAGCCTTCAATGGACAAGATGAACGCTTCGCGCCATTGACTTCCGCTGTCCGCCGTGCTTCTGGGTAGACAAGGTGGGCAAGCACAATCT
The DNA here is from genome assembly GCA_963626075.1 of Acutalibacteraceae bacterium. Classification (GTDB taxonomy): domain Bacteria; phylum Spirochaetota; class Spirochaetia; order Sphaerochaetales; family Sphaerochaetaceae; genus Ornithospirochaeta. Next base: position 4,023 of record CAVFVX010000033.1, read on the forward strand.
GTGCCTGCCCGCATCAACATTACGAATCATCATCTGCTTTGTTATAAGTAAATACATTCAACGCAACACTTTCTTGTCCACCCCAGTTTTGACCTTGAATCATATCTGATTCACACACAAAACCGTTTTTCAGGAGAGCTTTTTTCGAATGCACGTTCTCCAGCATGACAAAGGCTTTCAATGTCTGAATACCTATACTTCCACAAAGGTATTCAATCAGGATGCGGACTGTCTCTGTCGCAATACCCCTGTGCCAGTAATCCTCATTGATGCGATACCCGATCGTCACTTGACTGATCCGCTTTTTATAGTCGAACACCTCGGCAAGCCCGATCAGCTTGTCCGGTTCTGCCCGAAGATAGATGCCGGCAATGATTGCTTTCTTTTTCTCAAAATCTCTCCCACCCAGATTCCGAATGGTAGCCAGAAGATTGCCTCGGCTTTTCTTGTATAAGAACGGCGGGATATACCTATACACAAGGTCGTTGTTCGTAATCTCACTCAATGCGTCAACGTCGTCCTCGGTCATTTTCCGGATGACGAGCATTTCGCTTTCCAGCAGCGGAAAGGCTTCAAACAGTTTCCCCATAGCTTGTTCTCCCCCGGACTGTACTCTCTATTTATATTTACACGTTCTGAATTTTCCCTCAATCCAAAAGGTTGCTTCGATGGTATGAAATTTAAGCAGTCGGAACTTTGGGTCATCAATTCCCATGCTGAAAAAGCGACGGTCGGCATCACTCCAAATGCTTTCCTGCGCTATGCGATCCTCCACAAACTCTACGTTGCCAATCAGCGTCACACTGTCCCCGCCGGAGAAATAACAAACACTCGCTTTCGGATTATGTTCAAAATGTGTCGCTTTACCGTTCAACTTGGAACGTTTTGATGTGACAAAATAGATGTCTGAAAAGCCATCATTCCGATGTTTTGTCAGCAGACAGGTGCGGGGATAACCGTTTTCATTGATAGAGGTCAACGTGGCAACGCTGACGCTGTCCAAAAGTTTTTCTGCCTTGGCTTCGATCTCTGCGATCCGTTCTTTCTGAATTTCGTGCGCTGTCTTTTCCATGTTATTACTTCTCCTTCACGCTGCCGCATTTGACGGCAAGCATGGTCTGCGCATCCGCAAGCTGTTCTTTGTCTGTCACGCGATAATGAATCCAGCCGCCGTCATTGCAGGGATATTTGTTATCAATGTAGTTTTTTGCATCGTCTCCAAGCTGGTCATATACCGATTCGAATTGCGAATCGGACATTCTCAGCATTACGGCAAACGCACCGCTTTCCGGAAATACATTGCAGACAAGTTTTCCTTTTCTCTTGTGAGAAATGCCCCAGCCATAGCTGTTGCCGTATGGAAAAACAATTGTCTGCGCGGTGCCATATTCGGCGGAAAGCCATTCGTTCAGTTCCGTGAACAGTGCTGCTGTCCCTCCGCAATATGCGATCATGTTCTCAATGGTCGGTACTTCGCTTTTATTCAGCATTCTTTCATACATGGTTGTTTTTTCCTATCTTGGATAGATTTTGTTTTTGATTCTCAGACTCGCTTCGGTGTGCATAATCCAGTGCCGGGAAAACGGCATCCGAAGCAGACCTTCGATGTCTTTCCCGCACCAATAGTCAATCAGCCAGCAGGCATTTTCGTCCGTGCCTACCACCTGCAACTCCCGCAATCTCGCCTTGTCCGCTTCATTAAACCTTCTACTCAAATCCTGGTAGGAAAGCTGTTTTAGCATTTCACCTGTGCTGCTTTTGACGGCAGCGGCATAGGCGTACAGGGCATCCAAATCAATTTCTCTGGAAAACTCCTCAATTTGTCGCCCTGCCAGCTCGTTCCCTGTGGTGATAATGGATGTGCCGATTTTGTCCTGATATGTTTTGAATATCTCATCGTCATTCTGAATCAGGCCGTGTACAACAATGTCCTCAATTCTGAAAATGTGCCAGATAGAATAGGCAATGGTCTTGCTGTGGTAGCCGGTTGCGTTTGGAAAGGGCATGGCGTTAAAATCCTCGCGGTGCAACTCCTGCTTCATATGAAACAACTCGTCCATGAGAATCTGCCGCAAGGTCATAAGAGCCTTGATTCCATCTGGAAAGGTTGATTTTTTCCTTAGCTGTACCTGAAAGGATTTGTTCAGGTCTGACCATTCCTTATTCATGGCTCGTCCCCATATTTTTGAGCAAACTCTGGAATACTTCCGTCAGCATTCGTTGTGTTTCCTGCTCCGAAAATTGACAGGTTTTCGTCGCACAAAGACAGGCAATGCCATGGGTATAAACCCATAGGTGACGATACAATTTCTCTGCTGTTTGCTGGTCGACCGAGGCGGAAACCATGAGGGAATGCAGGATTTTATAATAGCTTTCGTCCAGCATCGGCAAAATGCAATTCAGAGGTGTGGTTTCCTTTGTTTCGCTCATAAACAACAATTGAAACAGTCTTGGCTCATCGGAGGCAAAGCAAATATATTGTTCACCTACGCCACGGAACGGCGGTTTCTGCGCAAGTCCTTTCTCAACATAGCCTTTATAAATGGCTTTTGCTGTTTCCAGCATAGCTGCCTCTACGTCCTCCATACTTGAGAAAACGGTGAATATCGGACAGGCAGAGCTGCCGAGCTTTTTTCCGAGATTTCTGGATGTCAGTTTCTCAATACCCTCATCTCTAAAAATCTGCAACGCAGCATCCACGATTTGTTGCTTTGTAAACTTTGCTTTCGGCGGCATGGCATCAACTTCTCCTTTTGTTTTAGAGCTTACGTTCTATATCATATGCTCTAATTACAAGAATTCAGGAGCAGAATGTCAACAGGCTACAGTAAGGGGGCGGAAAAGTTGGGGCAATTGCAAGATAATTAATAATACACACTAACAGGAGACAAAACCTCTGGGAATCGTTGATTTCCGGAGGTTTTTCTGTATGACGGGCAGGACATAGTTCGAGGTTAAAGTCCTCAGAACCCGTAAAGCGACTTGCAAGTTTCAAACCGTGAGGTTTGGGAGAGAAGAAGCAATGGCGAAATCTGCGGCATAACGAACAGGAAGCCGTAAGGTGTCCAATACAAATAGTAAGGCGTTATAGGTGGTCAGGGTTGCAGAAGACACCGAAAACCGAATGAGCAGTCGTAACCCTATGGCGAAAATTGGTACGGAAGCAGAGAAGGACTATGAAACTTATCCCGTGAGGTCTCCATAGCACACGAGGTTGCAACATCACAGTTGACTGTGTAGTAGCAACGAATATGTGTGCTGGGATTTCAATTCTGCCGAGCGTCATAGACCTTACCTATATTGAGGGCAATACCGTTACCGCTGACGCGATGGGTACTCATTCCAACATCATTCAGATGATTCTGGAGAGAGGAGGTTACTTCATGCTTCCCGCGAAGGAAAACCAGAAAAACCTCATCGAAGACATAAAGGCGATTCTTGAGGACGCCGTGGCGGATAGAGAGAAGGATGAGAACAGTGGAATAAAGAAGGAATCATTCTCCGACCTCAATCACGGCCGCTACGATATTCGTTCCATTGAAATGGCTGAGGTCAAGGATCCCAGCTGGTTCACGGATTCCGACTGGAAGAATGTAAAGCGCGTGATAAAGATTACCCGTCTCTCGACAGACAGGAAAACAGGAAAGAAGTCACAGCAGGAGGTGTACTACATTACAAATCTCCCCTGTACCTGCGAAGAGGCCTGTACTCTTATCAGAGATCACTGGAAATGTGAAGTCTCTCATCACATACTCGACGGTGAAAAGTTCATGGAAGACCGCAGCAACTGCAGAAACTACAATGCGATTGAGAACATGGCTGCCCTGAGAAAGATAGCCTTCAACCTGCAGAGGATTCTCGAGATAAGAAAAGGTCAAGCAAACGCGGACTTCCAACCACAACGCTTCCTCGACCATAACACGATGGCATTCAAGCAACTTCTGGAAGAACCGGTTCCGAGATTCGTCGCTTAACTGCCCTCTTCATTATTGGTCTTAATGCCCTGAATTTCAACAGGGCTGTTCGTCGTTTGCCGCCGGCTGCGGATTTGATTCCCTGGGCATTCCATCTTCCTTACCAGGGAAAAATGACTCGGAGAAACTGCTTCAAATGCTTGAAATTAGCTGTTTTAACCATGTCAAGGGCTTTTCAAACAAGGTCGGAAGAAACATTATGCAATTGCCGTAAAATCGTTTTTCCGGTGGTTGACATTACTTTTGAAAAACCTTATCTTGTCATAGTCAATGCCGTTTTAGCTCAGTTGGTAGAGCAAAGGACTGAAAATCCTTGTGTCCCTGGTTCAATTCCTGGAGACGGCACTAGAAGGACTTCTGGATTTCAGGAGTCTTTTTTTATACCTCAAATCCGGGAAATTATACCTCGAATTCTCTGACTTGGACATGACACTGCAGCAAGGTTCTGCTCATCTCTGTGATGAGAAGCATCTTTTGAAGATTTCTGTTTTCTCAAACAGTGGAGACGTGATGATTCACAGTAGAATCCCGTCTCTCGATATCTTCCTCTCAAAGGACGCGGTCCGGCTGCGGCAGTCGAAGTCTGAGCTGTGGTAGACAAGGATGTCGAGAGAAATGTCGTGAGCTGTATCATAGAGAGCGCGTCGGATCATTCTTACGGCATCAAGAGGACGCAGACTGCTTTCCGGGATAATCACACACAGGTCTATATCGCTCTCTTTATCCGGAGTGCCGTACGCATGGGATCCGAAGAGATAGATTCTCTCCGTGTCGAGTGTGCTTCTGATTATTCTGCAGATTGGGTCGAGTCTTTTCCGTATTTTCTCTGTCATTCTTTCTCCTACAGCTCCCTGAAAAGCTCCCTGTGCCCGATAAGGTGCTGGTGGTCGTTGAGAACCTCAAGGTAGTAGAGCCCGCTTTCCTCGTCGTAGAGGAGTTTTGTCATGCTTGTGTTTTCAAGGTGTTTCGAGAATACGAGCCTCTTCGAGAAGGGAAGGGACAGTAGGCCGCAGAGGGATGCGCGGATCATGCCGCCGTGGCAGACGATGAGGATACGCTCGTACGGGCTCAGAGCTATTTCGTCGAAGACGACCTTCGCACGCTTCCAGACCATCTCGCTGTTCTCTCCTCCGGGGAAGGGAATGTCTTCCTCCCGTTTCCCGAGAGAAATGAAGAAGTCTCTGTATTTTCCGGTCTTCACACTGAGAGGCTCGTGTGTGAGTTCCCCGTAGTCTATCTCCCCGAGTTCATTCCTTCTCTCGATATCCATATGCCAGTTCTCGTTGAGTATGTCGGCAGTCTCCACGGCACGGAGGAGGGTACTTGAGTAGAATTTATCGTATCTTTCCCCCCTCAGTCTGTCCCTCAGAAGCTCCGCCTGTCTTATGCCCGTCTCAGAGAGGGGGACATCCTCGTTGAACGCCCTTATGTCCTGGCGGCCGTGTCTTACAAGATATATTTCCTTCATAATCAGAAATCGAATGACTGGTGCTCCGCTTTATGCGTTGCAGTAGCCATTCCCTCCCTTACGGCTTCCTCGAGGGGTCTTCCGAGGAGAAGATAGTGCGTAAGCACACCCGTGAGTGTGTCTCCGCAGCCGATTGTGTTCACGGCTTTCTTTATCTTCACCGGACTTTCGATTTCGAGAAACCTTTCTCCGTCGAAGCACCACGAGGGCTCGGAGCCGCGTGTTATGACTGTACATGCGCCGTATGTGTCGTAAATCTCCCTCGTCTTTTCTTCGACTTCGGCTTTATCTCCGGAGACGGAGAAGGTCGAACAGAATTCCGAGATGTTCGGTTTTATGACGGAGGGGCGTTCCTCCAGCGACAGGAGAAGATCCTTTCCCCTTATGTCGAGGACCGTGAGAACTCCACGTCTTCCGCATTCTCCGACAATCCGGGGAATGAGGGAATCGCTGAAGCCCTTCGCCTTAGTTCCGGAAACCGTGACGGCAGAGTGATGAGGAATCTCCTCGAGAAAGAGGGAGTACATCCTTTCAGATACCCCTTCCTCAACTTCGTTTGCTTCCTCCACGAGTTCCGTCGAGGTTCCCTTCTCCTCGTTGATGAGGGTGGTGCAGACTCTCGTCTCCGCCTCTGTCTCCACAAAGCGTACTCTGATGTTCTCCTTCTCTGCAAGCGCAAGGAATTCCCTTACTCTCGGTCCTCCGAGCTGGGTGATGTTAACAGCCGTCCTCCTGAGCTTTCCGAGGACTCTCGTGACGTTGATGGCCTTCCCCGAAGCGGAGAGAGTGTGGAAGGTACTCCTGTTGACTTCGTTCTCCCTGAAGGAAGGAAAGACGAGTACCTTCTCGAATGCGGGGGAGAGGCCTATCGTGAGAACGCTTTTTGTCATCTTGCCATCCTGTAGATTTCGGCTATGTCTTCCTTATTGAGCTTCATCATGTCTCCAACTGTTCTCGTACGGTTGAACGAGCAGCTTTCCGAAAGATATTCGATGTCGTCATCCGTGAGCGTTATTCCTGCCTCCGAGAGCCTCACGGGCATGTTGATGCTCCTGTAGAAATCCTCCTGGGCCTCGATCATTCTCTCTCCGTCCCTGACCGGGTCTCCGCTCGGCTCTATTGAGAAGAGCTCATAACCGAGCTCGGCATATCTTTCGGGCTTCGAGGAGAGCGTATAGCGTGCCCACGAGGGCCATATTATACTCAGCCCGGCACCGTGTGCTATGTCGAATCTTCCCGAGAGCTCGTGCTCGATCTGGTGCGACGCCCAGTCGCCGCGGTGAGAGGCACCGAGGGCCATGAGACCGTTGTGCGAGAGACTCGATGCCCACATGAGGGATGCCCTTGCGTTGTAGTCGTCGCACTTTGCGAGGGCCCTCAGTCCGCTCTCTCTGACAGTCCGGAGGAGACTTACCGCAAGACTGTCCGTAAGGGGCAGCGAGTAGTCGTGAACGAAGTATCTTTCGAGAGTGTGCATCTGTATGTCGACTACTGCGCATGCCGTCTGATACGGCGGAAGCGTGTATGTAAGCTCCGGATTCATGAGAGCAAACCTCAGGCGGCATAAATCGCTGTTGCAGCCACGTTTGAGATTTCCGCACTCGTCATTTGTGATTACCGAGCTGTCGCTCATCTCGCTTCCCGCTGCGGCCATCGTGAGAATGCAGCCGACGGGGAATGAAGACTGCGGCTTTGCCTTTCCCGAGTAGAAATCCCAGACGTCGCCGTCGTAGGAGAGGGCGTAGGCTGCAGCCTTTGCGCTGTCGATTACGGAACCTCCGCCTACAGCGAGGATGAAGTCGACTCCTTCCTTCTTTGCCTTCTCCACCGTCTTTCTCACCAGTGAGAGTCTCGGGTTGGGTACGACGCCTCCGAGGATGGTGTAGCTGATTCCGTTCTCTCTGAGGAGAGCGAGGATTCTGTCGAGAAAGCCGTTCTTCTCGATTCTGTCAGAGCCGTAGTGTACGAGAACCTTCCTCGCTCCCTCCTTCTTCAGTTCCATTGCGATATTCTCTTCCGCTCCCCGGCCGAATGTGACACGGGTGGGTGCATAGTAGTTTGAAAGTGTCATTCTTTTCCTCCGGATTCATCATAATTGAAAGACGAGGCTGCGTAAAAGAGAAATTCTTCTATTGATGAACACTTTCCCCTTTATTTAAAATTATGGAATGCAGAAGATAGTTGTCATAGGACGCGGCGCAGTCGGTTCGACTGTATTACATAACATAAAGGGAAGCGGCGAAGTCTTCTCACTCGTGGACGAGGAGAGATTCTCCCGTCTCTCTCCAATCGTCTTCAACGGTGAGATGATGGATATTCCGGTTGTGACTCCGTCATCTCCCTTTGAAGCGGACCTCGTAATAAACACAGTCAAGAACTTCTCTCTCGAGTCGACTCTGGAGACAATCGCTCCGTTTGTGGGGGAGAATACTCTCATTCTTCCTCTCCAGAACGGAATCGAGAGCGAGGAGGTGCTCGGGGAGCGCTTCGGAGAAAAGAAGGTCATCAGGGCGTTCATAGCCTCTCTCAGCACGCAGAGGGAAGGCTCCTCTGTCGTCTCCTTCTCGCCGGGAGTCATCACATTCGGTGATGAGGACGGAGGGGAGAGTGAGAGGATAATCAGACTGAGGGATTACCTTTCCACAACCCGTCAACCTTTCCGCGTAAGCGCGGACATTCACCACGACCAGTGGCTGAAGTACATGTCGAACACATGCTTCAACACACTCACCGCCCTGATGGAATATGACTACGGCACCTTCATGGCCTCCGATAATCTTCTGAGAGCCGTCCGCCTTGTCGCAAGGGAAGTGCAGACAGTCGCCGCGGCGGAAGGTATTACGATTACGCAGGATGACATCGAGGGAATGATCAAGCATAACATATCACTTCCGCCGAGGGGCAGAAGCAGCATGTGCGACGATGTCCTTGCGGGCCGTCCCACCGAGAACAGATGGTTCTGCGGTACTCTCTCGAAGAAAGCGAAGGAGCACGGTATAAAGACTCCGTACTCAGACCTTCTTTACATGCTTCTGGAGGCGAAGAGTGGACGATAAGTCAATGAGGGAGAAGGCTGTCGCATTCTCCGCACTCACACTCTACTATGACGGCGACGGGGAGAAGGCGTGGAATACCCTCGAGGGCCTCAACGCCGATTTCTCCCTCTCCTTTGCCTCCTACACGAGGGAATTCGCCCCGACTGTTGAGGAAGAGGCGAAGTTCAACTCCATCTGGCGGGACGTACGCTCATCCTTCAGTGATTCAAGGATTCCATTCACAGTCGCTCCGTACTCCGAGGAGGGTAATCCCGTTCATTTTCTTTACCTTGCGGGAAAAGCTGAATTACTCGAGTCAAGGAAGCTTGTCTTCCTCGGCTCCGTAATGCCATCTCTCCAGGGGAGAAAGGATACGGCCCTTGCCGTGATGGAAGCCGTGAAGAACGGCTATTCCGTTCTCGCTCCCTTCGAGCCGGGACTGGGGCCGTACGCCCTTTCGGTGGCGCTGAAGGAAGGCGGGAATGCAGTGGCGGTATTATCGAGCGAACTGAGTAAGTGCCCGAGCGAGAACCTCCTTCCTCTCATGGAGGAGATATACAAACGTGGCCTCCTCGTGTCGCAGTTTCCGCCATGCGTGAAGAGGGAGAAGTGGCACGTGGTGCTCCGTAACCGTTTCCTCTCCTCGTTCGGAGACGCATTCTACATGGCGGAGGAGAAGGACGGAGGCCCGGGCTGGGCTGTGTTCGATGCCGCACTGAAAAAAGGAAAGAAGTGCGCTCTCTCGTCCTCGGCTGTGGATAATCCGAACTTCTCCTGGTGCTCCGACAGAGTGTCGAAGGGAGCCGTTGCTCTCAGAAAGCCCCGTGAGATAAAAAGTCTCTTCACTGTCCCCAGAAAGAGAAAGCCGAAGACTGAAGATACGACGGGAGACCTCTTCGGAAACATCGACAACCCTTGACGCTTGAAGGCGAGGATAATAACATCTCAGTAATTTCTTTTAAAGGATAAAATCAAACAATGAAACCAATCACAGCAAACGAGCTTAGAAAGAAGTATATCGAGTTCTTCGTCTCGAAGGGACACAGACAGATTTCGGGAGCTTCCCTTATTCCCGAGAACGATCCGACCGTTCTCTTCACGACTGCGGGCATGCATCCGCTTGTACCGTACCTCCTGGGTGAGGAACATCCTGCGGGAAACAGACTCTGCGACTATCAGAAGTGTATAAGAACGGGAGACATCGACTCCGTCGGTGACCCGAACCATCTCACATTCTTCGAGATGCTCGGTAACTGGTCCCTCGGTGCATACTCCAAGACCGAGATGATCGGCTATTCCTTCGAGTTCATGACACAGGTACTCGGAATTCCGGTTGACAAGCTCTCCGTCACGGTCTTCGCCGGCGACGATGAAGTCCCGAGAGACACGGAGGCGGCAGAGAAGTGGAAGAGCCTCGGAATTCCCGAGGAGAGAATCTACTTCATGCCGAGAGAGGACAACTGGTGGGGACCGGCGGGCGAGACAGGCCCCTGCGGACCCGACAGCGAGATGTTCATCGACACGGGACGCGAGAAGTGCGGACCGGACTGCAAGCCGGGCTGCCACTGCGGCAAGTACTTCGAAATCTGGAACGACGTCTTCATGCAGTACCGCAAGGAGAAGGACGGCACATTCCACGAGATGGAGAGGAAGTGTATCGACACCGGTATGGGAATCGAGAGAACAATCGCAATCCTCCAGGGTAAGAAGAGCGTCTACGAGACCGAGGTCTTCCAGCCCATCATCAGGGCTATCGAAGGACTTTCTGGAAAGAAGTACGGCGAGAAGGAAGAGGACGATATCTCGATAAGAATCATCTCCGACCACGTGAGAACCTCCGTATTCATCCTCGGTGACCAGAAGGGTATGGCTCCCGGCAATGTCGGCCAGGGCTACATTCTCCGCCGTCTCATCAGAAGAGCAATAAGACACGGTAAGAAGATCGGAATCGAATCCAACTTCCTCTCTAAGCTTGCCCGGGTCGTACTCGACCTCTACGGCGAGCCTTATCCCGAACTCCTCGAGCATAAGGACTTCATCTTCGACGAACTCGGGAAGGAAGAGGAGAAGTTCAGCAAGACGATAACCAACGGCGAGAAGGAATTCGAGAAGATGCTTCCCAACCTTCTCAAGGGTAACAGCAGGGTTATCGGAGGCCGCATCGCCTTCAAGCTCTACGATACCTACGGCTTCCCCATCGAGCTTACGGAAGAGCTTGCAAAGGAACACGGCTTCACAGTAGACAAGGAAGGCTTCAAGGCTGCATTCGAGAAGCACCAGGAGATTTCCCGTGCGGGCGCCGAGCAGCAGTTCAAGGGAGGACTTGCCGACCACAGCGAGGCTACGACAGCTCTCCATACTGCAACACACCTCCTGCACAAGGCTCTCTGCGTAGTTCTCGGAGGCTATGTCAAGCAGCTCGGATCCAACATCACGGCAGAGAGACTCAGATTCGACTTCAACCACCCGCAGGCTCTTACGAAGGAAGAGCTCAAGGCAGTCGAGGATCTCGTCAACGAGCAGATTCAGAAGGACCTTCCCGTCATCTGCGAGACAATGACACTCGACGAGGCAAGGGCAAAGGGAGCAGCGGCTCAGTTCGACGCGAAGTACGGCGAGAAGGTAAAGGTCTACTCGATCGGCGACTTCTCGATTGAAGTCTGCGGCGGCCCGCATGTCGAACATACGGCCCAGCTCGGTCACTTCAAGATCGTCAAGGAACAGTCCTCATCTGCCGGAGTCAGAAGAATCAAGGCAATTCTCGAAAAGTAAGATTCATTCAACCGTAAACAGTCAGCCCTGCGGACATTCTGCAGGGCAATTTCATGCATCTTACCGTCTCCTTCGTGCAGCTTGGCTTTCTTCCTATGGAGAGCGGTAGAAAGTCGTGTTACCCTTTCACGGGGAGATGAAGAAGAGTGAAACTGTCCGTCAATGAGATTCCTCCGGAGGAAGAGGAGGAGATAGTCGTCCGCTGCCATGACACAGAAAGTCCGATTGTGGGGAGAATCCGTGCCGCAGCACTCGGGGAGAACACGATAAGGGCATCGAAGGACGGAAAGGTCTATCCTTTGAGGCTCAGCGACGTCTGTTATTTCGAGACGGTTGACGGACGCTCGTTTGTGTACACACACGACTCCGTCTACGAATGCCGCCACAAGCTCTACGAGTTCGAGGCCCTCGCCGAGGGAACGTCGTTCTTCAGATGCAGCAAGTCCGTCGTTGTCAATGCCGACCGGATCCGGTTCATACGACCATCCCTCTCGGGCAGGTTCGAAGCGACGCTCACGAACAACCTCAGAGTCATCATCTCCCGCCAGTATGTCGGCGTTCTCAGAAGAATGCTCGGTCTGCAGGAGGGATAAATGAAAAGGATAACTTTCTGGCTTCACCGCTTCGTCATGGCCTACGGGATAATTATGCTCGGGACCTTCTTCATGTGTCTCTTCTTCAACAGGTCGTCTGTCCTCCCCGTCGTCCAGTCCTTCGGCCGCATCATCATTCTGGATATCGTGTGTCTCATGACCTTCTTCGTTTATTTCTCGAGAAACGAACTGACACAGTCTCAGTGGTGGGGGAGGACTGTCATTCACCTTGTCGTACTAGAGGCTGTGCTTCTTCCGCTTGCCCGCCACTGGCATTTCTGGTACGGAAAGGTCGACTGCATGATCTATGCTTCCTTCATACTCCTCGGAAAGGTTCTCTGGCACCTTGTGGACTACGGCAGGAGCATCAGGGCTGCGGAAGAGCTCAATGAGGCACTGCGGAAACGCAGTAAGAGCAAGCTCGGTGAAGAGGGAAAATGACATGAACATACTCGTACTGAACGGAAGCCCGAAAAGAGAGAACAGTGACACTCTCACCGTAACGCGTGCCTTTCTGGAGGGAATGGACGACGTCTCTGAAAACAGCGTGAAGCTCATTCACGTAATCGACATGAAGATCGGGTACTGCACCGGGTGCTTCACGTGCATGAAGAACGGAGGAAAGTGCGTTCTGGATGATGATATGGCTGAAATAACAGAAGATATTCTCTCTTCCGATCTTCTCGTCTTCAGCTTTCCTCTCTACTGCTGTTCGATGCCTGCCTCACTCAAGGCTCTCGTCGAGAGGCTTCTGCCTCTGTCATCCATGAAGATGACGAAGAGAAACGGAATCTATGAACACATTCCGCAGAGGGATTTCTCCCGTCCCGGGTACCTCATGGTTTCGGGCTGCGGTTTTCCGGACGGAAGGAACAGCTTCGAGCCGGCGGTGATGCTCTTCGAACGTTTATTTCCATGTAACCATACAGTAATCACCGTACCGGAGAGCCCGCTCTTCAATGTGAAGGAAGCCTCTTCTCTGACGGAGAGGAAGCTCGGAGAGCTGAGAAGGGGAGGACGGGAATACGCGGAAACGGGAAGGATCAGCGAAGAACTGCTGAGGAAAATCGGAAGACCGATGATGGACGAAGAAAGATACGTTTCCATCGTGAACGGCAGTATCTGAAAGGAATCGGGGAATATGAAAAGAACACTTGTGAACCGCCTGGGTCTCCTGGGAGTAGTCGGCTTTGTCTCGTATGCAGCGGCCGTGATTGCAGCGCAGGCGGCTTATCCGGAATATGAGTGGATGAACAGGGCGGTGAGCGACCTCATGGCTGTGAGTGCTCCGTCGCGGATGATATACGATGCCGTATCTTCTCCGGCAATGCCGTGCCTTACGGTATGTGCTGTATTATGCTCGATTGAAGCGGAAGGAAGATTCAGCAAGGGACTGTGGGCGGGAATCAACCTGTACACTCTGATGATACTGGTGACTGTCGTGGGCTATGCGGCATTCCCTCTCGGAGAGGGATGGCAGAACACGATGCACCTCGTGGTGACCGGAGCTGTTGTCGCTCTTTCTGTATCATCACTTCTCGTAATCACTGTCAGAGGACTTCTGAAGAGGGAAGAGCGTTTTCTCGGCCTCTGTGCTGCGGTGTGCTTTGTCCTGATGCTCACGGGTGCCGTCGGAGTGAGTGCCGCTCCGGCCTCTGTCTTCGGCCTTTTCGAACGCTTCAGTACATTCTCGTCCCTCGCTTTCTGCGCTTTTGAGGGAATATGGCTCTACGAAGGTTCCCGGAAAACCGGAGGAGACGGAAGGTGAGGAGGAGTGGGGTACTTCTGACAGCACTTCTTCTCTCTTTTCTCCTTTCCGGCTGTCAGCGTATCGTACGGCCGGATGCGCTGATCGATTTCAGGACTGATGAGTATGCTGACGAGGACGAATACAGTACGGGAGCATTCTCGCTCTCCTCAGAAGGGATAGAGAGAGTTGAAGTATGGTGGGCTGCAGGGAGTGTCGGGATAAGCGCAGGAGACAGTGTCATTTCGGCTTTCGAAAGCGGAAAGAGTCTTTCGGAAGATGACTGTATGCACTGGCGTCTCTTCGACGGAGTCCTCACGATACGCTTCGCCGCATCCGGACGCAGCGTTAAGCTCAATGAGAGTGACAAGGACCTTTTTCTCACCCTGCCGGAGGGAACGGACGCTGCCGTGCATACCTCGTCGGCAACGGTCAGGGCCGGAGAACTGAAAGGCGGGAGCATTGCCATCTCTACTCTCTCCGGCGCTGTCTCCCTCGCTTCTGTGAAAGCGGAGAGAATTGCCGTCAGTACGTCTTCCGGCTCTGTCGGAATCGGGAAGGCTGAGGCGGAAAGCATTGTATGCATCACGCTTTCCGGTTCTGCTTCTCTCTCATCCGTTTCAGCGGGAAGCCTGACGCTCTCATCCTCGTCGGGGCCGCTGGAAATCGGGGAACTCTCTGCAGGGAAGGCGGAAATATCGGCTGTCAGCGGCAGTGTCTCCGTCGCTGTTTCCGATTGTGCGTCGCTTTATGTGAGGACATCGAGCGGAAACGTGGTTCTTTCTCTACCGGAGAACGAAGCCGCCGTTCTCTTCTCGTCCCGCAGCGGAAGGTTCACAGGAGAATGTGAAGTATCAGGAGAGGGTGAAGTGGAGGTGGAAACAGCATCCGGTAATCTCACCGTCCTGAATAAAAAACAAGGAGTAGCAGAATGAAAACAATTGAAAAGATCCGGAAACTCTGTTCGCTCGCTCGTATTCTGAGCAGAATCGCATTCGTCATTGCAGTCGTCGGCGCCGTTCTCTGCCTTGCCGGAATCATATCGCTTGCGGCGGGCGCTGACGGAGTGCTGAAAATCGGTGGAGTCACTCTTCATACGCTTATGGTTGAAGCCGGAGAGGAGAGAGGGAGTGTGATTGCGGCAATGCTGATGTGGATGATTGTCCTCATCGGAGAAGCGGTTACGGCAGGATATGCCGGGCTCTGTTTCCGTTCCGAACTTGAAGAAGGGACTCCGTTCACGGAGAAAGGCTCAGATGAGATGCTGAAGCTCGGGATAATCTGTATTTCAGTTCCTCTCGGATGCACTGTCATCGGGAGTATTGCGGAGGGAATTGCCGCAGCATTGATGAATGTGGAGAAGAACGGGCTGCCGGACTGCAGCATCGACGGAAGTGTGACACTCGGCGTGATGTTCATCTTCGTCTCTCTTCTCTGCCGTTACGGCGCAGAGCAGAAGGAAGTTTGAGCTTCAGCCGTTCTTCTTTTCAGTTGCAAGCATTCCGCAGGCGGCCTTTCCGTCCTGTCCCTTGCTGCGGCGGATTGTGTACGAGATGCCGAGGTGTGTCAGCTCTCTCGTGAAGTCCCTGACTTCCTTCTCATCCGGGGATGTGAAGGGAAGAGACGGAATGGGGTTCCATCGGATGAGGTTCACGAGAACATCGAGGCCCTTCGTGAAAGTGTGGAGCTTCTCCGCACTTTCCTTTGAAGTGTTTACTCCTCCGAGAAGACAATATTCCAGAGTTATACGCTTGTCTTCCCTGTGCTGGAACGAGACAAGTGCCTTCTTGAGCTCCGTGAGGGGATAGTTCCTGTTGACCTTCATGACTCTCGATCTCGTCTCGTCGTCCGCACTCACAAGAGATACGGCAAGCTTCACGGGAATGTCGAGCTCCGACAGTCTCTTTATTCCGGGAACGAGGCCGCAGGTCGAAATCGTGATGCGCCTGTACGATATGTTCAGTCCGTCCTCCCTGTGGAGTTCGGTGACAGCCCTCATGACCTCGGTGAAGTTCGCAAGAGGCTCTCCCATACCCATGAATACTATGTGTGTTATGTGTTCTCCGAGCTTCTCGAGCTGTATGTACTCCTCGATTATCTCTCCCGCCTTCAGGTTGCGCCTGAGACCCATCGTGCCCGTGGCGCAGAAGGCGCAGCCCATTGCGCACCCCACTTCACTCGAGAGGCATGCCGTGTATCTGCCCTTGCCGTCGGAGAGGCGTACGCATTCGACTCTCTCGCCGTCCTCGAGCTCCAGGAGGAGCTTCACGGCATCCTCGGCGTCGACTCTTGCTGCCACTTTCGTCGAGAGTGCGGAAGGAAAGGCGGATGAGAGGCGTTCCCTCTCCGCCTTCGACAGGGATGTCATTCTGTTGAAATCGGTTACGCCCTTATCGAGAAAGGAGCGTACGATCTTTGCCTGGAAGGGCTTTTCAAGACCGAGCAGGGACTGGAGTTCCGTGTTTTCTATACAGTAAAGCTGACTCATAATTCTCCCGAATAATAACACATGAAGATGATAAGAAAAATAAGCTCAGACCTTTTCAAAAGTCCTTTTTTGTACCACTATCTAGATATCGAAAATCTTATTGAAATTGGAGATAAAGATGAATAAGAAAATTATTGCACTGGTTCTCGTTTTCGCACTCGCACTCTGCGCGGTTTC
>CAVFVX010000034.1:0-20218 GCA_963626075.1 Acutalibacteraceae bacterium
TCGCGGATGTAGATATCTCTGTCGACGAGTATCTCGATACGCGCCTTCCTGTTCTTCTTCCAGACCTGGTTGTATGTCTTCCTCACCTCCCTGTACTGGCCGTTGACAGCCTTCACGGGATAGAACACCCAGCCTATCTCCTCCTCCCTGAGGAATCGGTTGAGCTCATTGAGGTACGCTATCTCGCTCTGTCCCTCCGCTATGACTATGATCACATTCTTTGCTTTTGTCATATCAGAGGTAGGGGAACGGAATTCCCGAGAATCCTCCTTCAAGATACATCTTTCTGTAAGACGACGGCCGTCCGATGCCTTCGATTTCACTGAGGCGTGTTATCGAGCTTCCCGTCTTTCTCGTCTTCTCGAAGAAGGCTATCTCGTCCGCTGTTATATACGGTGCGTCGAGAAGGTCTGTGTTGTGCGCGGAGCACAGGAGCTGCGCGCTCCGCGTATTGTACTCATGGGAGGCAAAGAGATTGACGAGCACTCTCAGCACGATGCTGTGAAGCGACACGTCAATCTCGTCTGCGATGAGCACTGCTCCCGAGGAGAGGGCAGCGAAGATTATGGAGACGAGTGCGAAGACTCTCTTCGTTCCCTCGCTCTCCTCGTCGATGGAGAACCATATCTGATTACGGTCACTGTCGAGGTGCTCCGTCTTCCACTTCTCTCCGTCCTCTATGTCATATATGGAGAGATCCAGCTTCTTCGAGAACTCCCTCACGCTTTCCATGCACTCTTCCCGCGTCTTTCCCGAAAGGCGGACGAATGAGGAGAATGCTTCGTTGACGGAGTATCTGAAGGAGTTGAAGAAGAGAAGCTTCTCGAGAATGAAGGAGGAGAATTCCTTTACGTCTCCGTTCCCGCTCTCCCGTGAAAGGAAGGAGTACAGCTGTCTGCCGTCACTGACGATTTCTGTGAGGTCGCCCTCTCCCCTGACAAGCTTACCCTTTTCGATGAGAAACACCGCTTCGTCGTCGGCAGAGAGGGACTCCGAAAGTATTTCACTTTCCTTATATGAAAGAGAGTAATCGTACCGTCTGCCGTCGAGAACCGCACTCAGGAAGAAGGAGGTTCCCTCCTCTCCTACCTCAAGTCTGTTGGGGTAGTACCCCGCCTTCTCGACACCGTCGCGGATGATGTTCCTCAGAAGAAGCAGGGCCGAGAGCAGCGTGCTCTTACCCGAACTGTTTGCTCCGTACATCACGAGGAAGGGAACGTTTCTCCGTCCTCCGTCCTCGAGAAAGTACATCGTGTCGTTCTCCCTGTATCTCTTACCCGCCCTCTTCTTCGTGTAGGAGAGGGAGAGGGAAGTATCGAGTATGCTCTTGTAGTTTCTGATTCTTATTCTTTCAAGCATCTTATCACCCGTTACAGAATAACATACATCTCAGCTTACGGGGAAAACATCTGACAGATTCTTCAGAGATGAAGACAACCTTTGCCTCGGTAAACATTGCAAAACCATAGTAATGTTATTGCAATGTTTCAAAGAGCATAAATTATTACATTTTTCTTTAATTTTTAACAATATAAGACATCATTTATCGATTTCCGGAGTTTTCCGCCATTCGACATTGCAAAGCATTCGCAATGTTCTTGCAATGTTGAGCAATGTTGATACAATGTTACCGTAAGCCGGAGGCAGCATTGTGAAACTCAGAGAACTCTATCCCGATGTAATCAGCGAGGACCTTCACCACGAGTACAAGGCCGTACTCAGTCCAGACTCCCCCGTCAAGTGGGCGAAGACGCTTGTCGCCTACGCCAACGGAGAGGGAGGAATACTCTTCGTCGGGGTTTCAGACGATGCAGAGGCATTCGGACTGACCCTCGAGGAGATAGACAGGACGAAGAATCTCATAGCCGTCGTGAACGACAGACATATCTTCCCGCATGTAAGAGTCAGCTACATGATGCGCAGCACGGACAACGAGGCCGAAAACTTCGTCCTCGCCGTGAAGGTGGCAAAAGCCGACTCCATCGTCAGGTACAGGGACGGGGACTTCAATGAAACGGTATACATCAAGGGAGACGGCTACTCATCTCCCGCCACCCCCGAGGAGATAGTATCTCTCGGAAAAAGAAAGTACGGAGTCGACAACGAGACGACTACAAGGGAATACAGGGAAGAAGACTGGAAGGAATACATAAAACTCTCACGGGAATACAGGGAGGATTCCTCCTTCCCCGACATGAAGGAACTCCAGAGCGAAGGAATCGTCTCTCCCGACGGTTTTGCGAAATCGGGATTCGTGATGTTCGCCGATGACTACGACGGAGATGATTCCCTCATCTGCTGCCGTCTCTGGAAAGGCATGAACAAAACGGGGACTGTTCTCGACAATGAAAGGCTGAAGGGTTCTCTTGCATCTGTTCTCCGTTCCACCCTCTCATTCATCGAACGCAACACCAGGGCCGGATGGAGAAAGACGGAGAAAGGCGGAAGAGAGGATATAAGGTCCTACCCCGTCAAAGCCGTAAGAGAAGCCGTCGTCAACGCCATTGCACACCGCGACTATTCGATTGCGGGCACGCAGATTGACGTGGACATCTATGACAACAGGATAGAAATCGTGTCTCCGGGCTCCTGGCTTCTTCCGAAAACCTATGACTCCTACCCCGTCGGTGAGATTCCCTCGATAAGGCGTAACGACATAATCGCCGCCGTTCTCGACAGAGCAAATCTGATGGAGCGCGGCGGAACGGGCTTCCAGACGATGATGGAGTGCTATGAAGGCTGCCCTCTCGGTCTGGGTCCCGTCGTCATAATCTATCCGGGATTTCTGCGTCTGAAGCTCTTTGATCTGCTCTATCCGGAGTCGGGAATGCCGCAGTCACGTGGAATGGCACTTGCCGACAGGGTGCTTGAAATACTGAAGGAGAACGGCCCGACCGGAGTCAGAGAACTCCAGGAAGCAGCGGGCTACAGGAGCAGAAGCCAGTTCCTGAGCGAGGTAATCAACCCTCTCATCTCCTCCGGTTCCATATGCCGTGACGGAAACATCCGTTCGCCGAGAGTCAAGATAAGGCTCATGTACAATTCGCTGTAGAACCGGATTCTACCTGATTTTCCCTTCCTTAAGAGCCTTCGGGAATCTGAGGGAGAACACTATTACCGTGAAGGTTATCGCCAGTAAGTCGGCTATGGGCTCGGCAAGAAATACCGCTGTCGTCTGATCTGAGGTGTAGATGTGCGGCATTATGTAGATAAGGGGAATAAGAAGCACTATCTTCCTCACGAGTGCTATGCTTATCGAGCTCAGGGCGGAGCCGATGGAAACGAAGGTCATCTGACAGGAAATCAGTATTCCCATTATGCCGAGCATCATGAGGTAGATTCTCACGGCCGTTACGGCATAGGACTGAAGAGCCGTGTCTGTCGTGAAGAGGGATGCGAAGGCAGAAGGGAACAGTTCAATGAGGAGCCAGAGCGTCATCGAATAGCAGAGCGATACTGTGAGAAGAGTCCTGAAGCACTTCTTCACCCTCTCCGTGTTGCCGCGGCCGTAGTTGAAGGACGTGAGAGGCTGGCTTCCCTGTGCAATTCCCTGCAGGGGCAGCATTGCCATCTGCATGATGGAGGAACATATAGTCATGGCTCCGACGGCAGTGTCTCCGCCGTATTTGAGGAGCGAGGAGTTGAAGCATATCGAAATGAGGCTTTCGGTGCTCTGCATCACGAAGGACGCAAGTCCGAGTGCAAAGGAGGGAAGAAGAAGCGATAAAGGCTGGAGGAGATTGCTCCACCTGAGCTTCAGTGCGGACTTCTCCGACGAAAGATACAGGATACACAGAACAGTGCTTATTCCCTGGCTGATGACAGTCGCCAACGCAGCTCCCTCGACGCCCATGTCGAATACGTAGATGAATACGGGGTCGAGTATTATGTTCGAAACGGCACCCGCAGTGACGACGAGCATGCTGACCGTCGTTCTTCCCTGGGCCGTTATGAATGCATTCAGTCCGAGCGTAAGCTCTACGAATACCGTTCCGAGTGCGTAGATGCGCATATATGAAGATGCATATTCTATCGTGTTCTCACTTGCTCCGAAGGAAAGTAGAAGCGGACGGTTGAAGATGAAGAGTACCGCCGTCAGAAGGACGGAGATCACAATCTGGAGAGTGAAGCTTCCCCCGAGGAGCTTCTCGGCCTTCTCCTTCTCGCCCTTTCCCATGAATATCGAGGAACGGGGAGCGGAACCCGATGCGACGAAGGAAGAGAACGCCGTTATGAACATGATGAGCGGAAGGCACACCCCCACTCCCGTGAGTGCGAGACTTCCCACATCAGCCATGCGGCCGATGTAGATTCTGTCCACCACGTTGTAGAGCATGTTGATTACCTGCGCAAGCACTGTCGGCAGTGCAAGCGAAAAGAGCGTTTTCCCTATGGGACCCGAAGCAAGGGTATTCTCGTCTGTCATTGATTTCTCCTCTTCCGGAAGTTACGCAGAACGGAAAAAATCGTCAACAGACTTATCTCTCAATCCGACAGAATACGGTCATTCTGTCGTCGTCAGTTCCTCGAGGACCTGTGCCATCTTCGCTCTGTCTCCCTTTGCTTCGAGGGCGAAGGAGAAATCTATCTCCTTCCATCGCCTTGTGTCTGTTTTTTCGAAGCACGGGCTAAGGCAGGCATAGCATGCGCTTTTCGTACAGTAGCGTATACGGCCGTCGTTCTTCACGCTCTTTCTTCTCAGTATTTCTCCGGAGGGGCAGTAGACACCGCTGCGGTCGGTTCTTATCACAAAGAAACCGTTGAGGGCGAGCTTACGCCTCTCCCTGTTACCCATTTTCCTGATGATTTCGTTCGATGTTCTATCAATCACGTCTGAAAAGGTCCCTCGTATAAACCCTGTCCTTCACATCCTCAAGCTCGGGAGAGAAGCGGTTTGCGATGATTGCGCTGCTTCTCTTCTTGAAGAGGGAAAGGTCGTTTACGACTGTACTTCCGAAGAACGTTGAACCGTCCTCGAGCGTCGGCTCGTATATTATGCACACCGCTCCCTTCGCCTTGATTCTCTTCATGACTCCCTGCACGGCACTCTGGCGGAAGTTGTCGCTGCCGTTCTTCATGGTAAGGCGGTAGACACCGATCACGGTCTCCTTCTCGCGGGATGCTGAATACTGACTGTCATCACTGTAGTCGTAATACCCCGCCATTCTCAGAACCCTGTCCGCTATGAAGTCCTTCCGGGTTCGGTTACTCTCGACGATTGCGGCAATGAGGTTCTCCGGAACATCACGGTAGTTCGCAAGAAGCTGCTTCGTGTCCTTGGGCAGGCAGTAGCCTCCGTAGCCGAAGGAGGGGTTGTTGTAGTGATCCCCGATTCTGGGGTCCGAGGAGACACCGTCGATTATCGAACGGGTATCTATTCCCTTCGTCTCGGCATAGGTGTCGAGTTCGTTGAAGAAGGCGACACGGAGCGCAAGGTAGGTGTTTGCAAAGAGCTTCACGGCCTCGGCTTCGCTTGTGCCCATGTATAATATCCGTATGTCCTTCTTCTCCGCCCCTTCCTCGAGAAGAGATGAGAACTCTTCGGCCTTACTCCTCAGAAATTCCGAAGACTGGTCATAACCGACTATGATGCGCGACGGGTACAGGTTGTCGTAGAGCGCTTTGCTTTCCCTGAGAAACTCGGGGGAGAACATTATCCTTTCGTCTCCCGTCTTCCGTCTCAGCGCTTCCGTGTAGCCCACGGGAACCGTGCTCTTTATGACCATCACCGCATCCCTGTTGACTCTTCTCACATCCTCCACGACGCTTTCGAGAACGGATGTGTCGAAGTAGTTCATCTTCGCTTCGTAATTCGTGGGAGCTGCGATGACGACCCAGTCTGCACCGGAGTATGCTGATTTATCTGTCGTGGCGGTGAGATCGAGCTTCTTCTCCTTCAGGTACTTCTCGATGTATTCGTCCTCAATGGGAGAGATGCGGGAGTTTATCTTATCGACCTTGTCCTGTACGACATCGACTGCCGTGACGGTGTTGTGCTGAGAGAGAAGCACTGCTATCGAAAGACCGACGTAACCCGTTCCTGCAACTGCTATCTTCATCTCTTTCCCTCCAGATAATATTCCCTGTACCACTCAGCAAAGCGCCTCAGGCCATCCCTCAGTGGAGTCGACGGTCTGAAGCCGAAGTCCCTCTCGAGGTCTGTTACGTCTGCATATGTCACGGCGACGTCACCCTTCTGCATCGGAACAAGCTTCTTATGCGCTTCAAAGTCGTAGTCTGAGGGCAGCACCCCGGCCCTTACGAGTTCCTCCTCCAGAATCGTAACGAAGTCCAGAAGATTCTCGGGGTGGTTGTTTCCTATGTTGTAGACTTTTGCCGGAGCGAGCGGCAGTCCGTCCGGCCCCTCCTTCTTCTCGGGAGGCTTTCTCATCACCCTCACGATTCCCTCGACGATGTCGTCCACATACGTGAAGTCCCTCATACATTTACCGTAGTTGAAGATCTCGATGGTCTTACCTTCCCTGAGCTTGTTCGTAAACGAGAAGTATGCCATGTCGGGGCGCCCCGCTTCACCGTAGACCGTGAAGAACCTGAGTCCCGTCGCGGGAATGGAATAGAGCTTCGAATAGGCATGGGCCATGAGTTCGTTGCTCTTCTTCGTTGCAGCATAAAGCGAGACGGGAGAATCGGTCATGTCGGAAACGGAGTACGGAATGCGGCTGTTCGAGCCGTAGACGGATGAGGATGAAGCGTAGACAAGGTGCTCAAGGTTCTTTCCGTAGTGACGGCACGCCTCGAGGATGTTGTAGAAGCCGGTTATGTTGGACTCAATGTAGACATCGGGGTTCTCGATGGAGTACCTCACCCCCGCCTGGGCCGCAAGGTTGACAACGATGTCGGGCTCGGACTCGCGGAAGATTCTCTCCACGAAGTCCTTCCCGGCAATATTCCCCCTCTCGAGGATGAAGTTGCCTTCCGCAGCCTCCTCTATTCTCCTTACCCTGTACTCCTTGAGCGGGACGTCATAGTAGGAGTTGAAGCTGTCGACTCCTACGACAAGATTGTCCCTGTCCTGAACAAGCCGCTTAACAAGGTTTGCACCGATGAAGCCGGCGGCACCCGTCACGATGATTCTCTGCATCTTCCCCCCCTCGGAATTATTCTGCCTTTACGATGTCATTATACAGGCAGTAGCGGTGATTAGAAACATAATCTTTATGAAAGTGACCGAAATACCAGGCTTTGTAGCTTCCGTTATGCTTCTCTATCTCCTCGTCGATTGCCCTCAGCATGCTCTCGACGGGGTCGAAGAAGGCTATGGTCGAATCGAGGATTTCCTCCTTTATCTCCGGTCTCGTCGTATGTGTCAGGAACCAGGAGAATGTCCAGTTATTCCTTTCGAGGGTCTCCAGGGCCTCGTCCATCGTCTTGTACGACGGAACTTCCTCCTCCCACCAGGTCTTTCCGTAGAGGGCCACCATCTCGGGATCGGTTCTCATGTCCTTGTCTATGCTCGAGGCCCCGCCGAAGACGAAGAGCTTCTCACCCTCTATCGTGTACATGTGTCCCGTGAGAAGGCGGTAGGTGTCGTTTCCGAATACCCCGACTGTATCCCCGTAGAGAGAGGTTGTTTCCATCTTCCTCATTCTGGTGTAGTTCTCGTGGTTCCCGTCGCAGAAGAGGACGCGGCAGGGCTTGTCGAGCCTGAGCCAGCTGTTAGTGACGGGAATGTCCCACGAGAAGCCGAAGTCTCCCGCGACGATGAGGGTGTCAGAGGACGTGAGAGGATACTTCCGTATTCTCTTCCTGAACGAAGCTATGTCCCCGTGTGTGTCTCCCGTGAAATATACCATGCTATTCCTCCCTTCCGTGTTTCGATACTATCGAATCCACTATACCATACGCAAGTGCCTCTTCGGCATTGAGAGTATAATCCCTCTCGAGATCCCTCATGACCTTCTCCTTATCCTGTCCGGTTTTCTCTGCAACGAGCTCGGTCAGCTGTGCCTTGCGGCGGGAAATGTCGGACGCGAATATCTCGATGTCGGTCGCCTGCTTCATCTCGCCTCCGAGGAAGGCGAGAATCTGATGAATGAGAACATAGGAATGCGGAAGGATGGCCCTCTTTCCCTTCGTTCCGCACATGAGAATGACCGCAGCCATGCTCGATGCCTGTCCGGTGCATATCGTTCTCACATCACAGGATATCGTATTCATCGTATCTATCATCGAGAGCCCCGCGGTGACGTCTCCCCCGGGAGAGCTGATATATACCGTGATGTCCTCAGACGGAGAATCCATCTCCATTTCCAGGAGTGCGAGATTGAAGAGAGCCGCCATCTTCTCCGTCACTACGTCGTTGATGTACACCGTCCTCTTCTCCTTCAGTATCATGAGACCGAAGGATGCGAATACCTGAAGTTCCCTCGTTTCCATAATGTCTTTCATTTTTCTTTCTCCTTTCCCTTATCTGTCTTTTTCTTCATCCTTCATGGCGAAGGCAACGATTTCATCAGATGTCTCCCCGCTGAAGTAACCGATGTTCCTGAGCGTTACAAGCTTCGTGAGCTTCTGCAGCTTCTCCTCCCTTTTCTTCTTCTTCCACGACGGAAGCGAAACAGAGGTAAGGATATCCATCGCCTCTGCGGCGATTCCGCTTTTCTCCTCGTCAATCGAGAGAAGAGTCTTCACTAACGCTTCAAGAGTCAGAGACTCCACAAGGCTGAATGAGGATGAAGCGGCTGGTTTTCTGAAGGCATCGATGAAGGCTGTTTCAAGTGCATTCATCCCGCTGTCGCTCAGTCTCTCGATGTTACGCTCTATTATCGAGGCTATCTGCCAGCGTCTGTTGTTCTTCTTCTCCTCCTCCCTCTCCTTCCTCTTCTTCCTGTCTTCGCCTTCCGCCCCCCGTTTGAAGAGCTCCCCGGGATCCACTACCCCGGGTTTCGGGGAGTTGTTACGGGGAGGAAAATCCCCTGTCTTCTCCTCCGTTCCCCAGTCCACACTGCTGTAGTCCGGGAACGTCACGTGCCTCGGGCCGATTCCCTTCACCCACACGAAAGCCTCTCCGATTTCGAGCGTCTGAAGGTCGCTCTCGGTTATGAGAGGAACATCCTTTCCCGTATATGCCTCATGATATGTTCCCCCGAGGCGCGATAAGAGCGTCAGAAACGCGGCGTTGCGGCAGCCCATGAAGACCCAGCACTGGCAGTTGGATCTGATTACCGCAGCACCGGATGTCGAATAAACCGATTCGAGCTGGTCGATGTCCTGGCAGACGAGGAAGAACCTCATTTTGCGGCTGCGCGAGGCAGTCAGCATACTCGATATGTTCCTCAGCTTCGAGAAGTTCGCGAACTCGTCGAGAATGAAGTTCACCCTTCTCTTCAGCTTTCCGCCGTTCACGAATGCCCTGTCGATGAGGACGGAATATATCTGGGAGACAAAGAGCGTCGCCATCGGATAGAGTGTCTCTATCTCGTCGGGAAGTATGATGAAGAGCGCTGTCTTCTTCTCCTCGAGCTCTGCGATGTCGAAATCGGATGCGGCGAAGAGATACCTCAGCGAGCTCTGCCTCGTATAGAGGTTGACCATCGTATGCGTCACCGTCGAAATGCTCGAGAATGTCTTGTCGGATGTGGGACAGACCGAGCTCGTGAAGCTCTGCCTTATCTCGGAAGCGGAAGGAAGCGAGCTGTAGTACGACTGGAAGGAGCTCTCATAGGGGGCCGCCCCCTCTTCGTCAGAGACTCTTATCCTTTTCGATACATCCTCAGTGACGGCGGAACATACGAGGGAGAGGTTCTCGAACGTCAGGTCACCCTCGTCCCCGTACTCGAGAATCGTGAGGGCACATGAGCGTATGAGCTGCTTCGAGACATTCTCCCAGAAGCGGTCGTCGTCGCTTCTGACGCTCTCCCCCATCATGTCGATGATTTCGTCAAGCATCATGAGCCCCTTGTCCCTCTCGTCCTCGTCACCGCTCCTGTAGATCTTCTCGATCCTCTCGAGGGGATTCCATCTGTCGCCGTTTCTCGGCTCACGGAGATTGAGGACCCTTATCTCGTAGCCTCTCTGTGAGAGGATGGCAGCATTCTTCTGATAGAGCTCCCCCTTCGGGTCGGAAATCACCATCGACTCCCCGGTACGGGAGAGAAGACGGATTGCGGGAATGATGAGACGTCTCGTCTTTCCGCAGCCCGTATCCCCGATGATGAGGGCATGCTGCTCGTCCTTCGTGACGGCATACCTTCCGTCCCCGAGATAGTCAAGCGGAAGTCCCGTATAGCTCAGGCTTTCGTCTTCCGCATTGACAGTCTCCGTGTGTGAAATAAAGTTCTCGTCGGACGCGAAGTCCGCACCCCTTCTGATTATTCTCTTTTCCATCTCTTCCTCCTCAATACCCGAATGACCTTCCGCTCTTCGCGACTCTTCCGCTCTTCTTCCACTGCTTCGAGATAAAGCCGCGCCTCGAATCGGAGTAGAGCTCACTCAGTGTCCTCGAGAGCCTCTCCGCCTCCCCGTCCCGGTCAGTGAAGGCGAAAAGGACGAAGTCCATCTCCCCGTTCTCCTCCGTGTAGTCCCTAAGCATCCCCAGCGCCGTACTCTCGCTGTTCTTCAGATACTCCGTGATGTCGACGGCGAAGATACCACGGAAGGAGTGCGAGAACCTGTTCACCCTCGTCGGGGACTGGAAGAACTCCTTTACGGCGTCCCCTCCCGTCTCCGCTTCCCCGGGATAGGAAAGCATCAGCACCTTCTCCCTTTCTCCGTGTCTTTTCCTGTTTTCGTTTTCAAGATGGGAAACGAAACCGTCCTCCTCTTCTCTTCTGAGAAAGACGAACTCAACCTTTGTCGGCTGTAACATCTGTCAGCTCCGTCAATTCCGCCACAGCGGTCGAAAGCGACATGCCGCCCCATGCGGCAGATTCCATGCATTAACAATAAAGATTAACTGTGATTATGAGTCCGTTACCCGGAACGGTAACGACATACTACTTACAACTTATATGAAATGAATCAGTACAGGAAGCGCACCACTCAGAAGGCTCTTGACACGTTCATTCCGTAATCGTTTACAGAATGACGTCTGTTGTCATGACTGCCGCTCCCGTTTCTCAACTTGAGCGGGAGAAGATTTAACAGATTCATGTTTCTACTCTTCAGTGTGCGATATTTTCTCATTGTCCTGGAATATAAGGACAGAAATGCCCGGCGTCAACGCGGGAAATGATTTTTCTGATTAATTTGTAATCGCCGGAGATTTCTGCTATCGTCTGGAGCATGGACAGTCTGGGGCTGAGCAGAGGATGCATTCACTTCATGTATATATTCACCGCACTCTTTCTCGCAGGTGAATGCATTTACTATCTTGTGAAAAGAAGGAACCTGAAGCGCCGTGTTCTCTCGTCTCTCTTCTGGCCCTATATTCTCATCGTGCTCTCACTCACGCTCCTCGACAGGACGGCGGGAAGTACGTACAGGTACAACCTCGAGCTCTTCTGGTCATACAATGACTATAATGCGGCGGGAGGCTGGAAGATGGGGAAGGAGGTCGTGAACAACATCCTCATGCTCCTTCCCTTCGGCATTCTCTGCCCGCTTCTTCTCGATGCCTCGGGGCATGAAAGAAAGTCGCATCGTACGATACTCTACGCCTTTCTTCTCTCCCTCACGATAGAGCTCCTGCAGCTCGTCACGAAGCGAGGACTCTTCGAATTCGACGACATCTACCACAACACTATGGGAGCCGTCGGGGGCTACTACATCTACCTCTTTCTCACTTTTTTCCGAGACTCTGGAGAAGGGAGATAAGCTCCAGGTCCTTCTCGGTGACTCTCAGGTTCGACGAGACCTTTCCTCTGTTCTCCCCCCTGTCGATTGACACGGCGATGACATCACCCACCTCGATTGGGTGCGTGCATACGTACTGGATGAACTGCGAAAACTGCGGGTGCTCGCCAGAGAAGGTCGACCAGGCCTTCTGCATCTTGAAAAGATCCATGGGATTCATACTTGTACCTCTTTAAAACAATGAAAGGGAAAGCCGGAGCCTTCCCTTCCCAGTTTATCACGGATACCACTTATTTGATATCGTTGCCCGTGAGTTCCTGTCTGAACGATGTAGCGCTTTCGCCGCCCTTACCCGGCTTGTAGAGCATCGGGACTGCTGCATAGAGAGCAGCGCATACGACGAGGTCGTGCTTCCATGTGATTTCGTTCGGAGCATGAGCCTGGCTTTCAGCGCCCGGTCCGAATCCTACGCACGGGATTCCGTATCTGCCCTGGATGGATACGCCGTTCGTGGAGAATGTCCACTTGTCGCAGAGAGGTCTGCCTTCTCTTGTTGCCTTTGCCTTGTCGTCAGCCCAGATTCTGCTGTCGCCCCAGAGAGCCTTGTGAGCTTCCACGAGAGCCTTGACATGAGGAGCTGTCTCCTTGTTGATCCATGTCGGGAAGAAGCATTCCGTCTCGTAGACGTGGCCCGTCCATGCCGGTCTGTCATACATGTACATGCTGACCTTGACGTCCTTTGCGTACTTCTTGCATGCGGGAAGATCCTCGATTTCCTTGAGACATGACTTGTAGGTCTCGCCTGCCGTCATTCTTCTGTCGATCGAGATAGCGCAGCTGTCTGCTACAGCGCAGCGTGAAGGAGATGTGTAGAAGATCTGGCTTGTCGTACATGTACCGCGACCGAGGAATCTTGCATCTTCGTAGTGCTCGGGGTTCCACTTCGGGTCAAGCATTTTCTCGAGTCCCGCGATGTTCGGGTCGTCCTTCTTGTTCTCGTTGAGATCCCTGACGTTGAGGATGATTTCAGCCATCTTGTGAATGGCGTTGTCGCCTCTCTCGGGTGCGGAGCCGTGGCAGGAGATACCTCTGACGTCGACTCTGATTTCCATTCTTCCTCTGTGGCCGCGGTAGATACCGCCGTCTGTGGGCTCTGTGGAAATGACGAATGCAATCTTGCTGGCTGCATCCTCGGGGCCGTTGAAGTATTCGTTCACGATACTCTGCCAGCACATACCGTCGCAGTCTTCTTCCTGTACCGAGCCGACAACCATGATCTTGTAGCCTTCGGGGATGAGTCCGAGGTCCTTCATGATCTTCGTGCCGTATGTAGCGGATGCCATACCGCCTTCCTGGTCGGAGCCGCCGCGTCCGTAGATCTCTGTCTCGTTCTCCCAGCCCTTGTACGGGTCGTCAGTCCAGTTCTTGATGTTTCCGATACCAACTGTGTCGATATGGCTGTCGATAGCGATGATCTTGTCTCCGCTTCCCATCCAGCCGATGACGTTGCCGAGCTTGTCGATTTCAACCTTGTCGTAACCGAGCTTCTCCATCTCTTCCTTGATGCGGTATACAACACCCTTCTCTTCGCAGCTCTCAGAGGGAATTGCGATCATATCTCTCAGGAACCTGGTCATTGCCGGACCGTAGTCTTCAGCAGCCTTCTTAATTGCAGCGTAATCCATAAAGGAACCTCCGTTATTTTTCCGTTTATCGAGGCTTCTCTGCCTCTCTAGGGTAATCTTAATAGGGAAAATTCCATTTGTAAACAAATATTGTTGCGTTTTGTTGCAAAATTATCTCTGAAGACCAAGCCTCACGAGGCCCAGGATGAACATGTGTCCGGGGTAGTATAGATAGAAAAACCACTTCATCCCCTTCCACTTTCCTCTTTCACCGTTATAGAAGGCAAGCGGAAATAGAGCGAGGAACGCGAACAACTGCAGGACTCCGTAGACCGTATCGTGGAAGACGAAGTAATAGGCGGCGTAGAGGAAGGAGCATAAGACTATGTCAATGCTCTGCCGTCTGAAGTCTCCCCTGTGCTTATAAAGAAGCAAGGGCGCAAGCACGGCGGAGCATGACCAGTCGGAGGCAAAGCCCAGTGCACATAGAAAAGCGACAAGCACAATTCTCTGCCACAGCGCGATTCTCTTCTCTTCAAGAACAAAAACGGAGAGAGCTCCGAGGAAGAGCCCCCAGATAACGGAGGTTGAATCGAAAAGGGCATTCAACCGGGGAATATAGTCCATACCGAATGCGAAGCAGTACGCATAGTGCGAGATGACTGCGAAGACGAAGAGACGCACTAGATACCTCTTCCTGTCATGTGTGTAGTGGCAGCCCTCGGCGACGAAGAACCACATTATCGCAGCGGTAAGGCGTCCGATGATGTGAAAGAGCATTATGTACCACACCCTTTCCTTCTGAGGCCACACCGTCCACGCCGTATGATCTATCGTCATCGCGATTATCGCTATCGTCTTCAGCGCATTGGCACTGAGTCCCTTCCTTTCCGTCATCATTTTCCTCTGTATCTTACCGGTTCCGTCAGTCTCTGAGACATCCGATCGGAACGACATAGACTCCGTCCGGCCTCAGAAAGCCGTACTTCGTTCCCGTAACGACCATCTTCAGGTCGGGAAGCCTCAGCTTGATATCGTTCTTCTCATTGTATTCCCTGACAAGTCTTTCGATTTCCAGAAGATGCTCTGCACCTTTGTCAATCTCCCTTCCGCCGAGCTTGAATTCAAGAAGTGCATACCTGCCGTCGTCAAGATGAAGGACACCGTCCGCCTCGAGACCGTAACGGTCATGGTAATACGACATCTCTCCTCTGAGAGCTGAGGAATATACTCTGAGATCTCTTATGCAGAGACACTCGAAGATGAAGCCGAAGGTCTTCAGGTCCGTGTTGAACATCTTCGGAGACCCTCCGAGAGCGGCAACGGCAATCGACGGATCAACGAACTCCCTCTTCTTCCCGCTCCTTATTGCAGTCTTGCTCCTTATGGCCGGACACCATGCTTCAAGGTCCTCGACAATAAAAAGATTCCTGAGAACATCAAGATAGTCGTCAAGTGTCAAAATTGTAGTTGAAGTCTCTTTGTTTACATCCGCTAGAATTTCCGTTTTCTTTGCCAGCGTCGAGATGTTTCTTGCATACGAGTGAAGAATTCCCTTCATTGTACTCTTGCTACGTTTGACCTTGTCTGCATCGAACATATCCTTCTCATAAATCTGCGTGAAATAGTCTTTCGGAATCTCAAGCTGAGCTTCCTTGTCGTCAAGGAGAACGCTTGTCGGCCATCCTCCCCTGCATGCTGCAAAGATCAGATTCTCTATCGTGAGGTCCGAGCAGCATCCCTTCTCCAGTTTCTCCTCACCGTCGAAAAGTTTCTGCAGAGACACCGTCCCGTTTGATTCCCCCGACTCGAAAAGACTCATCGGATACATTCTGAGTCTGGAAATGCGTCCCGTTCCCGTATGATAGGTCTTGACCTTCCTCGAAGTGGAACCGGTAAGTATGAAATGTCCCTTTGCCGGGTTGTCGTCGCAGTAAGACCTTACCGCATCCCATAGTGACGGGGCATCCTGCCATTCGTCGATGAGACGCGGCTGCTCTCCTTCAAGCAGCGCCATCGGATTCAGTTCCGCAGTCATTCTGAGAGCTTCCTTGTCTGAATCCTTCTGGAGCTTCAGTCTGCTCTTGGAAACCTGTTCTGCCGTCGTAGTCTTGCCGCAGCATTTGGGACCGACAATATTAACAGCACCGAAGGCTCTGAGTTTGAGATTCAGCTGTTTATCAACTATGCGCTCCAAATATTTCTCCATACTGAATTACGTTCCTGCTTATATTTTCTCAAAAATCAAGAAGATAGTCAAACTATTATATTTTTTTGAGATTAAGTGTTATGTTTTTTTGTTTTATTTTACAATGTTTTTTTGCTACAAATTATTTGCTTTGGCATGAACAATACTGTAAAATACAAATACATAATACAAAGAAACTTCAGGGAGGCAGAATAAGATGACCAATACAACAGCTTTTCTCGGAAATGAGAGCAATTTCACGACCTTCTCTTTTAATGGTATTGTACTGCGTTTTGCTGCTCCTTATTCACTTGAGTATTATACAAAAGTGATACTCTGGGATAAGGGGTATCTTGTAGTAATGGCAAAATATCAACATAACGAAAAACCCGAAGAAGAGTATATCGACCTTGTTCCGGTCTTGAAGGATTTATATTTTGACCCTGACAGCTTTCTGGAGCCTATAAAGGAAGTAGTAATAAAAAATGACTGACATCAGGAAAATAGCAGATGAAGCGGAGATGATTGTTGATGGTTATGCATTTACACGTTGCAAGTATGGTTTCCGCATTCTAAATCTGAATAATCCATCTAAGGCCGCAATGCTCACAGATAAAGGTGAAGTCTTGGAGACGAGTATGGATGACATAGAACTGTCCATAGTGAAGGAATATCTTGAGAAGAATAGAGATTTACTGGAGGTATGAGTGCCCAAATACTTCGAATTCAAGATTGCTGGATATTATCTGTATTTCACATCATTCTGTACAATTGAATGTATGCATGTTCATGCAAGTGACAGACAACTTACTAGAGAAGGCTCGGCCAAATTCTTTGTAAAAGCAGATGGAACTTCTGTAGTTCAGAACACAGGTGTTCTGAACAACAGAGAGATACTCGCTATACAGAAATTTATCAAAAACAACTATCAGGGCATGTACAGAAAATGGGCAGAATACAGCAGAAACGGATTCTATGGAGATACTGAAAGCATCTGATTATTGAGGTACCAATTATCTCTAAGAACTACTCCTGGAAGACCCAGTTCGGGAAAAGCTTCTGCATTCTCTCATCGGGGTAGTGCTCGTCTATGTAGCTTTCGATTGCGGATGAAGCCGCCCTGCCCTGTGTTCTTGTCGTCCACCTTGCCATGATGAAGCCCGATGCGATTATGTTGAAGATGAAGAATACGAGAAGGAGCCAGGTCAGTACCTTACCGACCTTGTCGGGGATGGCGAGAATCAGCTTCGACAGAAGAGGATACATCTTCTTTATCCAGATGACGCCGAGGACTCCCCACATGAGCGAATAGTAGAGACATATTCTTCCGTTTATGTTTAAAGGAAGATGACTGTAGTCCCATGCCCTCACCCCGAGAGTGAACTCCTGCCCCCAGGAGCAGATGTACTCGAGAACCGATCCGACGATGAAGCCGCCGGCGAACGAGACACGTTCGGTGTGGTTGCGGTAGCGGTATAGAAAATACGAGAGCGCAACGGCACCGAGTCCGTAGAGAACGTTGAACGGCCCGTAGACGAGGCCCTGTCTGCTCTCTATGTGTCCCTTCTGGAGCCAGCACCAGATCATCTCGAGGACAACACCGCCGAACGAGCCGATGTAGAAGATCCAGAGAATCTTGTAGATGTTGATTCCCCTCGAGAAGTGGTTCTTCTTCACCTCTTCCTCGTCGATTCTCGCATTCGCAAGGGACGGAAGAAGACGACCTCTGACATCGTGCCATCTCCCCGAGAGCTCATCCGAGACCTCGAATAGAGTCTCGTAAGCCTTGACGAGATTCTTCCTCGTGCGCCTCAGGCTTTCGCCCGTCGCCTCGACGGTCTCCTTTATCTCATCCCTGTTCTTGTCGTGGATAAGGGACGGGAAGAAGTCGTTCTGCATCTCGCTCACAGTCCCGGAGACTGTGTCGAGAAGCTCCTCGCTCTTTATCTCGGCCCTGCACTTTATCTCCACGGCATTCGCAAGTTCCGTATTCTTTCTTTTTCTGTTCTTCAGTCTCATCGTTTAAAAACCCCTTCCGGAAAGGAAGAGGTTACTCCTTCATGAAAGATATTGGAAGAGCTTCGAGCCCTTTTTCCTGAGCCACAGCGTCTCGAAGACGACGACGAGGGCAAAGACGGCTATGAAGATCAGGAGGTAGGGAACCGCGCTCATGACCCCCAGGAGGAACTTGAAGTAGACAAAGCAGAATACTGCGGTAACGATCCAGCCCCCGAAGAGGACGATGAAGGTCGCAAGTCCGTTCTTCACGCAGCTTGCCTCGTTCGTCCAGTGAAGAGAGGGATGAACTATGTTGAGCATGAGTCCCGTTTCAGATACCACCATCGAGAAGAGAAGATCCAGGACAATCACGAACGGGAGGTCCGTAAGGGGTACTATCGAAAGGATGACGGATGAGAGTATGAAGACAAGAGACGATGCCGCATTGAGAATGAAGCAGAACATCACCTTGCTCAGGAGGATTCTCCACGGGTCGAGCGGAAGCGACTGGACAATCCAGATGTTCTTTCCCTCGAGCGAGACAGATGGTGCGCTGATGCAGTTCATCGATATTACGAGCATCAGGAGGGCGCATTCCGCAATGGACCCCAGATAGCCCATCCCGGCGGACTGTATCTCATCGAGGAACGGCATGAACTTTCCCTTGAATATGAAGAGTGCCACGGCCCCGGCGACGAGCACCACGATTCCGAGTCCCGTATTGAGAGCGTAGACAGTGGAGCCGATGAATCTCTTCGCTTCCCTCTTGAGGAGTGCACCGTCAGAGCTTGAAGCCTCGATCTGAGACGAGGAATAAGCCTTCTTCACGCTCTTTCCGTTCTCGGTGCTGAGACGTATGTACGAACGTGAAATGATCCAGAAGCAGAGTGCAAAGAGTGCTGCCGAGACTCCTGCAAAGAGAAGGGTATCGAGTGCCGAGCCCGTGCAGCCGCTGCCGACAGCGTAGACGAGATAGAAGCCCTTCAGGGCGGAGGAGGCGGTATCTGCATTGACAATCAGAAGCTGTATGTAGTCACTGGCCTTTGCTGAAACGAAATAGTAGAGAGCGAAGAAGAGAAGTGTTGCGACTATCTTTGCAACGTTCCTGCTCTTCATCTTAGCGCTGAGCTTCGCTATAACCCACCCCAGCGCGCATGTCAGCGTCGTCACCAGGAGCGACAGGAAGAGAAGCATTACTATCTGCAGGAGAAGAACCGCTATCGAAAACGATGGAGCGGCAATCCAGTAGGCCACGATTCCAGGTACGAACACCAGAGAGAGGTAGCCCGAGCCGGTGATGAAGACGACAAGCATACGCGAGAGGAGTATGTGGCTGCTCTTTATCGGAAGGCTGAATAAGAGGTCGTTGTCCTTCGACGCATACATCATCGCATGGGTGTTGAAGACGTCCCCGAATATGCCCATCGCCAGGGCCAGCATCGCGATTATGGAGAAGTAGAACCACCCCAGGCCCATCCGGATGAAGACGGAGCCGAGTTCATACGAGAGACCGAAGAAGATTCCGAGGAGCACAAGGCCGACGACGACATAGAGTGCCACGAAGGCGATGGTCTTCGACTTCTTCAGCTTCGCTCCCGTCTTCGAGTTGACGAAGAGGCTCTTCCACATCGAGAGGAATTCCTTTTTTATGAGAGTCTTTATCATCACTCCTCCACAAGTTCGAGGAAGACGTCCTCGAGGCTTTCGTCTCCCTTCACCTCTTCCATCGTTCCGCTCTTGATGAGCTTTCCGCCTTTGATGATTGCAACCTTGTCGCAGAGCTTCTCGGCAACTTCGAGTACGTGCGTCGAGAAGAAGATGCTTCCGCCCCTGTCACATAAATCACGCATGAGTCCCTTGAGAATGTGGGCGGCCTTCGGGTCGAGGCCGACGAACGGCTCGTCCATTACAAGGAGCTTCGGCTCGTGGATGAGAGCCGAGATTATCGCAAGCTTCTGCTTCATTCCGTGCGAGTACTCTCCGATTGCGGAAGCGAGGTCGTTCTTTATCTCGAAGAGCGTCGCGTACTTCTCGACCCTCTCCTCGAGGTCCTTCTGGGAGATGCCGAATACGGATGCGATGAAGTTGAGGTATTGTACACCGCTCATGTATTCGTATAAGTCCGGATTGTCGGGAAT
The DNA here is from genome assembly GCA_963626075.1 of Acutalibacteraceae bacterium. GTDB lineage: Bacteria > Spirochaetota > Spirochaetia > Sphaerochaetales > Sphaerochaetaceae > Ornithospirochaeta. The sequence continues at coordinate 19,704 of CAVFVX010000034.1, forward strand.
GTATGCAGTCACCCTCTTCGCGGCAATCGGATCCGTCTTTATGTTGACGCCGTTGATGTATATCTCTCCCCTGTCGAATGTCTGGATGCCGACGACGCTCTTGATTGTCGTCGTCTTTCCGGCTCCGTTGTGACCGATGAAGCCGTAGATTTCTCCCGGCATTATATGCAGCGAAAGGTCGTCGACGGCCTTCTTCTCACCATAGCATTTTGTAAGGTTCTCTATTCTGAGCATGATGTCTCCTTGAATATGTGTGCCGTAATTCTTGCACGTTGCAGTAGATTGATTCAATATTTCCGGCTGAACTTAACGGTAAGTTAACACAATGAGACTGCAAGCTGCAGTGATAAATAGAGCTTGTCGAGAGAGTGGTTGGCCAGACTAAGGTTCTCCCTCTCCCGCCACTCGTCTGCTGCCACCTCGTCACCCGGGACAAGAAAGGCATAGAGAGAAATACCGTAGAATCTCGACACAGCCTCGAGTCCGGAACATTCCATTTCGACGGCGATGCAGCC
>CAVFVX010000035.1:0-19453 GCA_963626075.1 Acutalibacteraceae bacterium
GCAGTTTTCAAAAGAGCGGGATTTCCTATTCTCTTTTCCTTCCCTTCGTGTGATATAATACTCCCATGGACTTTTCACGACCCGACAACGCCAGAACGATAAACAGACTCAAGGTGCTGAATGCCCTGAGAAAGGGAGACCTCTCAAGGGCGGAACTCTCCCGCGAGCTCGTAATCAACAAGGTATCCATTTCCGAGATAACCGATGCACTCCTTAAGGAAGGCCTCATCGAGAACGGAGAGAGGGACAACACGACGCAGGGTCGTCCGTCGACGAAGCTTACGATAGCGAAGAAGAAAGGCAGGGTCTTCTCCTTCATATTCTCCTCCTCCACCGTAACCGCATCGGCTTCGAATCTCTCGGGTCAGGTCTTACGTTTCGAACGCTTTCCGAAGGATGACAACATGATAAACCAGATAGCATCCTTCATCCGTAAGATGACCTCCGACGACCCCGTCGTCTACGGCGTCACGATTGTCGGTAGCGAAGACGAAGTACCTGCATCCGCATTCCCATGGCCCGTCACATATACCTCTGCCGCGGTTGCCCAGGCGAGGGCCGAGATGGAAGGAAAGAAGATGGAGAAGACGCTCTTTGTGTCGTGGGGAGACGAAATCGAAGCGGCATACGAGGAGAAGTTCCTCCACTACATGCCGTCCTTCGGTCATATGAAGGTATCGAGCGGAGTTACGTGTTCCTGCGGCGGTAACGGATGCCTCAGTGCCGTTGCCTCGGGAAAGAGAATAAAGAGCATGACGGGAATCAGTCAGTACAGGAGGCTCACGACCGAGGAAAAGGGAATAATCGCAATAGACGACACCCTGAGGGATATGGCCCTGGCACTTGCGGAGGCCGTGCAGGCACTCGGAGCAGAAAGCGTCGTGATTACGGGAGAACTCTCCGTAATGAGCGACGACCTCTACGCTTCTCTCAACGACAAACTCAGGATGATGCTTCCCCCCTCGAGGGAAGTGAAGGTTCTCAAATCAGCAAAGGGCGACAGAAGCGCACTCGAGGGTGCGGGTATAATCGCCCTTGACGAATTCTTCTATCACTCGGATCAGCTCGAGAAGCTCAACGAAATCCAGGCTAGTCTCTGACGTCCGCCGTGAGGATGAAGTAGATCGGAAGAATGAGCAGGAAGCCCAGGTAGTATATCGACCATCCGGTGAGGGCGAATGCCACACCGAATGCCGCTCCCGTGGAGAAGAACGCCACACATGCCGCAACGACAACAGACACGGGTCCCCTGTTGAGGCTTCTCACGACTGCAGCAATCAGATAGAGGACGATGTCGGCCACGACCACGGCGACAATCCGGGTAATCAGGCTCGTCTCCTTCTTCTCCGTATTCTCGTAATCGGTATCTCCGGAGGAAGATACGAACTGCATCGACGATGATGTTGTGGATGACGAAGCAGTTGTCGAAGAAGACTTCTTCGTCGGATTGAAGCCGTCGGTTCCCGTCTCCTTTGCATATATCTCCTGAGCTTTCTCGAGAGTGCTCTTACCAAGGTACTCCTCGATTGTCTCCTCGTCGTATTCACCGTTTACGAGAGCATCCTTTATTCCCGCGTAGCCCTGCTCCTGGAGAATGAGGGTGAGTTCGTCCTTTATCCCCTTCTTCTCCTCGTATGCTTCCCTGAAATCGGCAACAAGCTGTGTTCCTTCACCTCCGAAGGCGGCAATCACCATCGCCTCGGGGTAGGTCTCGTCGAGAACGGCCTTGACGACTTCGTCCAGACCCTCCTCGTTACGCATCGTAACGATTTCCTTCAGCATCTCCTTCTCGCGCTTCTGGTATTCCTTGTAGATGTCGTCTCCGAGGTAGCCCTGTACATCGACAGAGGTGAATGTCCCCCTGTAGACCTCGAGGATGAGTTCGTCCAGACCTTCGGCTTCATAGAACTTCTTTATGTCCTCTTCCGTCGTCTTGTCATAGGTGCCGCCGAGTTCGACTATGCTGCGCTCGGTTCTGTCGAATGCAAAGCGTGTCGAACCGCAGGAGAAAAGCAGAAGACACATAAGTATTATCAAAGGAATGACCGGTTTCATTTTCATCCTGTAAAGACCCCTCTTCCAGTTGCTTATTATATCAGCAGAGGAGGCAGTAAGTGCAACTATTAAATTCTGCACTTCGTCCGTCAAAAAAATACCGCGGGAAGAAAGACATCCAGCGGCAACCTCCTTGTCCCCTTTTAGGGAGCTGCGTTTTTCGCGCAACAGAGAGATTGTTCCACACTTTCCGCGTTAGTGCAAGAAAAATCATTATTTAACATTTCATGTCGTCCCGGAGCTTCCGGAAACAGAGGAATTGAGGTTTCCGAATGCGGGCGAAAAGAATTTTTTATTTTTCCTCAATCCGGCAATTTTTTAGCCTGTCCGGAGTTAGCTCCTTCCTCTTTCATTCATACCGCTTTTTACATGTTGAATTTCCCCTCTTCCGGCCATATAATCATTCCAATACGACATTTCTTTGTATAAAGAATGATTCCATGGAGGAAAAAATGAAAAAAGTATTCACAGTACTTCTCGTTCTCTGCCTCTCCCTCTCACTCTTCGCACAGGGTGCTCAGGAAGCTTCAGCAGCAAAGGCTGAGACAACTTATGCAATCGCCATGATCACAGACAGCGGCGACATCACAGACCAGTCCTTCAACCAGTCCACATACGAAGCATGCAAGGACTACGCAGCAGCTCAGGGACTCAAGTTCCAGTACTACAAGCCGGCTGGAGACTCAGATACAGACCGTTCAGCTTCCATCGAGAAGGCTATCGATGACGGCTACAACATCATCGTCATGCCCGGCTACCTCTTCGGTGCTTCGATCGCAGCAGTCGCTCCCGAGTATCCCGATGTCAAGTTCGTCGCTCTCGACGTTTCCGAAGGCGATGTAGGCGGAACAATCTCCAACGTCTACTGCATGGTCTACCAGGAAGAAATCGCAGGCTACCTCGCAGGTTATGCTACAGTCGCTCTCGGCTACACGAACCTCGGTTTCTGCGGCGGTATGGCAGTTCCGGCAGTCGTACGCTACGGCTACGGCTTCATCCAGGGCGCTGATGCAGCAGCAGCTAAGCTCGGCGTAACGGGAACAATCCAGTACACATATGCTAACCAGTTCTTCGGCGATGCAGACGTAACAGCAGCTATGGATACAATGTATGCAAACGGTGCTGAAGTCGTCTTCGCTTGCGGCGGCGGTGTCTACAACTCGGTTGCAGAAGCAGCAGCAAAGGTCGGCAAGAAGGTTGTCGGCGTCGACGTTGACCAGAAGGCTACAATCGACGGCGCTTACGGCGAGGGTCTCACTCTCACATCCGCAATGAAGGGTCTCTATGCTTCCACACAGGCAGCTCTCAAGACAATCGTTGAGGACGGCGCATGGGACACAGTCGCAGGTACATTCGCTACTCTCGGCCTCGTATCCGGCACAGACATGGATTCCAACTTCGTCGGTATCCCGACAGGTAACGGCACAGAGTGGTCAGATTCCTTCACACTCGCTGACTACACAGCAATCGTGAACGACCTCTACACAGGCGCTCTCACAATCAGCAACGACACGACAGTCGCTCCCGCTGACAATGCCAAGGTTCTCACAGTCAAGGATCTCGGAAACATCAAATAATCCGTTAACGATTCAGAATCGAAGGTCACCGCTCCCGGGCGGCGGCCTTTTTTCTTAGACCTTCCCTCCTCCGTTTTTTCGTTTTGCTATTGTGGGAGAGGAAAAGGTATTATAAAATTGACCAAATGACTTAAGTTCCCCTGTGGGAAAGTGAAGGAGGCATACATTGGCAGAAGAGTATGCAATAGAGATGCTGAATATCACCAAGCGCTTTCCGGGTATCGTTGCGAACGACAACATCACCCTGAGGCTGAAGAAAGGTGAAATCCACGCACTTCTCGGAGAGAACGGAGCAGGTAAGTCCACACTCATGAGTGTCCTGTTCGGTTTGTACCAGCCTGAGGAAGGCATCATCAAGAAGGATGGAAAGGAAGTGAAGATCAAGGATCCGAACGACGCCAACGCGCTCGGAATCGGAATGGTCCACCAGCACTTCAAGCTCGTCGAATGCTTCAGCGTTCTCGACAACATCATCATGGGTGTCGAACCTGTTAAGTACGGCTTCCTGCAGAAGAAGGAAGCGAGGAAGAAGGTAATCGAGCTGAGCGAGAAGTACGGCCTTCACGTCGAACCCGATGCCCTCATCGAGGACATCACGGTCGGTATGCAGCAGAGAACGGAAATCCTGAAGATGCTCTACCGCGACAACGAAATCCTCATCTTCGACGAACCGACTGCAGTCCTCACTCCCCAGGAGATAACCGAGCTCATGCAGATCATGAAGAATCTCGCTGCAGAGGGAAAATCAATCCTCTTCATATCCCACAAGCTTGCCGAAATCATGGCCGTAGCCGACAGGTGTACGGTCCTCAGAAAGGGTAAGTACATCGGAACGGTCGAGACGAAGAACACAAGTATCGAGGAACTCTCCTCGATGATGGTCGGAAGAAACGTCAGCTTCCATGTAGAGAAGAAGCCTCTCGTCCCGGGAGAACCCGTCCTCGAAGTCAGGAACATGACGGTTGCCTCCAAGATCCACAAGAACAATGCAGTCAAGAACGTATCCCTTACCGTAAGACGCGGCGAAATCGTCTGCATCGCGGGAATCGACGGCAACGGCCAGACGGAGTTCATCCACGGTCTTACGGGACTCGACCCGCTTGTGAGCGGTACGATAATCCTCGAGGGAAAGGACATCACGAAGGCCTCCATCAGGGAGAAGAGCATTCTCGGCATGAGCCACATTCCCGAGGACAGACACAAGCACGGACTCGTACTCGACTACTCTCTCGAGGACAACCTCGTTCTCCAGACATACTTCAAGCCCGAATTTACTTCCAGGGCGGGATTTCTGAAGCGTGATGCAATCCGCGAGTATGCGGAGAAGATTATCGAGGAATACGATGTCAGAAGCGGCCAGGGCCCGGTGACGATTGCACGCTCGATGAGCGGCGGCAACCAGCAGAAGGCGATTGTCGGAAGAGAAATCGAGAAGGATCCCGAGCTCCTCATCGCAGTCCAGCCCACCCGCGGTCTCGACGTCGGAGCAATCGAATACATCCACAGACAGCTCGTCGTACAGCGTGACGAGGGAAAGGCTGTTCTGCTTGTCTCCCTGGAGCTCGATGAAGTCATGGACGTATCCGACAGAATCCTCGTCATGTACGAAGGTGAAATCGTTGGAGAGTTCGATCCGAAGAAGACAACCGAAGAGGAACTCGGACTCTATATGGCCGGAGCCAGGAGAATGGAGGTGAAGGCATGAAAAAGAACATCTGGAAAACAAACGGAATGCAGTCGCTGATAGCCTCGCTCATCTGCATAATCCTGGGTCTCTTCATAGGGTTCCTCGTACTTCTCATAATCAATCCCTCGGGTGCCGCGGATTCGATTTTCGCACTCGTGAAGAACTTCCTCGACTACAAGAGCAGCAGCCTCAAGATAAAGAACATGGGGTCGACTCTCGTGAAGACAGTTCCCCTCCTCATGTGCGCCCTGAGCATTCTCTTCTCGTACAAGGTCGGTCTCTTCAACATCGGCTGTTCGGGACAGTACACGGCAGGCTGCTGTGCTGCACTCTTTGCAGCCCTCAAGTGGGGCTGGGGATGGCTCCCGTGCCTCATGTTCGCGATGGTCGCAGGCGCACTCATGGGCGCAGTCGTGGGCTTTCTGAAGGCCTACCTCAACGTCAACGAGGTCATCTCGGGAATCATGCTCAACTGGATAATCCTCTATCTCACGAACACGATTCTCTCCATCGTCCAGGATCCGGCAAAGCCGTACACGCTCTCGTTGAGGAAGAACGCCCCGCAGGCACTTCTTCCGACACTGGGGATGGACAAGCTCTTCAACAACAACACCGTCACGATAGCAATCCCGCTTTCGATTGTCTTCGCGGTCCTTGTCATGATAATCCTCAACAAGACGACCTTCGGCTATGAGCTCAAGGCCACGGGCTTCAACAAGAACGCTGCAAAGTACTGCGGCATGAAGGAGAACAGGAACATCGTCCTCTCGCTCCTCATCTCCGGTGCGTTTGCGGGAATCGGCGCGGGACTGTTGTACCTCACGGGAATAGAGGACTGGGAATGCACGAGAGCATCCGTTCCGGCAATGGGCTTCAATGGAATCGCGGCAACGTTCCTCGGAGGTCTCAACCCCATCGGATCGATCTTCGCATCCTTCTTCATCGAGCACATAACGATCGGAGGCTCGCACGTCGACCTCACGAAGTACTGCTCGCAGATATCCGATCTTATAAGTTCAATCATCATCTACCTCTGCGCATTCGTTCTCTTCTTCAAGCTCAAGATGAATGACATCATCGCCCACATCGAAGAGAAGAAGGCGGCAAAGGAAAACAGAATGGAAGGAGGTAACAACTGATGCTTTCGGTAGTTCTGCTTATTCAGTACACACTCATATTCTCCTCCGTCCTCATCCTCGTCGCTCTCGGCGGATGCTTCTCGGAGCACTCGGGCGTCATCAACCTCGGACTCGAGGGAATCATGGTAATAGGAGCTCTCGGCGGAGCACTCACGATGAAGTATCTTCCGCTCGGGATTCCGACATTCTTCTATATCCTGATAGTCATCCTCGCCTCGATGGCTGCGGGCGTTGCCTACTCGGCCCTCCTCGGAGTTGCATCAATCAACTTCAAGGCTGACCAGACTCTCGTCGGAACGGCACTCAACCTTCTCGGAACGGCAGGTGCAACGGTATTCGTCAAGGCTATCAATACTGCCACCAGCAACGGAAGCAACGTCTCGTCCGACATCTACTACGTAGAACCGAAGAAGAAGTTCATCGAGAACATCGGTGCCTTCGAGTTCAACTGGTTCATGGTCATCACCATAATCATGCTCGTCATTGCATACGTCGTACTCTACAAGACACGCTTCGGCCTCAGGCTCATGGCATGCGGCGAGCATCCGCAGGCTGCAGACAGCGTCGGTATAAACGTATACAGGATGAGATGGGCGGGTGTCCTCATATCGGGCGCTTACGGCGGACTCGGCGGAATCTGCTACATCCTCGCGGGTGTCTCGATGTGGAAGTTCGAGAACGGAGTCGTCGGCTTCGGCTTTTTATCCCTCGCCGTCATGATCTTCGGACAGTGGAAGCCTCACAAGATTGCTCTTGCAGCCCTTCTCTTCGGCTTCTTCCGTGCCCTCGGAAACACCTACAACGGCTTTGCGTTCCTTTCGGCACTCAACCTCCCGAGTACGGTCTACAACATGATGCCCTACATCATTTCCCTCATCGTACTTGCCCTCACGAGCAAGTCCAGCCGTGCACCGAAGGCGGAAGGTATTCCGTACGACAAGTCACAGCGCTGAGAAATCAGAGCACAAGCTGCGGGGTCGGGTAACCGGCCCCGTTTCTTAAGAATGCCCGATCAACAATCGGCAATATTTCCTAACAGATGTTAAATCATTGCAATGTTCCGCTCCCGTCCCCTCGTAGAATTGTCGGCAAAGGATGGAACATATGCGGAATGATAAACTTCTCGAAAAAGGCTGGAAATTCTACAGAGACTGCAGAAGCGCAGAGGAGCTCAGGGAAAAAGACTCTCTCGATGTAACTATACCTCATACCTGGAACGCCGTGGACGGTCAGGACGGAGGAAACGACTATTTCAGAGGAACATGCGCCTACACATGCCTTCTTCCAGCCTTCGACGGGGAAAAGGACGAGGAGGAGTATCTTGTCTTCGAAGGTGTGAACGCCTCTGCCGAAGTCTACCTCGACGGCATTCTCCTCGGAAGGCATGACGGAGGATACAGTGCATTCTCACTCCGTCTTCCGTCTTCCGATAACAGAAACAGGACGCTTCTGGTTTTCGTTGACAACAGCGAAAACGACAGGGTCTATCCGCAGACTGCCGACTTCACATTCTACGGCGGCATATACAGAAAAGTACACCTTGTCACGGTAAACAGAAAACACATAGAAAAGCTGAGGATAAAACCGACAGTGAACGGAAAGGACGGAGTCCTCTCCGTCGAAGCCTTCACATCATCGGCCGATGGAATCAGATGCAGACTCCTCGACAGAGACGGCCGGGTTGTCGCAGAAGAGGAAAGCTTCTCATCCGTACTGCGTCTCGAAGTAAGGAACGTCCGTCTCTGGGACGGAATAGAAGACCCGTATCTTTACACACTCAGAGTGGAGCTGACGGCAGACGGAAGGATTACCGACTCGGTCGAACGCAGTGTCGGATTCAGAACCTTCGTCTTCGACCCCGGGGCGGGATTCCTCCTCAACGGAAGGAGTTATCCGCTCAGAGGTGTTTCACGTCACCAGGACAGAGAAGGTGTCGGAAACGCTCTGACAGAAGAAATGCACGACGAGGACTTCGCTCTCATAACGGAATGCGGATTCAACTCGGTAAGACTTGCGCACTACCAGCAGAGTCAGTACGTATACGACCTCTGCGACAGACTGGGACTCGTGGTATGGGCTGAAATACCGTACATAACGAAGCACATGGAAAACGGCAGGGAGAACACGCTCAGTCAGATGACAGAGCTCATCGACCAGTGCTTCAACCATCCTTCCATTGCGGTCTGGGGAATATCGAACGAGATAACCGCCGGCGGCAACAGTGATGCTGTCTATGAGAACAACAGAGCTCTTCTGGAGCTCTGTCACGAAAAGGACGACACAAGACCTGCGGCAATGGCACATGCCTTCATGCTCTCTCCTGACGACAGGATTCTCACCCTTCCGGACGTCTCGGGATACAATCTCTACTACGGCTGGTACATAGGAGGAATGGAAGACACGGCAAAGTTCCTTGATAAGGTTCATGCGGACCACCCTTCCCTCCCGCTGGGACTGACGGAGTTCGGCTGCGACGCCAACATACTCTACCATTCGTCAAAACCGAGAAAGAGCGACTACACGGAGGAATACCAGGCACTCTTCCATGAGTTCATGTGCTCCGAGATCAGCAGCAGGCAGTACCTATGGGGAACCTACATCTGGTCGATGTTCGACTTCGGCGCGGACAACAGGGAGGAAGGCGGTACAAAGGGACGCAACAACAAGGGACTCGTGAGTTTCGACCACAGGACGAGAAAAGACAGCTTCTACGCCGTCAAGGCCTGGTATTCGAGGGAGAAGTTCGTCCACATAACATCGAAGCGCTACATCAGGAGAGCAGAGGAAACGACAGAGGTGAAGGTCTACTCGAACCTATCTCCGGTGAAGCTTCTCGTGAACGGCAGAAGCCTCGGGGAAAAGACGGGAGAACACACCTTCGTTTTCTCCGTCCCGCTTGAAAAGGGAGAGAACAGAATCGAAGCAAGGAGCGGAAACTTCAGCGACAGGGCGGTAATCGAGAGAGTTGAAAAGGCCGACCCGTCGTACTCATACTCCTCTTCGAGCGGTGTGAACAACTGGTTCGCGGGACTCGAAATAACAGAGAAGGAAGGATTCTACTCCATATATGACACAATGGGGGACATTCTGAAGACGGAAGGGGGAAAGAGGATCTTCGCTTCCATAATGAAGGAAAGGGAGAAGAGCCGGGCCGAAGGAATCGCGTCGCAGGTACACATCGACGAAAAGATGCTCATGGCGACGATAAAGGATATTCCCCTTTCCGAAATGCTGAGAAGGGCAAAGTTCGACGGAGCCAGAATCTCGGCAATCAACAGGGAACTCAACACCATAAGAAAGGAGCAGTGACAGGATGAAACGCCTCCCCGTAATTCTTCTTTCCCTTGTTCTTCTCGTTCCCCTGTTCTCTTCTGTCACTGAGGGTGACACTCTCACCCTCGGAAGAGACCTCTTCGGCGACAGCGTGGAGTGGACGGTCCTCGCCGTGGAAGAGGACAGAGCTCTCGTCATAAGCCGGGACATCCTCTGCTACGCACCCTACAACGACACCTACTCCCCCGTAACGTGGGAAAGCTGTACTCTGCGGGCGTGGCTCAACAGCACCTTCATCTCTTCATTCTTCACGGAAGATGAAGCCGCAGTCATAACGGAGACGACAACAAAGGCTTCGACGAATCCGAAGAGCGGAACAGACGGAGGAGAAGATACCACAGACAGGATATTCCTTCTCAGCACGGAGGAATGCGAAAAGTATTTTCCGACCGCAGAGGAGAGAACGGCTCTCTACAACGGAGGCGCAGACACATGGACGCTCAGGACTCCCGGACGGAGCAGCTATACGGCAGCAGAAGTCAGATACGACGGATATATTAACACATCGGGAAGCTATGTCGACTTCATGAATGCTGTACGTCCCGCGATGTGGATAAACACCACCCTTCTCTAGCTGTTCTTTCCGAGTTCGCACCCGGCCCTGTACTGCGTCGGAGTGATTCCCTCCTCCTTCATGAAGACATTGCAGAAATAGTTGACCGAGGAGAACCCCAGTGATTCCGCAATATTCGTAACAGGAGTGTCCGATGAGGAGAGAATCCATTTCGCCTCGCTTATCTTCTGGCGCCTTATGTAATCTGTGAGTGTCTCGCCGCATTCCTTCCTGAAAAGCCGGGAAAGGTGCTGGGGGGAAGTACCGGCCGCTGAGGAAAGTGTCTCCAGACTGATATTCTCCGTAAGATGCGAGATTATGTACTTCTGTACCTTTATGACCCTCCAGCTGTGGCTCTGTATGTTCATTCTCAGAACGACATCGCAGTACGCGGAAATCATCTCGTCGATCAGGGCGACCAGACCTCCCGCCTCCTTCTCGCTCTCGATGCGCTTCGCAAAGCCGTCGGAAAGCGTATGGATGTAGATCGGAGGGATTCCCGCGCTCTCTATCGAGACGCGGAAGACCGTATTGAGCGTAAGCATGGTATTCTTCGCCTGTCTGAGATCACGGGAGGCAAACCTGTCTATTATGTTGAAGCCTCTCTTCTCCCTTATTCTGAGCATCTCCTCCTCGTTCCGGGGAACGAGCATCCGCCTCAGGCTCTCCCTGTCTCCACGGGCGACAGCCTCCCTGATTTTCCTTTCGAAATCATAGGATGAGGTTATCGACTCCCCGATCAGACGGTTCTTCTCTATATCCTCAACCTCATACCTTTCATTCTCCGCATCGGGAGGAGCGGAGAACTCGATGACGGGAGTGTTCCCGATACCCTTCAGCTCGGCAATGAGGCTTTTCACCGACTCGGCAAAGGTCAGACTCTTTGTTTCAACACTCGAGCATATTCCCCTGATCTTCTGACTCCCGAGAGTCCCGCCGTACTGCCGGGAAAGTGCCTGCATGAGCTTCTCCTGCCCCTGACCGGTAAGAAAGAACGGCCCGATGACAAGGGATGAGGAGTCCGTGCTGTCATTGAAGACCAGGATCGAAAGCCCTGCCCTGTCGACATAGCGGAAGAAGACACAGTCACGCTTTTCGCTGATGACGGAAAGCAGATGGCTGCGGTCGATGAAGTTCAGAATAGCCTCGGCCGCACTTCCCGTCGAGATTATCTCATGCTCGTTCGTCGCGGAGTTGATAAGCGCGGACGGGACGGATGAAATATTCGAAATGTGTAGCGCGATATCTCTAGAATCCATGTAAAAAGAGTAAGGCAGGGACAATGAAATGTAAATAAAGATAAAATCTCATAACTGTCACAAAATCAGTTTATGATAATATTTCATAACATAAGTTAAACAGTCATAATACTGCTCCCATGTTTCATTTACTCTTTGACTATCAGAACAGGATGCCGTATCCAGGCATCCTCAAGGAGGAAAAATGAAAAAGTCATCTCTCATTCTCGCCGTACTCGTCGTTCTTCTCGCTCTGACGGGCTGCGTCACGAAGGCTGCCGCAGAAGAAGAGAATTCCGTATGCCCGTACGCAGGCGAATACGAATTCTACTATACTTCGGAAGATGCCCCGGAGCCTGCCAAGGGTGAAATGTTCACGGTAAACGAGGACTGGACATTCTCCGGCGCAACTGAAGGAAGCGGCTATTCGAACTTCAACGGAACAGTCAGCAAAGACGGATCGTACAGCGGTGAATTCCCGAGACTCGGCGGAACAATCTCCGGAACAATCAATGCAGACGGCTCCTTCAGCGGCCACGCAGAGGTCCGCGGAAGAAAATCCGATCTTACAGGAAACATCATCAGATGATTTCAAACCGGGCTGCGGGAGCAATCCCGCAGTCAACCTTATTTCTGTGAGGAAGCATCTATGCCAGATACACCATTTCTTTCAGCCCGAGGGGTAAACAAGTCATTCGGTCCGACACACGCTCTCGTGAATGTCGACATCACCGTCAGAAGAGGCGAAGTCAGAGGCCTCATCGGAGAAAACGGCTCGGGAAAGAGTACATTCTCATCCATCGTCAGCGGTGCACAGAAAGCCGACTCCGGCACATTCGAAATCGAAGGAGTTCCGTACGAGCCGAAGAACATGGTCGATGCCCAGAAGCACGGAATCAGCATGATAGTACAGGAGATGGGAACCATCGGCACCATCTCTGTAGCCTCCAACATATTCGTCGGAAGGCTTGAGGAGTTCTCGAAGCACGGAGTCGTTGATTTCGCAGCAATGAACAGAAAGGCCGATGAAATACTTTCCTCAATCGGAGCGGGCGACATAAAGAGCGACACTCTGACGGGAAGACTCAACTTTGAAGACAGGAAGATCGTCGAGATAGCACGTGCCATGGTCTGCTCCCCCGATCTTCTCATAATAGATGAAACAACCACAGCCCTGGCCCACAAGGGAAGGACGATTCTCTACCGGCTCATCGAGAGAATGCACAGAGAGAACAAAGCCGTGCTCTTCATCAGCCATGACCTCGAGGAGCTCTGCCAGGTCTGCAATACAATCACCGTTCTCAGGGACGGCCATATAATCGACACACTCGACAGAGACCACATGGAGATTCCTCTCATGAGAAATCTCATGGTGGGAAGAGAGCTCACGGGAGCCTACTTCAGAGACGACTGGGATTCAGGCTGCAGCAGTGAAGTCATACTCAGGGCCGAACACATTACATACGGAATACTCGAGGACTTCAGCATGGATCTCCACAGGGGTGAGATACTCGGAATCGGAGGACTCTCGTCGTGCGGAATGCACGAACTGGGAAAGGTTCTCTTCGGGGTCGTGAAGACGCTCACAGGAAAGGTGACGAAAGACGGAAAGGAGATAAGGAACACCGTCGAGGCCGTAAGAAACGGCATCGCATACGTCTCCAAGGAAAGGGACAAGGAAGGAATCATAATCAACGCAAGCATCCGCGAGAACATCATTCTCCCCTCCTTCGACTCACTCGAGAAGAAATTCGGGCTCATCACATATTCGTCGGAAAAGCAACTTGCAGAGAAAGGAAGGACCAACCTCTCCATAAAATGCCGCGGCGTCGACCAGAGGGTGAGTGAACTCTCTGGCGGCAACAAGCAGAAGGTCGTATTCGCAAAATGGCTCCAGAGGGACTGCGATGTCTACATACTCGACTGTCCGACAAGAGGAATCGACGTCGGCGTCAAGGCCAGCATGTATCAGCTTATATATTCGCTGAAGAAGGCGGGAAAGGGCGTCATCATGATCTCCGAGGAGCTCCCCGAGCTCATAGGAATGAGCGACCGCATGATTCTCATCAAGGACGGCAGGATTTCCGGAGAAGTGATGAGAGACAGAAGCGTGACGGAACAGACCGTCATCGGACATATCATCTGAGGAGAAGGAAAATGAAAAGCACAAAGACAATGACAGACGATGAACTCCTCGTGAGGATGAAGAAGAAGGAAAAACTCATCAGCTGGATGCCGGTTATCGGATTCGTAATCATATCAATCACGATGGTGGCGGCGACAAGGGGAAAGATACTGACCCCGTCCAACCTCTCCTCACTCGTAGTCCAGATCTTCACGATAACGATTGTCGGCTCCGGCGCCGTCTTCGTATATGCCCACGGGGGAATGGACTTCTCGATAGGATCCACAAGCGGACTGGCACAGTTCGTATGCGCCTACCTCATCGTACGCCTCGGCGCTCCCGTATGGGTCGGAATAGCCGCAGCGATGCTTGTCGGAATCTTCTTCTGTTCCGTAACGGGCGGGGTTGCAATACTCGTGGGCGTCCACCCGTTCGTCGGATCGCTCTGCGTCAAGACGATTGCCGCAGGACTGCTTTCGGTATTCGCAGAGAACATGGGAGGACAGATTACAATCGACTACGCACGCTTCAAGCTGTTCAACAATACATTCCTCAGACTCGGTGTTCTCATCGTGGTAGTGGCTGCAGGCTTCTATCTCTTCGAGAAGACGAAGCTGGGAAAGATACAGAAGGTGATCGGGGGAAACAGCAGGACTGTGCAGCAGGCCGGAATAAACGTCAACCTCTACAAGATGATGGCCTACATCATACTCGGCGCATGCGTCGGCATTGCGGCATTCTTCCAGCTTACGAGACTCGGCAGCGTCTCAAGCTCCTCGGGAAGCGGACTTGAATTCAACATCATGATAGCCATGGTTCTCGGAGGATTCCCGATGTCCGGCGGAAGCTATGCACGCTTCAGACAGTTCATACTGGGAGGAATCACGATGTCGATTCTCACCAACGGTCTCATCATATGCGGTCTCGACGTCAGTCTCGTCGCGGGCGTCAAGGGACTCATCATGCTCCTCATCGTCGCCCTCACCTACGACAGGGCCGTCATGAAGCAGGTAACAATGATTTCATTCTGACACAACAGAAGATATATACGGAGGAAAAAAATGAAAAAGCAGGTAACAGTTATTCTGACAGCCATGTTACTCTCACTCGGACTTCTCTTTGCAGGCGGTGAAAGCGAAAGCGCAGAGGAGAGCAGATTCCCGAGGAAATCCATCGGCGTCATCTATTCGTCATTCACGGATGAACTCGGCTCCTCATACAAGCAGAGCCTGGAATCCCTTGCATCCTACTTCAACGTCGAATTCAAGTTCGTCGAAACGGGATACAACACAGAAGAAGGACAGGCTCTCTCGGATGCAATGCTCCAGAGCGGCGTCGACGGCGTAATCGCGGTATCTCCGACAGTATCACTCCTGGATTCTGCAGAGAAGAACAACATTGCAGTCGTCGGACTCAACGAACCGGTCGATGAAGCGACGGCAGCACAGTTCAAGGCATATGCAAACTATCTCGGAGCCGTTCCCAACGACGACTACAACATCGGCCAGAAGGCTGCCGAGGTTCTCTACGAAGCGGGGTGCAGGAACATCTGCATAACATGTCTTACTGCAGGCACATCAAAGAACCATGACGACAGGTACCGCGGTTTCAAGGAAGAGATTGCAAAGCACCCCGAAGTGAAGATCCTTGCCGAGAACGCATCCAGGGCACAGTGGTCGGCAGCAATCAACACATTCGCGGCTGCATACCCCGAAATGGACGGCATCTTCATGACTGCATGCAGTGAACCCGCATACCAGGCAATCAAGAAGAACGGACTGGTCGGGAAGGTCGTGATTGCGACTGCCGACATTTCCGAGAGCACTGTCGACTACATCGAGAACGGAACAATCAAGATGATTGCCGGAGGGCAGTACAACAGAGCCATGCTCGCTTTTGCGGTACTCTACAACTACCTCTATGACGGCACAGTCATCATAACGAACGAGTCTAAATCATATTCATCCCCGTTCATCTTCATCGAGAGCAGAGAAGACTATGACAACTACCAGAAGTATGTGAACATCATCGAAACCGGAAAGGCTGTCTATTCTCCCGAATACATAGCATCCCTCATAAAGGGTCTCAATCCCGAAATGACACCGGAAAAGTTCGAAGCGGAATGCGCATCCTACTCCCTCGAGAACGTCATGGCCGGAATGGGTAAATAAAGGAATACCGGGTGGAGGGCCTTCCTCCACCTTTAAGCGAGGTTTATCTTGAAGAAGAACAACGTACTTAAGAACATACTGATGACGGCGCTTCTTCCCGTCCTGATCATACTGATTTTCGGCATTGCATCGAAGGGAAGGACACTGACGGCGAGAATGCTGCTCATAACATTCCAGCAGTCGATAGTCCCTGCAATCCTCTCGATGGCAGTCGTCGGCAACCTCATCCTCGGGATGTGGGATTTCTCCGCGGGTGCCGTAGTTGTCGCATCATCGATTATCGGAGCAAACCTGATGAAGCTCACG
The DNA here is from genome assembly GCA_963626075.1 of Acutalibacteraceae bacterium. Lineage (GTDB taxonomy): Bacteria > Spirochaetota > Spirochaetia > Sphaerochaetales > Sphaerochaetaceae > Ornithospirochaeta. The sequence goes on from CAVFVX010000035.1 coordinate 16,185, forward strand.
AACACGGGAATACCGGGACTCTTTTTCTTCTGTGTTCTCTGCGGAGTGCTTCTCTCGAGCCTCACGGGATTCCTGAACAACAAGCTCAAGGTTCCCATGCTCGTACTGACAATCGGTCTGATCTTCATCTATGAAGCACTGCCGAGAGTACTCTTTCCGCGAGGAGCGACTCTGAGAGACAAGTACACTCTCTTCGCCTCTGCCCCCTACAACTACATCGTTCTGGCGGTCATGGCGGTAATCAGCTACTTCATCTTCGAGAAATCGGCCTACGGACACAACATCAGAGCACTCGGAGGCGGAAAGGACATAGCAAAGTCGGTCGGACTGAACGAGGAGAAGATCATGCAGAAGGGATTCACGATTGCGGGCTTCTTCCTCGGAGTCGGAGCATTCATGAACATGTCCGAAAAAGGACAGATCATGAACGTTGCATCCCTCGATTCGGCGGGACTGGTATTCAATGCACTCATGGGCTACTTCCTCGCCCACTTCATGAGCACCTACTGTCCCCTCCCGATAGCACTGATCCTGGGCAACTTCACAATGACAATGTTCTCGAACGGCTTCGTCGCACTCGGCTGGCCGGCAACAATGCAGAGTGTAATGACGGGAATCTTCCTGCTTGTTCTTCTCGGCATAAGTGCGAACCAGCCCAGATACATAAGGTGGAGACATGACAGGAAGAGAGCGGCTGAAATCAACGCCCGCCTCGGCCTTAACTGAAACGACAATCTCCTTGAGAGCCCTCCCCCGGAAGAAACGGGAGAGGGCTTTCCTTTATCAGCACCGCTGTCAAACAGCTTCCTTCATCGGGAACCGCGCAGAACCCGTGAGGAAGACATGTGCATAATCAGATGGGCTGGAGAACGGGCCGTGCACAGTGCCGGACCGGGAAGAAGGGAACGTCATCCCGAGCGGAAACGCCGACAGAGAGAGGACACACATCGCCCGGCCATCGGTAGAAGGTGAAGGAACGAGAGGATGACTGTGTACTTCGTCATTGCGAATGCGGGGACGGGCCTCCGACAGAGAATCGCGTTCCGCTGCATCTTCCATATAATCGAAGAACCGGCCACGACGGAAAAGAGTTTGCGCGGACGATTCTTTCTCCCGTGTAATCATCAGACGGTACAGGCTGCCGGCCTCCGTCCGACTGAGATATCTTCACGGAGACTGAGCTGAAAGGCACAACGGAAGGGGCCCGGTTCACGATGGAGAAAAAGAATACGGGGAACAGAGATACACTCTCCATTCCCCGCCGGACCGGAAGAAATGACGGTTATCTTCCGTCAAACCAGGACTGGAAAAGGTAACGCCATTCCACGGTTTCCACATTGTTGCCGAGGGCAAAGCCGTGGCCTCCGGTGCTGAAGACGGTAAGCGTTACGTCGACGCCATTATTCTCAAGAGCCTCACAGAGGGTATATGTATTCTCAATCGGAGATGTGACATCGTCCTCTGCATGCGCAATGAATACCGCGCCCATGTCGGAAGAAATGTTGAGAGCGGGATTATAGAGAGCAAGAAGCTCTTCAGAAAGGGAGGAACGGAAGAATCTGTTGTTCTCCCTGGCCATGAAGCTCTGTCCGGGATACAGCAGACAGAGATAATCGGGACGGCCGCTTACAGCGTCGTATTCGTCGCCGAAGAGATATTCCTCATCACCCCAGTGTTCGCTTTCCATGAGAGCAAGGGAACCTCCTGCGGAAAAACCCATGAGACAGATTTCATCGGGATCTATGTTAAGCGTTTCCGCATTGACCCTGACGTACTTCACCGCTCTTACTGCATCACTTATGATGCCGCGGTAATCCGTGCCGGTTCTGTAATGGCAGACAAAGCACGACCAGCCGCAGACGGATGAGAAGTAGGCTGCAATGTCTTCGCCTTCCTTCGGCACGGAGAGGGAAGAAAAGCCGCCGCCGGGGAAGATGACAAGAGCCTTCGTCGGAGTATCGGAAGAGACGATGTAACTGCTGATGAACGGAGAATCCGTACCGTCCTCATAGTAGGGAATACTGTCTGTCGAGGAATAAAGATCAGACTCTCCGGTTTCAGTGACGCTGTATCCCTTCACGCCACCGATGCTCTCGAGTGCCGGTATGAGATAGTCATCTGCGAGAACCCTTCTGGCATCGGGAGTAAGATGGAGCTTGTCCTCAACGAAATAATCCTCCCTGTATTCGCCGCTTTCAGCGTCATATGTCAGGGTGGCAGCCTCGACGTATGTCATCCACCCGGGATTACTGTCGCAGTACGCCTTTATCCTTTCGTTGACCTTCAGGATGATTCCTGTCAGGTCAGCCTTCTTGACTGTCGGAAAGCCGGAGACGACGACTATTCTCGCATCCGGAAGATTCCTGTGATACTCCTCGTACATCTCTGTCTTTGTGGTCATCACGCTTTCGATGACTGCTTCCTCATCCGTCAGATCGGTAAACCCGCTGTAATCGTTTGAGCCGGTCTGGAGAACGACGACCGAAGGATTATAGGGATAGAGAAGCCTGTCCGCAGATGCGAGAAGCTGCTTGTCCGACAGTCCTCCGACGGCATGGTTGTGAACAAGGAAGGGAGAAAGGTCGCTCTTCATGGTCGTCCAGTACGCGAAGTTCGATGCTCCGTAGAAGATTATCTCGCCGCTACTCTCCTCGAGTGACGTGAAGTTCCTGAGTTTGCCGTACCATGAACTGAAGGCACAGCGCAGGATGTCGCTTTCCCCGTTCCAGGTGACACTGACCCTGTACTCGTTGTCCGTCACGTTCAGATAGAGGTTAGCGGGCTTCTCATCAATGTATATGAGCATATTCGCCCCCACTGAGGCACTCGTACTTGTCCAGTACCCTTCCTTTATCTGCTCACCGCAGTAATAGAGCCTTGCACTCATATCGGTCTTGGAGAGAACAAGGCGGAATCGTCCGCTGTCTCCGTTGAAGACTACCTGGTCCGCCGGAATCTGTTCCCCGGAGGCCGCCTTTTCAGCGGGAACGGAGGAAGACACGGCTTCCGTACTTGCACATGCCGTAACAAGACACAGCAGTACGGCAACAGTCAGAATGATAGATGTTCTTTTCATGTTGATATCCTCACGATAAGTCTATCCGGGGAAATCCTGCGGCATTGCACTCCGTTAACCTTTCTTATGGTCTGTTAACCATATGCCTTCGTAGAGCAGTCTGAGCGCGGGGAAGAATCAGCCGCCGTTCCGGACTCAACAATTTCCTTTTCTTTTCACCGCTTTGCCCTTAGAATTTCAGTTAAGGAGGACA
>CAVFVX010000036.1:0-19266 GCA_963626075.1 Acutalibacteraceae bacterium
CTTCTCACCTCTTACTCTCAGACCGAAGGCTACATTCTCAAAGACTGTCATATGCGGCCAGAGAGCGAAGTCCTGAAAAACGAAACCCAGACCTCTCTTCTCCGGTGGAACATTGATCTTCCGCTCTGAAGAGTAGACACACCTGTCGTCAAGCCACACTTCCCCCCTGTCCGGAGTTTCCAGACCAGCTATCATTCTGAGGAGGGTCGTCTTTCCCGAGCCCGACGAACCGAGAAGCACGGTGAAGCTGCCGCTCCTGATTACAAGAGAAACGTCATCTATGACTCTTGCAGCACCGAAACTCTTCGAAACATTGACAAGCCTTATTTCCATGGCCCGTACGATAGAAAAAGAGTGTTAACTCCAAAGCCTCAACACTGTTAATTCCCCGTTAACTCATCCCGAAAGGCCTTCAAACCCGGACAGATGTCCGTGTTTGAGAAGATTTTACAATTATTTCTCCGAAAATTTTGACATTTTTCCGTTTTATCGTGCTTAAGGTAATGGAGGCTAAAATGAATCAGCTGAACAATGTCATTCTTGAAGGAACGCTCGTCAACGAGCCGGAAGTGGTGGCAAGAAGCGCCGTCACGAACAGCAGACTGGTGAAATTCACCATCGCCAATGACAGGTATTACAAGGACGTCAACGGCAACCCCAAGCAGGAAACACTCTTTCTCGTAGTCCAGTGCTGGGGCGAACTCGGAGAGAAGGCACTCACAAGCATCCACAAGGGGATGATCGTGAGAGCGGTGGGCAGACTGATGATGTGCCGCTGGGAGACGAAGACGGGTGAGAAGAAGAGCACCATCGAAATCGTCTGCAGCCATATCGAGTACAGAGTCAACCGCAACAACAGGGAGAGCAAGCTCGAGATTCTCGAAGACGAGAAGAAGGAAGCCGACGTTCTCTGCGAGAGCACGGTGCTCTACGAGTTCTAGGATGTGCACTCCGGGTGGCAGCCGCCATCCGGAGGCTTCCTTCGTAAAGAACAGACACAGAGGCCACGCATATGAATGCAACGGACAAACGTATTGAATTTTATCATTATTCTGATAAGATACGGTCAAAGAGAGGCACTATCATGCTCGAAATAAGACCGGTATCTGATCTGAGGAACAAGTTCACGGAAATCGAGAAAATCGTCGAAAACGGTCAGCCCGTCTTCCTGACGAAGAACGGCTACGGAAGAATGGTCGTAATGAGCATGAACACCTACGCAAAGCTTTCGGGCGACATCAATGCCTACATGGCCGATGCCGACTACGAAGCGGACCACAATCCGGTGAGACTCACGCATGACCAGGTATTTTCCAAGGCAAGGAAAATAATTGATGATGCAAGGAAGAGCCAGAATTAGATATTCTCCCACATTCGACACGGATCTTGACGAGACAGTCTACTACATTGCTGCCGTGCTTCAGAATCCCGATGCAGCAGAGAGATTTCTTCAGAACGTCGAGAACGCCGTAGAGGAGCGCTCCCTCAATCCCGAAATCTTCTCTGTCTACGGCTGGTCTCTGAATGACAGCGTCCCCTACTACAGGATAATCGTCGGCAACTTCATCGTACTCTACGTCGTTCTGACGGAAGACGACGAGAAGATCATGGAAGTCAGACGTCTCCTCTACGGCAGACGCAACATCTCACTCCTGATATTCGGTGTGGAGAACCGGGAGAATTAATCCAGCAAGGAGGTTGTGCGTATGAATGCGCCGGACAAACGTATTGAATTTTATCATTATTCTGATAAGATACGGTCAAAGAGAGGCACTATCATGCTCGAAATAAGACCGGTATCTGATCTGAGGAACAAGTTCACGGAAATCGAGAAAATCGTCGAAAACGGTCAGCCCGTCTTCCTGACGAAGAACGGCTACGGAAGAATGGTCGTAATGAGCATGAACACCTACGCAAAGCTTTCGGGCGACATCAATGCCTACATGGCCGATGCCGACTACGAAGCTGATCACAATCCGGTGAGGCTCACGCATGACCAGGTATTTTCCAGGCTGAGGAAAATAGTTGATGATGCAGAAGAATTACAGAATTAGATTCCTGCAGTCCTTCTACGATGATGCAGAGGAAATCACAAACTACATAACATACACGCTGTGTAATCCGTATGCCGCCCGTCGATTTGTCCTGAATATGGAGAACGCCATCGAGGAATGCTCGCGGAATCCCGAGATACACGCAGTTTACGCCTGTGCCCTGAATGACGGCACGCCCTACTACAGGATAATCGTCGGCAACTTCATCGTACTCTACGTAATTCTGACGGAAAACGACGAAAATATCATGGAAGTGAGACGTGTTCTCTACGGCCGACGCAACATCCCGCTTCTGATGTCCGACCTGGAGAACAGGAAATAGGAATATCCGTAGAACTGCAGCCTCGCACAAGCAGACACGGGCTCATGTTGTATTACCAAAGAGCACATCGGTGTTTCTTTGAATAGTAACTTGAAATCAAATTTTTTGATATCAAACCCGGAAGTCGGCAACTCAAAACGACAGGAAACAGAAAAAGATGAATGAAGACACAACAAAGAATACGACTATCGCAGTCCTGTCTGAAGAAGAAATCAGAAACAGGATATACACCATCCGTGGCGTACAGGTTATGCTGGATTTCGATTTAGCATCTATATATGGCTATTCTGTAAAAACATTCAATCAGCAGGTAAAAAACAATTTATCCAAATTTCCGTCTGATTTCATGTTTAAGCTGAACCTAGAAGACATTGATTTGGTGAAGTCAAAAAATTTGACTTCACGGAATTTTTACAGTGGGCAGGGAGGCGGACGAAGAAAGCCGCCAGTTGCCTTCACTGAGTCTGGAATATACATGCTCATGACCGTACTCAAAGGTGACCTTGCTGTAAAACAGAGTATTACACTCATCCGACTTTTCCGGCAGATGAAGGACTACATTGTTCAAACGGACGGCATCTACCGTCACCTTGAGAGAATAGACGACAAGCTGATCGAGCATGACAGGAAATTCGAGAGAATACTGGAAGACCTGACGGATCCGAGCATAAAGAAATCGGCCCTCTTTTTCTCCGGAGAAATGTACGACGCCTTCAGCCTTCTGACGAAAATCGTACGGGAAGCGAAATCGTCAATCGTTCTCATCGACAACTACGTGGACACAGCCACACTCGATATCCTCTCGAAGAAAAACAGCGGCGTGAGCGTCACAATCGTGACTGCAAACCCGAACAGACTCACACAGAAGGACATCTCGTCATTCAATTCCGAGTACGGAAATCTTGAAATAAGGGAATCTCACGAATTTCACGACAGATTCCTCATCCTGGATAAGATGAAGCTGTACCACATAGGTGCTTCTCTCAAGGATGCCGGGAAGAAATGCTTTGAACTGTCGCTTATCGACGACAGCGGACAGATAACAGAACTTCTCCGGAGAATATAAAAACAACAGATAAATAGTCAGCCGGGCTTCAAGGTCACAATTTGTGACCTTGAACGCTGATGTCACCCAGCAAGACAGCCTGGATCGAGGTTCCATTGGAACCTCGATAGTGAATTCATGCATTCAGAAGATATCAACTTGGTGAAGTCAAAAAATTTGACTTCACGGAATTCCTGTCGCCTGCACACAGGTCGAAAAACTCAATCCACAACAATATTACAGTAGAGGTTAGCGGCCTATCTCCCGTACGATTTGCAACCTTTCCCGTGTTTTCATGCAAATCGTACGGAGCCTATACGTCCGCCTTTATAACGAAGTCTTTGAGTAGTATAGAATTAAAGTTCAATCCAAGAGTTTACATTCTCCCCGATGTAGCCCGCAAATACCCTAGTTGAGGGCAAAAAAACCTGCAGGATAAGTGCAAAATCCAGCAAGATGCACACGAGAATTACACCAACTGAATCACACTGTTACTTCCTGATTTTTCTCTTCTCCGGAGAGATGTACGACATGAAGTTAAGCTGTCAGTTTTGGTGAAATCAAAAATTTTGATTTCACGGAATCTCGGGCGGCCGGACGACATATACCGACTCACAGCGAGAACAGATAACAACCTCAGCTTGCGCATTATTCAATCGAGGTCACAATTTGTGACCACGATGACTCATAAGGTCTCCACTCGGAATACAGGTGAAGGCTGTTCCTCTGAATCTCCTTCCTCGCTGAATGACTTATCGGGTGTTGCTGTGACTTTTTTCGCGTTTTCAGACGCTCAAAGTACGACATCTGTCCAGCTTTCTGAAGATTTTACAATTATTTCTCCCGGAATTTTGACAATTTTCCGTTTTTTCGGGGTTAAGAAGTATGGATACAGAAAAAGACAGATTCACAACAGGCGAAGAGCCAAGGGAAAAGCTGGTGAGACTCGGAGCGAGGGCTCTCACGGACAGGGAACTCATCATGCTTCTCATCGCACAGGGCAACGGAGCAAGATCGGTCGAGGAGATAAGCAGCGATGTCCTCAACCTGATCGACAGAGGGGTCAGCTTTCCGCTGACAACACTCATGAACATTCCGGGAGTCGGAAGAGCAAAGGGAGCACAGGTGCTTGCCGCACTCGAACTCGGGCGGCGGAAGAACACCCGGAAGCCCCGCCATATCAACTCATCCGTCGACATCTACCAGGAGGTGAGGCACTTCGCCTCACGAGACCAGGAGAGTCTCATCGTCGTGAGCATCAACGGAGCCATGGAGATCCTCGACACCACCGTGGCGACAATAGGCTTTGTCGACAGGGTCTTCTCCCATCCCAGGGAGATCTTTGCGGAGGCACTGAAGAAGCGCTCCACTGCGATAGCGATTGCACACAATCACCCTTCCGGGCACATTTATCCGAGTAAGGATGATGTAGAGGTGACGAAACGCATCATAAGGGCCGGAGACATACTCGGCGTCTCACTTGTGGACCACATAATCTTCAGTGAGGACGGGTACTATTCATTTCTGGAACAGAATATTCTCGAGAAAATCAGAAAGATGATCAGAGAGGAGGACGGGAGAATCGATAAGAGAAAGGAAGGACTGCAGGTTCTCGAGGAAATCAGAAAGACAGCCCGGGCGTGAAACCCGGGCGGAAGATCAGATGTTGAGGAATCCCTTGAGGACGAGGAGCGTGTTCCTTACTCCGTCCCTGTGGCTTCTTTCGTTGCAGTGGGATGCGAATACTCCCGGCCCTATGAGTCCGTGCCGGATATCCCAGCCGCCGCCGAGAGCAGCCTCGACGTCCGAGGAGTAGTGAGGATAGGAGTCGACTGCGTATGCCGCACCTTCCTTCTTCGCAGCCTCGATGAGAGCGCCGACCATGTGGTAGTTGTACGGTCCCCTTGCGTCCTTAGCGCAGATGGAGACTTCGTGCTCGGTGCATGAGCAGCCCTCCCCCACGCATCCCATGTCGATGGAGAGGCCTTCCGTGACACCGGAGGGAACCGATGCCGCAGCGCCGTGTCCGACCTCCTCGTATGCCGTGATATGAACCCAGGTATGACGCGGGAGAGTTATGCCGTTGTCAGTGATGTACTTTGCAAGCGCAAGGATAATACCAACCGAGAGCTTGTCATCGAGGAAACGCGACTTGATGTATCCGGAATCGGTTACATGAGCCCCCGTGAAGAGACAGCAGGGATCACCAACCTCTATTCCGAGTGCCCTTACATCCTCCCTGCTCTTCACATCCTCGTCGATGATGCACTCGAGACTTCTCCAGGTGCGCTCCGAGGAATCGAAATTGTCGTTGACGTGGACGGATGGATTGGGTATCTGGATGGTTCCCTCGTAGACTCTGCCGTCACGTGTGCGGATGCGGACATTCTCGCCTTCGACTCCGACGGGATGGAGTCCCCCGAGCTTGTCGAGTCTGAGCCTGCCGTTAGCCTTTATCTCGCACACCATCGCCCCGATGGTGTCCATGTGGGCCATGATGACGAGCCCGTTGCCGTCATCCACCCCTCCGAGGTCGACAAGTACGCCGCCCTTGTTCGTGAGTTCGGTTCCGAAACCGAGATTCTCGAAATCCTTCCTTACCTCGGCTGCGACAGCTTCCGTATAACCAGTGGGGCTGTCAATTGCGAGAAGAGACAGAGTCTTCTCTACCGCATAATCTACATATCTTTCATCCATGTTGCGCTCCTTCAAATATAATCCTCCACCGGTCGGAGTGGAGGATGCTGCGGAAAATATCCGCCTTAGAAAATGTTGCAGAGAACCGATACGGAAATCTTACCCTGCTTGAAGGTGTCGAGGTTCTTGTGGTTATCGCTCTTTGCGTACTCGACGATTGTCTCGAACGGTATCTTGTAGTCGACTCCGAGTCCGAGTCCGCCGATGTTGACGCCGACAGCAGCGCGTGCGAGAAGCTGGGAGTTCTTGAAGACCTCGAAGAAATTATCAAGAGGCTTGCCGTCGATGATGACGCCGTCATCTGCAATCTCGACCGGGAGGGCATAGCCGACACCGAGAGCGAATTCGACGACGCTGACTTCGAAGCGGAGGTTCGCAGTCATGATTGTGTTGAGGACAGTGTTACCGTTGTTGCTTCCGAAGACAACGTTGGTTGCAAGTCCGAAGAGTCCGAGATTGAGTCTGGCATCTGCGCCGAAGTCGTAGTTCTTGATTTCCTTGTAATCTTCTACGTCAGTAAGATCACCGCCGAATCTGGCAGTGCCGCCGACCTGGAGAGTCGTAGCAAAAGCGGATGTGCATACGAGAGCCGCAATCAAAAACAATACAGCAAATTTCTTCATAATAAAATTCCTTCTTTAGTGAGAGCCTGAACTCTCAACAGACACATTATAAACACAAATTCCGGCTCTGCGTTACAAATTTTCGTTTTCTGTTGATTTTTACCCCCGGATATCGCCGTTTTCATGAAAAAAGCGACATCCGTAATGGAGAAAATCAGGTTGAAGACGATTCCCCCTTAGCAGCCCTGACAGCCGCCTCGAAACGTGCATCTGTTGCATAAGTGGAGTTAACATCAACCTTCTGGCCTTCTGTCGGTTCGATTCCCTTGTTCTCGAAGCTTGCATAACTGCCGTCCTTCGTTCTGAGTTTCGTCTCGTATGTTGTTGTAGTCACGCCAAGGTTCTTAGATGAGAAAGGACCGGAATGATAGAGGAATCTGTTGACCATAGTGCATGTCGCACCGTATGTCGTATTGCCGACAACAATGCCGTTCTTCATGAGATTCTTCACAATGCTTGCGCTGAGTTCCGCACATGAAATGGAATTGTCGTTTGTTATGATTACAAACGGATTTTTATAGTCTTCCTTTGCATTGCAGTATTCCTTCTCTATCGTAAGATCCATCCACGGACTGTATTCATACCTGTTGTAACCGTCCTTGTACCTAGCTTCTCCGAATTTGGTCTCATTAGAAAAGAAGGAACCAAAGATAGTCTCCAGAGTGGAATTGGCGCCACCGCTGTTGCCTCTGACGTCCATGATTACGCCCGTAACATCATACTCGGTCACATTCCCGGAAGAATCCTTTATCTCGCATTTTCCGGTCTTTCCGATGGACTTCAAGGCCTCAAACATATTGTAGATTCCTTCAATGAATGGCACATAAGATGAATAATCGTATCCGTAACTGCTCTTCCATAACGATTCATAAGCTGACTGAGCATCAGAGCTCAGTGCTGCAATCTCTTCATCGGTCAGACCTTTCTTATATATCTCCCCGTTACTCAGAGGAGTTCCCGAATACTCGATGAAGGAGGAGAAATAGAAGTAGAAGATATTGTCACTCGTCACACCGTAATAATAACTGAATCCTCCGATACCGAAAGAATCCAGGAATGAATTCCAGGCCAGTTCCTCATCAGTCAGATCTTTTTTTGGATCCTCCTGCTCAACTGAGATGAAGCGATAACCTATAGAAGAAAGAAAATTAGTCCCGCTGTGGAAATTTCCCCATTCTGTAGGATTAGTCTTATTGACACTCCCTATAAGATTCTTCACTTCGCTGTAATCTTTTATGGCAGCCTCATAGAATGATGTTGTATCACTGTTGTAGGGCTTATCGTATGTCCCGTCGACAGACTTGATGTGACTGGGGGTACTGCGGTTCCAGATAACATCCGGGAAACCGTTGCTGTTACCCGATTCCGTTGCTGCCATCCACTTCCTTTCTGTGGCAGGAGACATCATAAGACAATTACTGAAGTTGTCTCTGACAATAAGCTGGAAGTGACCGTCATCGATGTTGATTGCTATTTCCTTGAAATAAGTAAAGGCGGTAAGGGTGTCGTTGATATCTGAATAATCAAGCTTTCTGAAGAGAGGTAGGTACTTGTCATACACCTCATCCCAGTCGAGGTCAGTCTCGTTGTCGAAGTGGACATACTCCATGTTCATTTCATTCCAGAACTGCAGAAAGACACTCTCCCATGAATCGTCGGGAGCCACAGACTCAACTGTACACGAAGAAAGAAGAACAAGAGAAACGATAATCAATAATAATACAGGTAGTACTTTCTTCATTAATTTACCCTCCACATGATTCCAGCCGTAAGAGTAATTGTCGAGTTATGTGCCGGATGACCGCCGTACTTCTGCGGCTTGTTGAGATCCGTCAGAGTAAGGTAATACCCAGCCCTTACATAGACATCGGTCGTCCGTGAGAACTGCCACTTGCCGCCTAGGGTAGCGTACACACCCGCCTGGAATATATTGTAATAGTCCAGGTTCACCTTTTCTTCAAAGTGAGTCAGTTCCGGCTTCAATGTAGCACTGTACGCATAACCCGCTCTGCTGCCGTATACCCAGAAGCCGATGAAGCCTCCGGCGGAAGCCATGAGAGAGAGCGTGCTGCTCATGGGAATTGCGTAGGTATAGTGGAAGCCCACGGGAATCTCAATGAAATGATTGTAGCGGTCATAGTCGAGAGTCTTCACGGATGTTTCGCCGTCTGTGACGGTGCGGCTGTAGCCGTAATTCTTCATGTAATACGATATCCCGGTCTCGAGTCCGAGCGACGGAGTGAATTCGACGAGGACGGGGACGGTGGCCGCGATTCCGATCTTATTCGTGTAGTTGTAATTCCTGTATCCCTTACCGGAAATGACCATATTATAGTCGGCTCCCGCCTCGATACCGATAGAAACCGTGGCGGCGGAAAGCGGGAAGAGTGCGAGTATCATAAAAAGAAGAGCAGTTGGTCTTTTCATGGCGTTAATATGCCTTTTTTGAAGAGTATTGTAAATTAACCGCACTCGTGAGAATGCGGTTCTGAAGCAGATTTGAATTACCTGTCAGCGTGAATGCCTGTCCTTGAGGACATCGACGACTTCTGAGAGCGTGCAGTCCTTCTGGGCAAGGAGAACGAGAAAGTGATACATGAGGTCCGCTGCCTCTCCGAGGAATAACTCCTTGTTGTCATCCTTGCTTGCAATGATGAGCTCGACTGCCTCCTCACCCGTCTTCTGAGCGATGCGGTTGAGACCGCGTGAGAAGAGATGATTCGTATAGCTGTCGTCGGTGGGATTGAGACGTCTGTCATGAATCACGGATTCGAGATAGAAGAGGAACTCGGGAGACGAGAAGTCGCCGGGCTGGTTCTCCTCACCGAAGCATGTGTCGGATCCCGTGTGGCATACGGGGCCGGAGGGAATGGCCTTTATAAGGAGGGTGTCACCGTCGCAGTCGACGAGAATCTCCCTTACCTTTATATAGTTGCCGCTGTTCTCCCCCATTACCCTGATTCTGCCCTTGGAGCGGGAATAGAATGTGACAAGCCCCCTTTCAAGTGTCAGTGAATAGGCTTCCTCGTTCATGAAGCCGACTGTAAGAACACTGCGTGTAACGGCATCCTGCACAACAGCAGGAACAAGCCCATCCCTGTACTTTGAAAAGTCTATCGTCATCTTTCCCTCGTTATCATTACTGTTGTTCAGTATCTGACGATTATAAATTATTTGTCAACAACACCGAAACGGAAAGCGGGGGAAAGACAAGGATTAATCTCTTTTGTCCTGAAAGAATTAGAGACCTGCTGTCACGTCAACGGCGTCTCTGAGCTTCTTCGAGACGGCATAGACACGGCATCCCCAGATGAAGGAAATGACACCTGCGGTGATGACTACTGCACCGAATACGGTCATGAAGGTCTGTCCGACGAAGAACGGGAAGGCAAAGAGAATCACGGCCGCCACGATATAGCCGATCGACGACGAATGATAGATGCTGTGAAGCGCCGGATAGGGCTTGAGGGAGTGGCTCTCGATGAAGTTTGCAATACCAGTGATGAGGAAACCCACAGCCACTGCATACACAACGCCCTTCATCAGCGACACGCCTCCGTTCCTGAATGCCGAGATTCCGACTATGAACGACATGATTCCGATTATGAATGCGATGATTCCGTCTGTAAGGAGGGTCTCGCGGATTCTCTTCTGAATACCGAGATCGATGGCCTTTCCGTCGATGACGACCTGGACGGCGCTCTTCCTGAAGCGGATGGCATCAACGATTCTCATGATTCCACGGAAAGCGAGGATGATGGAAAAGGCCAGTACTGCGATGCTGAGAACGGCAGCGGGCCTGACTATGATGAAAACACCGAAGACGACGGCAATAATGCCTTCAATCCACAATAAAACTGCACTCTTCATTTTTTTCAACTCCTGGTGAATAAATATAACGTACAAAAGCGTAACCGTGTAGAAAAAAAAGCTCAATATGGTAAACTCATCCCATGCGCTACCTACTTTTCGATGCAGACCAGACAATCTGGGACTTCAATGCCACCGAGGAAATCGGCCTCAGGAACATCTTCTCTTCATTCGGCCTTCCCTGTGACAGAGCGACACATGATTCATACATGACGGGAAATCTGAAGTGCTGGAAGGAATACGAGGACGGGGAACTGACTCTCGACGAACTCGAGACAAAGAGATGGAGACTCTTCTTCGAAAACGTCGGACTGAAGGACACAAACGCGGAGGAAACGGCAGAACGCTTCAAGTACCTCCTTGCACACAACGGAAGACTCCTCCCGGGTGCGGAGGATTTTCTCAAGAGCATTCCACAGTACCCGAAGTCGCTCGTCACGAACGGAATCTCCGAAATACAGAGGCAGAGGCTGAAGGATACGAAGACGGACAGGTTCTTCGAGCACATATTCATCTCAAGCGAAATCGGATGGCACAAGCCCCAGAAGGAACTCTTCGACGAAATACTGCATATTCTCGGTAAGACAAAGGAGGAATGCGTGATGATAGGCGACAGCGAGCACAGCGACATTGCGGGTGCCGCCAATGCGGGAATCGACTCGATCTACATCAATTTCTCCGGGCATAAATCGCCTCTCGCGACCTGGTCCGTGTCGTCGTATGAGGAACTGAGGAACTTAATCGGGAGAATATAGGTCTCCCTGCCTCCATCCGTTATCCTTCATGTAGTCGTCAAGGGTCCTCAGAAAGAGCGACTTGTCCATGAAGTGCCTCGGCTCCACGAGGCGGTGGTAGGGTGTGTCGCAGACAAGGCGCTGCACGACGATGTCGGGGCGGAGGTATCTCAGGGCAAGGGCGCAGTTCTCGAGGTGCCGCCTCGTCGATGAAGATACCGTCTCCCCGAGATAGAAATCGTCTGCCATTCTCGTTCCTCCGGCTATGTGGAGGTTGTGTATCTTGACTCCGTCGGCCCCGCTTCTGTTAACGAGCTTCACGGTATTGATGTAGTCTTCCCTTCCCTCTCCCGGGAGCCCGAGGATTATGTGTACGGAAACCTTCAGTCCGTACCGCTTCGCCCTCTCCGCCGCCGAGAGAAAGCACGCCGAATCATGACCGCGGTTGATGCGCCTGAGTGTCTCGTCATTGGAGCTCTGGAGCCCCAGTTCCACCCACACTTCCCTCTCCGGAGTTATGTAAGACGAAAGGAGAGCGCAGACGTCGTCTCCCATGCAGTCGGGACGGGTCGAGACGATGAACTCGCTGAAGGGAAAGACCGAGAGTCCCCTGTCATATATTCTCCTGAGGTTCTCCACGCTGTCGTAGGTGTTCGTCCAGCTCTGGAAGTAGAGGGCAGCCTTCCCGGCTTTGTAGCGGCGCCTTATGAACTCGAGGCCCTTTCTTATCTGGTTCTCGATGGAGGCGTAGCGGGTGGTTATCGTGGAGGCGACATCCTTGTCGTAGTCGGAACTCCGGGAGAAGGAGCTCTCGCTTCTTCTCTGATAGACGGCAACGCTTCCCGTACCGTCGCAGAAGGTACAGCCCCCGGAGTGGTCTCCTGAGCGGTTGGGGCAGTTGAAGCCTCCGTCGACTCCCACACGGTAGAAGGGGCCGCCGTACTTTCTCTCAAGATAATCCCTGTAGTTGTTCCAGCTCGAGTACATAGGACTATGTTAACCGTTCTCGAGGAAGTCTTCCACGGCCCTGTTGAATCGGGCGGGATTCTTATAGGCGATGAAGTGGTCTCCCTCAATGAAGACGAGGCGGCTTCTGCTGATGCTCTTTGCAATCAGTTTCGTGTGTGATTTCAGAATCATATCGTGGGTACCTGCTATCACGAGAACGGGCATGGTAAGTACACTGAGCTCCTCCGGGGACAGGTTCGGTTCGTCTATCATGAGTCTCATGAGAGATGCCGTGTCTTCGTCTCCCCTCCCGAGAGCGGCTTTGTACTCCTTCCCGATCCAGCGGTTGACGTCCTTCCTGCAGCCGTCATTGAAGAGATTTGCTCCGTTGAGTATGAGCTTATGCACCCTCTCCGGATGCCTCAGGGCGAATATGAGGGCTATGTTGCCGCCGTCGGAGAAGCCCAGGATATCTGCTTTCTCTATCTTCATTTCATTCATGAAGTCATAGAGGTCGTCTGCGAACTGACTTATCGTGAAAGGCTTTTCGCCCCGCGGCGAGAGACCGTGACCGCGCGTGTCGAGTGCGATTACGCGGTATTTCCTGCTGAAGTATTCAATCTGGGCGGAGAACCCCGTGTGGTCCTCGCCGTTGCCGTGGAGGAGAATAAGCGTGTCTCCCTTACCTCTTTCCTCGTAGTTAAGCTTTATGTCCATGGAGAGAGTATATAACTTTTCCGCATCCTCTGAACTGCGGATTCGCACTTTCCTCCTGTCATAAGATGAAGAAGCAGAAAGAAACATCGTCCGTAAACAGGAGGACAAGTTTCCCCCGAGGGTTCTCTGCAAGAGCGCGGTATCTGAGACCCACTGTCTCCTTTCTTGATTTTTCTCCCCTCTTCTGTTAAAAAACAGGGAGCAAACACGATACGATACAAGAAGGTTCTCCCCTTCCGATACGATACAAGAGCACACGCCGTGCTCTTTTTTCATGCACGGAAAGGAAGGCAAAATGGAAACCCCGAACCAGTCATTCATGGAAACGGAGAAGATCGGAAAGCTCGTGAGAAAATTCTCTCTCCCCTGTGTCGTATCACTTCTTGTCGGAGCACTCTACAACATCGTAGACCAGATATTCATCGCAAACGCCCCATACCTGGGGTCCAACGGAAACGCTGCGAACACAGTCGTATTCCCCCTTACGGTCCTCGCCCTCGCTCTCGCCGTAATGATCGGGGACGGCGCGTGTGCATTCGTTTCCCTTTCGCTCGGAAGAGGAGAAGAGAAGAATGCCGCCGCGGCTGTGGGAAATGCCGTAGTACTGACACTCATATCGAGTGTGGTGCTGACGCTCCTCTACCTTGTCGTCTCTTCCCCCATCCTCACCTTCTTCGGCGCCCGGGTGAACGACGAGACATACGCATTCAGCCGGGAGTACTTCTTCTACATAACACTCGGGCTTCCGTTCTATATGTTCGGGCAGGCGCTCAATCCCGTCATCAGAAGCGACTCGTCTCCGCGCTTTGCGATGGTGTCGACAGTGGCGGGAGCGGTTACAAATCTCATACTCGACCCCATCTTCATCTACGGTCTGAAGTGGGGAATGACGGGAGCAGCCGTCGCGACTGTAATCGGTCAGGCGGTAACCGCAGTCCTTGCCGTATGGTATCTTTTCCACATGAAGACCGTGAAGCTGGAAAAGGAAAGCTTCCGCCTCTCTCCCCGGATAATGAGGAGATTCCTTCCGCTGGGGCTCACAAGTCTACTCAGCCAGGTCTCGCTTGTCATAAGCATGGCTGCAGTCCAGAACAGCTGTACGAAGTACGGTGCTCTCGATCCCGTCTTCGGACAGGCGGAATACTCGCAGATTCCGCTTGCGGTACTCGGAATCGTCATGAAGTTCTTCCAGATAGCAATCTCGGTTGCAATCGGAATCGCCGCGGGTTCCATTCCCGTTGTCGGCTACAACAGGGGAGCGGGGAAGAGCGGCAGAGTGAAGTCGGCCTTCATATACGTACTCTCCCTTGAGGCTGTCGTCGGCCTTGTTGCTCTCTTCATCGTCGAAGTATTCCCGCTTCAGATAGCCTCCCTCTTCGGCGCAGCCGGAGAGAGCACATACTACTCGGAGTTCACGGTGAAGTGTTTCAGAATATACCTCTCGGCAATGGTGCTCGCGACCGTCAACAAGGGAACCTTCATCTTCCTTCAGGCCATGGGCAAGGGACTGCAGTCGACTGTGATATCCCTCACGAGGGAGATTGTATTCGGAGTGTTCCTCCCTCTGATCATGCCGCTCTTCATGGGACTCGACGGACTTCTGTGGTCATTTCCCGTCAGCGACGTACTGACGGCGCTCATCACGTCGGTCTTCATCATGAGAACATTCAGGGAGCTTTCTACTCCAGAACCGTGCCTATGAAGTCTCTCGCACCGTTAACAAACGATGCGGCATCCATCTCCTTCTTCATCGGAGGAAGGACACGGGAGACATAGAGGTAACCGTTTCCGGTTGCAATTCTGAGACCCTTCTTCCTGTCGAGTGCGACGACGGTGCCGGGCTTCTCGGAGCAGGGCTCGAAGGGAAGGAACGACGAGGAATGGACAGCGGCGATGATGAACGGGGAGCCGTTGTACATGCACCATGCCTTCGGCCAGGGATAGCATGCCCTTACGAGGGCGTGTATGCTCTCCGCGCTGTCGCTCCAGTTGATTCTGCCGTCATCCTTCTTTATGAAGCCAGTGTAGCTCGCCTCTCCCCTCTGCGGGAATGGAATGATGCTCTCCACGCTCTCGAGAATCGAAAGCACGAACTCGGGAGCCTCCTCGCTTATTACGCACTCGAGGCTCTCGCTCGTCTCCGTTCCGTCGAGAGAGAGGGCCTTCATCCCGTATATGTCCCCTTCGTCTATATTGAGGGAAATCTGCTGGACAGATATCGCAGTCTCCCGTTCGTTGTTCCTTATCGCATTGAAGATGGGACTGCAGCCTCTGTAGAGAGGAAGAGCCGACGGGTGGACGTTGAATGTATACCTGAAGAGCGAAAGAAACTTCGGCCCGAAGATTCTCCCGTAGGAGAACGAGAGAAGACTGTCGACTCCGAGGGACTTCACGATTTCCCTCTCCTCCCTGTTGAGGTGCCCGGGGGTGAATACCGGAAGCCCGAGCTCCTCTGCCTTCACCCTGACGGGAGTCGGCACAAAGCCCTTACCCCTCTTCTTCGGAGCGTCGGGAGTCGTGAACACAGCCGTCACGAGACCTCTTGAATTAAGTTTTTCCAGGAGCGGTACGGCAATCGAGTCTGTAGCGGCGAAAAGCAGTCTCACTTCTTCTTCCTCTTTTTTACGGCACTCTTCTTCTCGTAGGCATGAAGGACCTTCGCCCTCTCCTCTTCAGAGAGTCTGTCGATGAAGAGGTGTCCGTCGAGATGGTCGTTCTCGTGCTGGATGACACGTGCAAGAAGCCCGTCCGCGTCGATTTCGAATGCCTTTCCGTATTCGTCCTGTGCGTGCACGCGGACCCGGACCGGTCTCATCACATCATGGTACACTCCGGGAATGGAGAGACAGCCCTCTTCATACGGTCCCAGTTCCTCGCTGGTCTCGAGTATCTCGGGGTTGGCGAAGACATAGTGCTTTCCGTCCCTTATGTCGACTACGAAGAAGCGTCCGTCGACACCGACCTGCGGAGCGGCGAGTCCGACGCCGTCGGCATCGTGGAGGGTATCGAGCATCGCATCCGTAAGCATGCGGAAGGCGTCGTCGAATACCTTCACCTCCCTGCATTTCCTTCTCAATATGTCATCACCGATCCTGACTATTTCCAGAGCTGATTCTTCCATTCTCTTTTTTTCCTCTGCTACCAATATATTATCTTTCCCCGACTGCGGGAAGAGAAAAGATGTCTTTCTTTTTTCGCTCAACCCCCTTCATTTTATAATACCGTTTCACTTATTATCGACAGCAGGAGATAATAATGGAAACAAAAACGCCTCACTACGGCCCCGCTGACAGGCCGCCACTCAGGGAGTGGATTCCCCTTTCCATCCAGCACGTGTTCGCAATGTTCGGAGCGACCATCCTCGTTCCGATTCTCGTTGGACTCGATCCGACGACTGCGCTCTTCACTGCGGGAACGGGAACACTCATCTACATTCTGCTGACAAAGGCGATGGTGCCTGCATTCATCGGCTCCTCCTTCGCCTTCATCACCCCCCTCATTACGATTTCATCGCAGTACGGGTGGCCCTACGCAATGGGCGGAGCATTCGCATCGGGAATCATGTACGCCATCGTCGCGTTCATAATCTCGCGCTGCGGATCGGGCTGGATACACCGTGCGCTTCCTCCCGTCGTCATCGGCTCGGTAATCATCGTCATCGGCCTCAACCTCGCACCGACGGCAATGAACATGGCGATGTACACGAACACCTCCGATACATCGACCTACTCACTCGTCTATCTCTCCATAGCCCTCGTGACACTCGCGGTGACAGTCATCGCCAACGTCTTCTTCAAGGGCTTTTTATCTGTGATTCCGATTCTCTTCGGTCTTGCCGCAGGCTACATCTTCACACTTGTAATGGGAATCTTCTTCCCCTCCTACGCAATCATCGACTTCACAGTCGTCAAGGAGGCGGCATGGTTCGGCTTCCCGACATTCGCACTGCCGAAGTTCAACCTCGTTGCGGTGCTGACCTTCATGATCGTGTCCTTCGCGACAATCTGCGAACATCTGGGAGATACACTCTGCATATCACGTGTAGTGGGACAGGATTTCTATGAGAATCCGGGTCTCAAGAGAACGCTCCTGGGTGACGGTCTTGCGACAACCTGGGCTTCCCTCTGGGGAGGACCACCCAACACGACATACGGTGAGAACGTCGGCGTACTCGCTATCACGGGTGTCTACAGCGTATGGGTCACGGGAGGCGCGGCAGTCATCGCCGTGATTCTCTCGCTCTTCCCGAAGTTCGGCGCACTCATCCAGACGATTCCGAATCCGGTACTGGGAGGAATATCGATGCTGCTCTTCGGAGTAATATCCGCTTCCGGCCTCAGGACCCTCGTAGACTCCGGAGTCGACTACCAGGACAAGAGGAACCTCACGATTTCCTCGATAATCCTCGTAATCGGAATCGGAGGAGGAATGCTGAAGTTCAACATCGGCTCATCCCTCGAGTTCTCGCTGGGCTCCGTCGCCCTCTCGACTCTCGTGGGAATCATCCTCAACCTCATCATTCCGGTGAAGAAGGAAACGAAATAAGACAGCGGCCGGGAAACCGGCCGTATTTCAAAGAGGCTTCTCGATTGTGCACTCATGGGTCTTCGCATCCTTGTCATAGTTGATTCCGACAAGAAGGATGCTGCCCGTGTATTCGCTGACATTCTCGGTATATCTGCGTTCTCTGATCTGAGCGATTGCGCTTTCCGCGCTTTTGTCCCACTTCAGTTCAACGACAAGAGCAGGATAATCCGAAAGGTATTTCGGGCGGGGAAGATAGACGAAGTCGGCATAGCCCTTTCCCGATGCCATCTCCCTCTTCGGTAGGAAATAGTACCGCATCGAACTGAGATAGGCGACAGTCAGGACACTCGAGAGGGAGTTCTCGTCATTGTACTCGATGACCGAAGTATATGTGCTGTGGATTCTTTCGATTGCAGAGGCAACGGCATCTCCGTCTCCCCGGAGCGTCGCCGAGAGAAGCTCATCCGACTCCTTCATGAAAACGGCGACTTCACCCCAGTTGCTGTCCTCGACGGCATTGTTCATCCCGGCTCGTATCTCCTCATTGGGAATGAATGCCGTACCCGACTCCTCGTTGTAGGCAAGATACCCCAGATGAATGAGATACGTCATGACGTCGTCCCTGCTGTTGATCTTTGCGGGATTATTACTGAACTTCAGAGGGTTGATTGAGACTTCCGCACCGGAGAGCATCTCGATTACAGCCCCTCTGAGACCGTCGTAGTTCATTCCGATCAGGGGCAGGACAACCTCATAGGATGCCGTCTGCGACCAGTAGCTTCTGTACTTCCCGCTCTCCATCACGCTGACGACTGCCATCGGGTTATATACATGGAGACCGTTCAGGAGATAGCCGTCATACCACCGTCTGACCTCGTCGAAATTCCTGTTGTATTTATCGGAGAGTTCTCTCACTTCCCTTTCGGTGAAGCCGAAATATTCGGCAAACGGTCCCGGATCCAGCATGGAGTATTCCCAGAAGTTGTTGAGCGCGGACTGCGCCTTCTCCTTTATGATCGGAAGGATTCCCGTAAGATACGCAAGAGAGGTATATCCGGAAGCTTCCGGCCCCTTGAAGAGTCCGCGGAGGAATTCCATGTACTCCTTCTGAGTCTCCGTATCTCCGTCATCCCTGATAAGCACGTCCCACTCATCGATTATGAATATGAAAGTCTTCCCGGTCTTTCCGCTGATTCTGCAGAGCGCATCCTTGAGAGTCGCAGAGTCGGAAGTGAGAATGCCGGGATAACACTCATCCAGCTCCCCGATGATCCTCTCCGAGATGAACGGAAGGACCTTCTTCACGCCTCCCGCGGAGGATATGCACTCCTGGAGATCGAAGCGGATGACGTCATATCTGTTGAGATGTTCCCTGAAGGAAGAATCCCCGCCGATTTCGAGGGAGGAAAAGACTGACGAGGAATCGCAGCCACGGGAATAGTAGGCGGCAAGCATGTCGGCAGCCGTGGTCTTTCCGAAGCGCCGCGGGCGGCTGTTGCAGATGAAGGCCTTCTTGGTGCCGAGTACGCTGTTCGTATATCTGATCAGACCGCTCTTGTCTACGTAGATATCCGTATTGAAAGCAGACATGAACGCCCTGTTATCCGGATTGAGGAATCTTCCCATGCCGTACAGCCTCCCTGTGAACTAGAATATAATACAGAAAACTCATCTGCGGTAATATTTTACCACCCCAAGAGAAGGGATATCAAGCAAAAGCAGGAAAACA
>CAVFVX010000037.1:0-18778 GCA_963626075.1 Acutalibacteraceae bacterium
AGTATTTTGAGGCTTTTAATTTCAGTATTTTGAGGCTTTTAATTTCAGTATTTTGAGGCTTTTAATTTCAGTATTTTGTGGTATAACCAGACATGAATAAGGCATATGAAAAGGCCCCGTTTTTCGCGGGACCCTGATGAATCGGACTTCTGTCAGTTCTTTTCGAGCTGGAGTGTCTTTGTAGTCTGGTCGCAGACGGAAGACGGGCCGTAGTACTGGATGGCACCGGGGTAGGTGTAGCATGTGTTCTTCGACCATTCTTCTCTTCTTTCTTCGAAGTACTTGAAGGGCTTGCCGTCAAGCTCAACGAGAGCCTTTCTGATGACGGGCTTGTCCTCACCGTGTCTTCTTTCGACATTCATCATCTTCGTGATCGGCATGCCGCCTGCTGTCCACTGTTCAGCGGGAGCGGAGAGGTTCTTTACGGATGAAAGATAACCCGTGTAGCCGTTGGCGATGAGGAGGAAAGCATTGTAGCCGAGAGAGTAGCAGTAGTCAGCGTCGAAGTTGGACGGGAATGCACAGCGGCCCTCGTAGCCGAAGAAGTGGTGGAGGGGATTGAACTTGCCCTTGTATGTTCCGTTTGCTTTTCTCTTTTCGAGCTCTGCGCCGACAATCGAGGATACAAGCTTCTCACTCTCTATCTTCGATACCTGTACGTTTCCGTGCGGGTCTCTGTCAGCCATCATCTGCTGCTGGATTGCAGCGGGAAGAAGTGCAAAGACGGAGTAGGAAGCTTTAGAAAGATATTTCTTCATGAATGCGTTTCTCTCGTCGTCGCTCTTCAGACCTGCGAATTCCTTCTCGTTTGCTGCGAGGAGGTCGTTTATTTCGCTGATGAGAGCCTTCACCTCGGGTACGAATTCGACAAGGCCTTCGGGGATGATTACAGTACCGAAGTTCATGCCGTTGTTTCCTCTGTATTCGACGCTGTCGGCAACGTATGATGCGATATCACTCAGGCTCATCTTCTTTTCTTCGATTTCCTCGCTGATGAGACATACGTTCGGCTGTGTCTGGAGGGCACATTCGAGTGCGATGTGGGATGCACTTCTGCCCATGACCTTGATGAAGTGCCAGTACTTCTTTGCGGAGTTGGCATCTCTCTCGATGTTTCCGATGAGTTCGGAGAAGGTCTTGGTTGCGGTATCGAAACCGAAGGATGCCTCGATGTCATCGTTCTTGAGGTCGCCGTCGATGGTCTTCGGGCAACCGATTACCTGTACGGGAACAGAGTGTGCCTTGAAATACTCTGCAAGAACAGCTGCATTCGTGTTGGAGTCGTCGCCGCCGATGATGACGATGGCGTTGACGCCGTGCTTCTTACAGACCTCGGTAGCCTTCTGGAACTGTTCGACTGTCTCGAGCTTTGTTCTTCCCGATCCTATGATGTCGAATCCTCCGGTATTCCTGTACTCGTTGATGAAGTCATCGTTGAAGACGACATAAGCATCATCTGTAAGACCCGAGGGACCTCCCTTGAAGCCGATGAGCGTGTTGTCCCTGTTTGCCTTCTTGAGAGCATCATATAAGCCGCTGATGACGTTGTGCCCGCCGGGAGCCTGGCCGCCGGAGAGGATGACGCCCACTGTGAGCCTGTCCTTCTTCGCTCTGCTTTCGCCCTTGACGAAGCTGACTTCCTTTGCGCCGAAGGTGCAGGGGAAGAGTGCCTTGATCTTCTCTTCGTCTGCAGCCGATGTGGTTGCCTTTCCTTCCTCTGCCCTGATGGAGCTCATGTCTTCTCTGAGAATCGAGGGAAGTTTTGGGGAGTAAGAATAACGTGCAATCTGTAAATTCGAGTATTCCATAAAAATTCTCCTTAACTCTTATGATGTTACTCAATTTGGCTGTTTCAATCCATTACTGGGGAAAGACAATCAGATAAATAAATATAAAAAGAATGGAGAATAACACCGTTCTCAGTCTTCGAGTTCTGTAGGAAAAACCGTAAAAAACTTCAAAAGTGTCACTTTTCTGGCCACTTTCCGATATTTGCAGTCTGGTATTCTTCTTCTACGGGGCGCTCTACAGCGTGGCGGAGCCATCCTGCGATTCAAATGTTCAGCAGATCCGGAAACGGAAATACTTCACGAGAAAAGGAGGTGGCCTATGTGGAAAACTATCATTGACACTGTGTCTACGGCAATAGCATTGTTCGAGTTGATACGAAAACTGTGCAGAATCGTGAAAAACAGAAAAAAGAAAGTGAAAAAACATACCGCCAGTCGCTCTCGGAAAGCTAGGCGGTATTAATACCAAATAGCAGGACGGCAGCCGCTGATGAGCGCCCTCTGCATTGTTAATATACCACCTCATCGTGCATTCTGGAAGAGCTGCAGTGTGACAATCGCATCACGCATTTAGTTGAGGTTGAAAAGGTGACTGCCGAGTGAAGTGCATCAGTCATTCTGGTTTTTCCTTCTGAGATGTTGTTCAAGAATCCCGTTATGGGAATAATGGTGTCATGTTCAATGTGTACGTCGATTCCGATTCATTTCCGAGGGAGCTTCTGTCGATAGTCCTCAGAAGACTCGTGAAGGAATATGATTACGTATCCGAAGCGGTCTTCGTGTCCGACAGGGTGATTCCCGACGTAAGGGATACATCCGAAGCCCTTACGCACACCCTCAGGGAGAAGGCGAAGGAAGAGGGGATTACGGATAAACTCGAGCTGAGGAAGATAAAGAGCCGGATACGTCAGATTGTCGTTTCCTCCGGCATGAACAGCGCCGACGACAGAATAGTCGAAATCGCAACACTTCCCGGCTTCTGCATCACCCACGACATTCCGCTTGCTTCACGCCTTGCCGAGAAGGGCTTCTCCGTTCTCGACGACAGGGGACACATATACACAAAAGACAACGTCGGGGAGAGGCTCTCAAGCCGCAACTTCTACACGGAGCTCAGGGAGATGGGTATACAGAGCGAGAAGACGAAGAGGATGACGGGGGCGGATATCAACGCATTCGCTGCCTCCTTCGATTCCCTTATCTCGGTTTTCAAAGGCTCCGGAAACTGACAGGAAAAACGCTCCGGAAGAATCCTTGGAAGTAATGAATTCCTAGAAAAGAATCAGCGATACTATTCCTCTTATTTGTAGTTTTTCTTCAGATAATGCCAGGCCTGCTTTGATATATATCGGCAATTTCCCCAAGATATAGCCGAAACATATGGTTCTGATGCGATAAGAAACGGCCCTGCTTGAGGGCCGCAATAATCAGTATTCACATGTTCCGACAGCACGGGGATACGGGATGACGT
Organism: Acutalibacteraceae bacterium; assembly: GCA_963626075.1. Classification (GTDB taxonomy): domain Bacteria; phylum Spirochaetota; class Spirochaetia; order Sphaerochaetales; family Sphaerochaetaceae; genus Ornithospirochaeta. The sequence continues at coordinate 3,262 of CAVFVX010000037.1, forward strand.
CTCTGATGTTCTCGATTCCCGTGACGTATCTGACGGCTCTCTCGAATCCGAGTCCGAAGCCGGAGTGGGGGGCTGTGCCGTAGCGGCGGAGGTTCATGTACCACCAGTACGGGCTCATCTCCATTCCGAGTTCCTTCATTCTCCTCTCGAGCTTGTCGTAGTCGCTCTCTCTTTCGCTGCCGCCGATGATTTCTCCCAGTCTCGGGGCAAGGACATCCATGCCTCTCACAGTCTTTCCGTCGTCGTTCTGCTTCATGTAGAAGCTCTTGATCTCCTTGGGGTAGTCCGTGACGATGACGGGGCGCTTTGCTATCTCCTCGGTGAGGTATCTCTCATGTTCGGATGCGATATCGCTTCCCCAGTGTACGGGGAACTCGAATTTCTCGTTGTGCTTCTCGAGAAGTGCGATGGCCTCGGTGTAGGTCATGTGCTCGAAGGGGGAGTTGATGACATGCTCGAGCGATTCGATGAGTCCCTTGAGGACGAAGTTCTCGAAGAATGCCATATCCTCGCTGTTCTTCTCGAGTACCGCCTTGAAGATGTACTTGAGGAAGCTCTGAGCACAGTCCATGTCGCCGTCGAGGTCGCAGAAGGCCATTTCGGGCTCGATCATCCAGAATTCGGCAAGATGGCGTGAGGTATTCGATTCCTCGGCGCGGAACGTCGGCCCGAAGGTGTAGATGTTCTTCATGGCCATTGCGTAGGTCTCGCCTTCGAGCTGCCCCGAGACGGTGAGGTTCGCAAGCTTTCCGAAAAAGTCCTTCGAGTAGTCGACTTTCCCGTCGGGAGTCCTGGGAACGTTGTTGAGGTCGAGTGTAGTCACCTGGAACTGTTCGCCCGCACCTTCACAGTCGGAAGCCGTGATGAGGGGAGTGTTGACGTACACGAAGCCGTTCTCCTGAAAGAACTGGTGGACGTCATATGCCATGGTGTTCCTGACTCTTGTGACTGCACCGAAGAGGTTCGTACGGGGCCTGAGGTATGCCTGGTCGCGGAGGAACTCGACCGTGTGTCTCTTCTTCTGCAGGGGATAGTCGTTGGGGCATGCGCCGACGAGAGTGAGGGACGAGACAGCCATCTCGACCTTCTGGCTTCCGCCCTGGGAAGCGACAATCCTTCCTTCCGCGGACACTGCAGCTCCCGTTGAGATTGAGTCGAGGAGATTGTCATTATTAAAGGATGCCTTGTCTATGACAAGCTGCAGTCCCTTGAGAGAGGAACCGTCATTTACATCAAGGAAGCAGACATTCTTGCTGTCACGCTTGGTCCTTACCCAGCCTTCCGCCGTAACGAGCTCATCCGAGGGCTCGTGCGTCAGGAGTGATTTGATTCTTTCCTTCATAACGAATCTCCATATAATTGATTTCCGTCTATCTTCTCTCTTTCCGCCCGTCATGTTCAAGACGGATATTCCCAAAATCGGGAGCATTGATTATTCTTTTTCCCATGCTTCAGATAATCGGAAGAAAGGACGGAAGGGAATACAGAAGGGCAGTCAGGTTCTGTTCGGAACGTCGTATCGCATTCCAGGAAGTGGACACGAAGACACGCACTCTCTCGAAAAGGGAACTCGACAGCATCTTCAGCAGCGTCGACGCCCCGGAGTCTGTCATCGACAGGGATTCTCAATACTATAAGAAGAACGGCTACGCATGGCGTGAATACGACCCCAGGGAGGAAGTCGAGCTTCATCCCGAGCTCCTTGTAAATCCGATTCTGAGAAACAGGGAGAAGGCATGTGCCGGCTTCTCCGAGAGCTTCATTCTGGAGAACCGGGAATGATTCACTACGTCGTTCTCACAACCGGAAGCTGCGGTAACTGCTACTGTTTCTACGACGGAGACACCGCCGTTCTCGTCGACTGCGGCGTCACGTACACGAAGCTCTCGACCGAACTCGACAAACACGATATTCCTCTCTCGAGCATAAAGGCTGTCTTTCTCACCCATCTCCATCCCGACCACGCAAAGGGAGTCGGGGCTGTGCAGAGAAAGCTGGGTATTCCGGTCTATGTAAGCTCACGCTGCTACCACAACGGTAAGACTGAGATGATGAAGCAGAAACTCGAGGTGAAGTCCGTCGTTCCCGTCGACTGGGGAGTGCGGACGAGAGTGGGGTTCTTCACGGTGACGCTTTATCAGACGAGTCACGATTCCCCCGGCTCGAGCGGCTGCTTCATTGAAAACGGAAACGATTCCATATTCCTCATGACGGACACGGGAGTGATTCCGGACGAGGCATATTCCTATGCTCTCTCGAGCTCCGTGAAGTTCATCGAGGCCAACTACGATGACGACATGCTCACAACAGGCCCGTACCCCGAGTGGCTCAAGGCGAGGGTGAGGGGAGTATACGGACACCTCTCGAACAGCGACGCCGTCAGCTTTGCCTCGCGCGTCTCCCGCCGCGGCGACCAGGTCTACTTCATACATGTGAGCGAGAACAACAACGACATAACACTCCTCAGAAATCTTGCCTTCTCCTCTATCGAGAGCGGTATCTTCGTGAAATGCTGCGAACGCGGGGAAATGTTCGAGGGCTTCACGGACTGAGACAAAAAGAAGGGGGTGACTTCCGCCACCCCGTGATTCAAGAAGAGAGAACTCAGTTCTTCTTCATCATTGCTTCCATGGACTCCGACTTCTCTACGAGCTGGCCGAAGCCTTCGAGGAAGAGCTTCTTGACGTAGCATGCGAATAGAGATACCGCTGCAACGACGAGCATGAGGATGACGAAGATGATGACTGCAACCGTGTGGCTGCTTCCCGTGTACTTCGCGGATTCATCACCGACTGCATAGCCGAGAGATGCTACTATGACCATGAGAATTGTTGCAATGATTTCAAGCTTCCAGAGGATGCTTACGACTTTCTTGATTTTTGTACCGATCATTTTATGTTCCTCCATATTATGAACGGAGAGAAGATTATCACCGGAAGGGGAGGAATGAATATGAAAATAACGGGAGCCTTTTTGAAGCTCCCGTCATATCTCATGCAGCTTTCTCCGTCTGAGGCTTCTTCACGAAGTGGAATACGAGTCCTATTACGAGGCCGAGGATGGCGGGACAGATCCACCCCAGTCCGAGAGACGAGAACGGAAGAATCCTTCCGAGGAATGATATTATTCCGTTGATGACGCCGATGCTCTGTACGCTTTCGGGAAGAGAAGCGAGGAAATCGTAGAGGGAGCCTACCGTCGTGAGGGCGATCACCCAGTTGTAGATTCTCCTGTCGTTGTCGAAGAACTTTCCGAAGAGTGCGAGAAGCGGAAGGGTTATCGTGAAGGGATAGAGGAACATGAGGACGGGGAGGCTTATCGAGATGATGTTGCTCAGTCCTATGTTCGATACGAGGAACGAGAAAGCCGTGAAGATGAATACCCATGCCCTGTAGCTCGGGCCCTTCCTGAAGAGGCCGGAGAATGTCTCGGAGCAGGATGTGATGAGCCCGACGCTCGTCTTGAGACATGCAAGTGTCACGGTGATTGCGAGGATATAGAAGCCGGCTGTTCCGAGATAGTGGTGTGCTATCTCAGCAAGTGCAATACCGCCGTTTGCTGAAACAGAAAAGAGACCTCTCGACTGTACGCCGACAAGAGTAGTCGCGAAGTAGATGAGAGCCATCAACAGGCAGCTGAAGACACCCGAGAGCGCCGTGTTCTTGGCTACGTCTCCGCTGTTCTTTACGCCGAGGTCCTTTATTACGTTGACGACGATGATGCCGAAGGCGAGGGATGCAAGCGCATCCATCGTGTTGTAGCCTTCGATGAAGCCCTTGAAGAAGGGGGAAGCCTGGTAGCTTTCGCTGACTGCGACTTCACTTACCGATGCAGACGGATTGACGAGTGCGACGATTACGAGGATTGCAAGGAACAGAAGGAAGAAGGGATTGAGGATCTTTCCCACCCATGTGAGGATCTTTCCCGGGAAGAGCGAGAAGAGAAGGGCCGCCACGAAGAAGATGAGTGTGAAGCCCAGGAGGAAGAACGATGTGTTCGCGCCTGAGGGGAGTATGTGCTCGATTCCGACAGTGAATGCAGTGGTTGCGCACCTCGGGATAGCGAAGCAGGGGCCGATAGAAAGGTAGAGGGCGCATGTGAAGGTGATGGCGAAGAAGGGATTGACCTTGCTCGAGAGGTCATAGAGCCCGGAAGATCTGCTCATTCCGAGTGCGGCGACGCCGAGAAGCGGTAATCCTACTCCCGTTACGAGGAAACCCAGTACTGCCGGGAGGAAGTTCGCTCCGGCCTCCTGTCCCATGTGGACGGGGAAGATGAGGTTCCCGGCTCCGAAGAAGAGGCCGAAAAGCATGCTTGCAACATAGACGTACTCTTTGAATGTGAGATTTTTCTTCATTATTGTAATCCCTTGTGTTTCCTCAGATAAAAATTACTACAAATAATAACAGAGAAAGAAAAATAATAAAGCAGAATTTTCGGATATTTTGTTTTATTTCTGTTTTTTCTTCTTTATCAAGGAATTATGTTAAGGGTATAACGAAATCCGGTAACATTTTCCGCCTCCGGAGAAAACTGTCCGACTTATGTATCTCTAACTGTTTTCCCTGATGATTATGTCCTCGCTTGTCCTGTACAGCTTCGGATTCTTTGTACTGACTACATGGAGGTATTCCTTCTCGCAGAGTTTCTCCAGTATGTTCTTTCTGAAGTAGTAGGAGTCATTTATTTTGAGGAATGCTGCAATCTCCGATGATTTGTATGCTTTGAATGCGCAGTATTTCAGAATCTTCTCATCATGAGCTGATATCCTTTCTATCGGGATGAGTTCCACCGTGCTCAGGTCATCGGCATCTGCTATTCCTTCTTCGTACGTCAGATCCGGCAGTACGAGTCTGAAGTGATCTGAAGTCGAATATATGAAGGGCCTGTGTGCGGGATCCTGTCCTTCGTAGGACTGGATTATCTTCTCGAAGCCCGTACCTGCAGCTTCCATCACGGAGCATGAGACAAGAACATTTGTAATCAGCTCATTTCTTCTTTTTGAAATGAATCTGTCCAGATCGAAGGTCTTCTGTATCCTTATGCCCTTGTAATAGCTTCCGGGACTTGTTATCTCGAGTCTGTCCCTGAACATGTCAATCTGAATCTGCGAGCCGTCGATGTAGTAGTCACGGTGGGCAACAGCATTGACGATTCCTTCAAACAGTGCGCGCTCCGGATAGGCGTCGATGTCCAGTCTTCCCTGGGGAAGCTTGATTATGGAATGGTTCATTCTCGCCTTTACGAATTCCATCATGAAACCTATCGAGTCTGAAAGATTCCCCGTGAATTCCTGCAGTGTGACAAGTCTGTCGCTTCCTCTTGTCGTTCCGGAGAACAGCGAGCACTTGACTGTTGTTTTCGTGCCGTTGTAGTCGTCTCTGAAGAGCAGTGCTCCCTTTTTGAGCTTTCCCTCTTCATTGAAGAAGGCCATGGATTCAAGTTCCTTGTCGGAGAGGTCCTTTCCTTCCGCATATCTTTTATGGAATTCGATAAGGCGGGAGAAATCATTTCTGGAATAGACTTCGTCTGTGTCGAGCTGATCGAACTGGACTTTGCCTGTTTTCGTGCTCATCGAGACTATTTCCTCGAGGGTGGCACCGTTGGTGTATCCGTCGCGGCGCATGTAGATTCCCATCACACCCTTGAATTTGACAGTGATGGGTTTGACGGGAGACTCATCAATCCTGATTTTCATGATGTAGAGCGTTCTTCCGTTGTTTTCATAGGGAATGAAGGTGATTTTCGTCTCCGGTCTCGGTACAATGTGCTCGTTTACCTCGTTGTTGAAGAAGTTCCGTTCATTGTCTGCGTCTCTTCTTTCAAATCCCACGAGTTTGTTTGTCTTGTCTTCGACGCCGATATAGAGGTCTCCCCCTTCTGCATTCGCGAAGCCTGCGACGGTTTTCAGCCAGCCCATGGAATCGTTCTTGTCCAGTCTGATCTTCATCTCAAGACTGATTGATTCAAGCGAAGTGATATCTGCTATTTGTTCCAGTATCATGGTTTTTCTCCCCGTTTTTGTAGTACTACAATTTCTACTACAAAGCTACTACAATTTTTACTACAATTCAACTACAATTTTTACTACAAAGCTACTACAAAAAATAATTGTAGTGATTTTGTAGTTGAACATCAGGGTAGGGAGACAAAAAAATCCGACTCGCAATGAATCGGATATATAGCAAGGACAGGACTCGGACCTGTGACCGACCGGATATGAGCCGGTTGCTCTACCAACTGAGCTACCTTGCCGCAACATGAAGAGGGTAATCGTTTTCTTTTCCCTTCGTCAATAGCTTTTGGAATTTTTTGTTGTGGACACGACCTTGTCATGCTCTGTAGAATGAAAGACAGTTCTTTCAGAGGGGGTTCACTCAATTGGACAGAAAACAGCCGCAGGAGATTGACCTTGTCAAGCTTGCTCTGGTTCTCATAAGGAAGCTCTGGCTCATAATAATCGTTACGGTCATCTTCGCGCTTCTTTCATTCTTCTTCACGAAGTACTTCATATCTCCCGAGTATGAGGCGATAAGCAAGCTTTACGTATTCAACTCCTCGGAGAAGGCGACGACGGGGCAGGTCTCCTCGTCAGATATCTCGACATCGAAGATACTCGTCAATACATATATAGTAATTCTCGAGTCCGATTCGGTCCTGGGGCAGGTATGCGACACGATAAGCGAATACCAGGGAACGGAAGGCTACGAATACCTCGGAACCGAGACGTACACGCCGGCAAGAATCAGGAAGATGCTGAGTGCAGCCTCGATCAACAGCACCGAGTCCTTCCAGGTTGTCGTGACTGCGAACGACCCATATGAGGCGAAGTTCATCAACGACGCAATCCTCTACTACCTTCCGGATGAAATCATCCGTGTAGTCAAGGCGGGAGCGGTGGAGATAATCGACTATGCCTCGATTCCCGAGGTGCCCTCGAGTCCGAGCATTCTCAAGAACACTGCGCTCGGAGGACTCCTGGGCTTCGTACTCATCTGCGGCATCATCGTTGTCATTTCCCTTCTCGATACGAGAATCCACAATGAGGACGACCTCGAGGAGGAGTTCAAGGATATTCCCATTCTCGGTACGATTCCCGCATTCGAGGCGAATTCGAGGAGAAGAGGCGAGGAGAAACCGAAGAAAACGGCAGCACCTCCCGCAGAGGATGACGACGATGACGACTGGGAGGAGGACTGAGTATGGCCAGAGTTGACAGAAGAAAATCAGACGAAGCGGATAAGCTCAGCCTCATTACGTCTTCTTCTCCGTTCGGAGTGACGGAAGCCTACAAGACACTGAGGGCAAACCTCCAGTTCGTATGCCCGCACGAGGGCTGCAAGACAATCTGTGTGACATCGTCGATTGCACACGAAGGCAAGAGCTCAAGTGCCCTGAACTCGGCTATAAGCGTTGCCGAAACGTCCAGCCGCGTCCTCTTCCTCGATGCCGACATGAGAGCGAGCAGGGTTGCAAGAGACCTGGGACTGAAGAAGGGACCGGGACTTGCGGACCTTCTTGCGTCCGTTGTCGACGAGAAGGCAGTCGAGGCGGTAATCCAGAAGATGGAGGGCAGGGACAACCTCGACATAATCACTTCCGGTAAGATTCCGCCGAATCCCTCCGAGCTTCTCGCTTCCGTGAGGATGCATGAGCTGTTGGACATCTGCAGAAAGAAGTACGACTACATCATAATCGACGGTACTCCCGTCGGAATCGTTTCAGACATCCTGGTGCTTGCTCCCTACATCGACGGCTACGTCGTTGTCGTCAGGGCCGACCAGACCACGAAGTACATGCTCCGCGATACAATCCAGAGCATCCAGCGTGTAAACGGCAAGGTTCTCGGAATCGTTCTCAACGGTCTCAGGACGAAAGGCTCTTCCTACGGCAGGTACGGTAAATACGGTAAGTACGGCAAGTACGGCGGCTATTACGGCTCGTACGGTGCGTAGGGTTACAGGGCAATGTGGAAAAAGTGAGGAGATTGGGTAAAGAATCTCTCAAGAATGTGGGAGGATGGTGTCTTAACTGTGTAGATTCTGTTCTCTTTTGCTCTGTGTACTTTTCCTCACCTCAATAGTGATGTAAGGTCTCCGTACAGCAGAAGATTTTCAATCCGGAAACTCCGGTAAAGCTGTTATTTTTCCCCTCCTGATTGTCGCCAGGAGGGGATGTTTACAAGAAAGAGGGCGGCTGTTATTCGAGAGTGAATGTCAGTACGACGGGCTGATGGTCGGAGTATGCGTAGTCGGTGTTGTAGACGATGCTCTCCGCCTTTATGTTGTCGCTTACGATGAAGCCGTCGACTATCGTCTCGTAGTTGATGCCCTTCGTGTAAGGGATGTCTGCGGAGCGGCAGGTTGCGTACTTGAATCCCGTCGAGGGCTTTACGATGGAGAAGCCTTCGGGAAGTTCGTCGTCGCTGAGAATGCTCACCCAGTCGGGTTTTGCCATCTCGGTCGCGAACGCCTCGACGTATTCCTCACCCAGAGCATGGTTGAAGTCGCCTCCGACTATTACATAGTTGCCTTTCCTGTATTCGGTTTCGAGGTATGTCATGAGCATCTCGAGCTGGGCCTTTCTGATGACGCCGCCTTCGTCGTATGCCGACATGTGGCTGTTGATGATGACGAGCTCCCTGCCGTTGTCGACCGTGATGCGCTGAACGGAGAAGCATCTGTCGAGGTCGGCGATTTTCGAGAGTGAATCGGATACGGGATAGCTTATTCTCTCTGCCGACGAGATGTCATAATACGAGAGCGTCAGCAGTCCCGCATTCGCGACTCCGTGGGGATCGAGAAGGGGAAGGTTGAGCCAGGAGGAGTGGAAGTTGACGGCGAATGTCGATGCCATCTCGGGGAACGACGCTTCATAGTAGCTTTTCATGTCGACGCCGAAGGAGCGTGTGGATGGGGTGTCGACTTCCTGCAGAAGCACGAAGTCTGCATCGATGTCCCTCAGGACCGCGGCCGAGCCCTCGGTGTTCTTTATGACGTCGCTCAGGCTTATTCCCTTTCCGTAGATACCGGTCGTGACCTTTCCGTTCTTCCAGGTTGAGGTGTCCATGAAGAAGGAGTACCCGGGAGAGTAGGAGCCGAAGCCCACGTTGTAGGTAACGGCCTTGTACGTCTTTCCCGTCCTTACCGTCAGATCGGAGTTGTTCGAAACCTCGAGCTGTGTCACATCATCGATTCTCGAGTAGGTGACAAGAAGATATACGGCATATACCGCCGCTACGACGACAAGGGCTGCGACAATGAGAATGAGAGCCTTCAATATGTTCCTGAGCGTCTGTTTCATTCTTCCATTATAAGCCAAAAGCGGGAATAAAAAACACTCAATCTCTTCATCTTTGTCGGAAAGGGGGGAGATTGCAGGATGTTCATACTCACGTGAATCTGTTTATGAGAGGCCCTTTGCTGCGTAACGGTAATATTCAAGGCTACAAAGGATGTCTCAACATGATGTTTGTCGGGATTAATGGAAGTAATCACAATCTGTGCAATCCCGGGATACGAATTCTGCGTAAGATACAGTAGAATAACTGTAGATGATGTTACAGAACACACTGGTAGAAAGTTCTTTGTCAGTGTTAATCCCGGTATATTTCGAGCAGGGCAGTGGTTGAATGATATATTTTGAAATCGGAAATCTGTTTGATTCCAAGGCCGAGTGCCTTGTCAATGGTGTCAACTGCGAGGGCATCATGGGAAAGGGTGTCGCCTTTCAGTTCAAACAGCGGTTTCCTCTAAATTATGCCAGATACGTGGAAGCCTGCAGAAACGGAGAGTGTTCCATCGGCAGGGTTTTCTTCTTTGAAGACGGAGGAAAGCTGATTGCGAATTTTCCGTCGAAGAACAAATGGAGACAGCCTTCGGAGCTCTTTTATATAAGCTCCGGTCTGAAGAGTCTTGTCTCGGGGCTTGAGAACAACAACGTGTCGTCTGTCGCCATTCCTCCGATAGGCTGCGGAAACGGAGGCCTCAACTGGGCTGTTGTCAAACCGATGATCATCGAGGCATTTTCTCCGACGGATATCGATGTATTCATATATGAGCCGGCCGGGGCGGAACATAACGGGACCGGGACGGAGCCGCGGATGACAGATGGCCATCTGATTCTTCTGAGGCTGGCTTCACTTCTGGACGGAGAAAGGTTCAGTGTCATTCATCTTGAGGCGGCAGCATTCTTCCTGAACCTCTATTCCGGAACGGAGTACTTCCCGTTCAGTCAGGAGGGGATTCTGACATCTGAGAGAGTGAGGGAACTCTCGATGGATATCAGGAGATACAAGGAACTGTACGGAGTTGATTCCGCCGGAGTTGAAAGACTCATATACGGCAGAATCGTCAGCGAGTCCGTCAGAAGAACCTGTTCTTCTCTTGAGGAACCGTTGAGAAAGGCTTCCTCCCTTGTCAATGAGATAGGAGATGACAGCCGCCTCAGAACGGCATTTCTCATCGTAAAGGCTGTCAGAGCCGCCGGCAGAATTCCGAAAAGCGGGATTCCTCAACGAATTCTTAACGAATATTCTGTCCCGGTTGATGAGAATGAAGCGGAAGCTCTTGTGGATATCCTTCTGAAATCGGAGATTCTTGACTCGGATCTTCTCGGGGATGTTTTCCTCAAAGCCTGAAGAACGCTCAGAACTGGCCGGACATCGTAAATCTGCCGACTGTCTTCCGTACTTTCTGTCGGATTCTCCTTGTTGATAATCCCTTCTGAAGTGAAGTACACTTTTCCCGAGGTGCATATGGCTAACAGCAAATCCATTATTACGGTAGTCGGTAAGGACCAGGTGGGCATCATCGCCCGCGTAACGGCATATCTCTACAGGGCGAACGTCAACATCGAGGACATAACGCAGTCGATTGTCCAGGGTTATTTCAACATGATGATGATAGTCGACACATCCTCCTCCGACAGGGAGTTCGTCGTTCTCTCGAAGGAGCTCGAGAAGCTGGGCGAGGAAATCGGTGTCATAATCAAGCTCCAGAGAGAAGACATATTTGTGAGCATGCAGAGAATATGATCAACATAAACGAAGTAATCGAAACCAACACCATGATAGAGAAGGAGAACCTGGATGTGAGGACAATCACACTGGGTATCTCGCTCCTCGACTGCATAAGCGACAATCTCGATACGCTCTGCGACAACATATACAACAGGATAACGACGCTTGCCCGCGACCTCGTGAAGACCGGAGAGGACATAGAGCGCGAGTACGCAATCCCCATTGTAAACAAGCGTATATCCGTCACCCCGATCAGCATAGTCGGCGCATCCGCATGCAAAACTCCCGGGGACTATGTGAAGATTGCCGAGACTCTCGACAGAGCCGCCGGGACTGTCGGCGTGAACTTCCTCGGAGGCTACTCCGCACTTCCCGCGAAGGGAATGACGAAGGCCGAGGAGATGCTGATTCTCTCGATTCCCGAGGCACTCTCGAGAACAGAACATATCTGCTCGTCCGTGAACCTCGGCTCCACGAAGACGGGAATCAACATGGATGCGGTTGCCCTCATGGGAAGAATCGTGAAGGAGACGGCGGAAAAGACGAAGGACCGCGACAGCCTGGGGTGCGCGAAGCTCGTTGTGTTCTGCAACGCTCCCGACGACAACCCGTTCATGGCGGGTGCCTTCCACGGTGTCACCGAGACCGATGCGGTGATCAATGTGGGAGTATCGGGTCCTGGGGTAATCAATCATGCGATCCAGAGCGTGAAGGGTAAGGACTTCGGAACCCTTGCAGACACGATTAAGAAGACTGCATTCAAGGTCACGAGGCTCGGACAGCTCGTTGCACTCGAGGCATCGAAAAGACTGGGTATCCCGTATGGCATAGTCGACCTCTCCCTCGCTCCGACTCCGGCTGTCGGTGATTCGATAGCGGAAATTCTCGAGAGCATGGGCCTCGAAAGAGTGGGGGCACCGGGAACGACGATGGCTCTCGCGCTTCTGAACGACCAGGTGAAGAAGGGCGGCATCATGGCTTCAAGCTACGTCGGAGGACTCTCGGGCGCCTTCATCCCCGTAAGCGAGGACCACGGCATGATCGAGGCTGCGGAGATGGGGGCCCTCAGCATCGAGAAACTCGAGGCGATGACATGCGTATGCTCGGTCGGACTCGATATGATTGCAGTCCCCGGAAAGACGAGCGAGTACACCATAAGCGGCATAATCGCCGATGAGATGGCAATCGGCATGATCAACCAGAAGACGACGGCTGTCAGGATAATCCCGGTTGTCGGAAAGGATGTCGGAGAGAGAGCCGAATTCGGAGGCCTCCTGGGCTCCGCTCCGATAATGAAGGTCAGCGGTTACTCTCCCGAAGCCTTCATAAAGCGCGGAGGCAGGGTTCCCGCACCGGTACACTCGTTCAAGAACTGATATGTAGTTGATGTGAAGAGGGCGGCGGGGCATTTCCCTTTTTCCCTCTTTATGCTTATATTCACGACGTAAGGAGAATAAAATTATGGCTGAAAACAATAATTCCGTTCTTTCTTCTGCATCAAGCAGAGAATACCTGTTTTTAAGGAAAGTCTATCTCTGGATGGCATCGGCCCTCGTACTCAGCGGAGCGGTTGCCTACCTTGTCGCATCGTCTGAAAAGCTCATGACGATGCTATATACCAGCCCCTTTGCACTCATCGCGCTCGTCGTTGCGGAGTTCGTATTCGTAATCGTTCTCTCCGCGAGGGTGGAGAAGCTGAGCCAGGGAGCGGCGTTCGGCCTCTTCTACGGCTACGCTGCAGTCAACGGCGTCATGCTCTCGAGTGTAATCTATCTCTATGCGGGATCCTCGGTTCTTCCGCTTGCATTCGGAACGACTGCTGCAGTATTCCTCGGAGCATCTCTCTACGGTGCATTCACGAAGAGGGAAATCAAGGGCTGGGGCGGCTGGCTCTGCATGGCACTCATCGGACTCATGGTAGTATCTCTTATAAATGTGTTCGCAGGTTCGAGCAGAGTGGACTTCATGATCAGCGCCCTGGGAGTTCTCATCTTCACTCTCATCACGGCATGGGACACGAAGAAGATCGTATCGATGAACGAAAGCTACGGCTACATGATGAACGAGAGCGAACTCAACAAGATTTCGCTCCTGGGCGCACTCGAGCTCTATCTCGACTTCATCAACATCCTTCTCTATCTTGTAAGAATCTATGCAAGAATCAAGAAGAACGACTGAAGTAATATTCGAAAACAGTGACCTGCTGGCTTTTTACAAGCCCAAAGGTCTTCCCACGGTCCCCCTCAGAAACAAAGAGGGGGATTCGCTCTTAAGGGAGATAGCAAAGGATTATCCCGAGGTAGCGGAGGTCAGGGGAGTGAATGATTGGGAGGGTGGAATAATCCACCGCCTCGACACACCGACATCCGGAATAGTCATCGCCGCACGCAACGACGAGACATACCAGTACCTGATAAATGCTCAGAAGAACAACCTGATCGTAAAACACTATCTTGCCCGTACAAGCCATAGAGCTGAGCTTCTTCCGGGCTTCGAACCATTCCCTTATGCCTTCCGCGGCAGCACTCTCGAAATAGCATCCTACTTCCGTCCCTACGGCGAAAGAGGAGCCTCGGTAAGACCCGTTCTCAACAACCAGCGGTACATCAAAGGCATCATCTATACTACGAAAGTAAAGAGAACATCAGAGCCGGACACGTTCGAGTGCATAATAACAAGGGGCTTCCGTCATCAGATCCGCTCCCACCTCTCCTGGAGCGGCAATCCCATCATCGGCGACGACAGATACGGCGGGGCGGAGAACGGAGAGCTTCTTCTCGAAGCCGTGAAGGTCGAGATTCCGTATGACGGCAGAATCCTGACAATAGAAGTCTGAGTCCTTTCTACTGCTGTTTTACGGGAAGATAAACCGTCAGATTTCCGCTTTTATGCTGGGTGAGCTTTCCTTCATCGCAGAGATCCTTGAGAATCCTGAAAGCCTTTGTAGTTCCGCAGCCGCATGCTTCCTCGACTTCCTTACGAGTGAGTTTTCCTTTTTGTACTGCCAGATGAAGGATGAAATTTCTGATTTCCTCCTGCGGAATCGAGACAGAGCCGCTGTCATGAAGCCAGAGTCCCTCGTCCTCTTCTTCTTCTTCTTCGTTGCGGTTGAAGAGTTCTACCAGGAAGGCACCTTCAGCAGTTCTGAATATCGGTTTTTCAGAGGAATCGCTGTATAGGTTAATGATTTTTCTTATTCCTATGCCGTAGCTTTCGACATACTTGAGACGAAAGAATACCTGTGCGAGGTTTGGATTTCTTGAAGCGGAAGCGCCCAGACGGATTGCCTCCATCGAGATGCCCTTCACGAGTCCTCCTAGAGACACGAAATCAATATGGTTTGAGTAGATGTTGATGAGGGTGCTACCGCTGATTGTGTAATCACGGTGAACGATAGCATTGAGAAGGGCCTCTCTCAGAGCATCCACGGGATAATCCCTGTAATCAGTGCGTACGAATCTCTCGAATCTTGCTTCCGTCTTGTTGTAGATTTCCAGGAAGGTCAGAATTTCCTCAAGCTGTTTCAATAGTGATCCAGTGAATTCTCTCCTGTCCCGGAAGACTGTATTGTCCTTTCCCTGGAAGACTGCAAGCTTGATTGTATAGGGACACTGGTCGGAGATGAGGAGGGCAAGGTTTGAAAAGAGCCCGTCGGAACCTATCATCTTCAGCGTCTTCATCTGAGTCTCACTGAATTCGAGATTCTTCTCTTTCATTTTCCTGCTGAACGTTTCGAATGTGAGATTCTGATTTATGCTGCGGCATTCCTCATAGGATTTTCCGTAGGTGTCTATAATCATCCTGCGTATTCCGTCTTCGTTTACGGGTATGCAGGCCGTGCCGACTCTTATGAACACTCCTCCCGGAGTAAGTCCCTCTTTCTGGAGGTAGTAGGGTCTTTCCGTACCGACCGAGACTGTCGCCTTTACAACCTTTCTGCCTTCCATCTCGATTGTTTCAATCTGAAGGAACGGCATGATATCGGGAAGAATGAGGTTCTTGGCTGTATTCGAAAGGCGTGTCATCACATCGTCTGGGTTCTCGACTCCGACAACGCTGCCGTCATCGCTTATACCGATGTATAGAGCTCCGCCGCCTGTATTGGCGAAGGCTTCTATTTCCTTGGGAACACTTGCAGGAAGAGTCCCCTTGACTCTGTCCAGTTCCTTGAATTCGACATTTACGCTTTCTTCCACTTTCTGTTCCTTCTTTCGCTTTCTTTCTCTTTCTTTCTCTTATCATAATGCGAAAGAAAGAAAACGGCAAGGAAAATTCAATGTGCAACAGGCTTTTCGTTTACTGGCTGTATCTATGCGAAATGAAATCGTGTTGAGATAAGAAATTATCCCCAAGAAGGGGACGTGAGAGGGTATCAGAAGGGAAGGGGTTCTTCGTTTCCGTCGTCGTCGAGGGGAACTGTCTCCACTTCGTTCTCGTCGACTGACGTGACCTTCTCGATCTTGCGCTGGATGGAATCGAGGGTCCTGCTGAGTTTCG
>CAVFVX010000038.1:0-18605 GCA_963626075.1 Acutalibacteraceae bacterium
ACTTCCCGATCATCCGCTTCGATGCCGCCATGACGCTTGCAAAGCGCCACATCGAAAGACTCTGGTACCCCAAACCCGGAGAAGGCGGAGACATTCCCGGAAGAGCCGACCACGCACTCGAAGAGAGGGAGTTCAACGCCCGCATCCCCGAGGAATTCTGGAGAGAAGTCGTCGACAGGGTCGCTGCCGAAGTTCCGGACACACTGCTCCTTGCTGAGGCGTTCTGGATGATGGAAGGCTACTTCGTCCGCACACTCGGAATGCACAGGGTCTACAACTCCGCATTCATGAACATGCTCAAGAACCAGGAGAACAAGAAGTACCGCGATTCAATCAAGAACACGCTCGTCTTCGAACCCGAAATTCTGAAGCGCTATGTCAACTTCATGAACAACCCCGATGAGGAGACTGCGGTTGCGCAGTTCGGCACCGACGACAGATACTTCGGTGTCTGCACCCTCCTCTCCACACTCCCCGGGCTTCCGATGATCGGACACGGCCAGATAGAAGGCTTCAGAGAGAAGTACGGCATGGAGTACCAGAGAGCCTACTACAACGAAAAGCCCAACCAGTGGCTCATCGACGAACACGAGAGAAGAATCTTCCCCCTCTGGAGGAAACGCTACCTCTTCGCGAATGTCGACAACTTCAACCTCTACGACTGCATCAACGGCAACGGCGACACGGAGGAGAGCGTATTCGCCTTCGTAAACGGCGCCGGACGGGAGAGGACGCTCGTTCTCGTCAACAACCGCTACGAGAGAGCGGGAGGAACGATCAACACATCTGCTCCCAAGCTGAAGAAGTACGGAGATGAAAGGAAGGTCGAAACGACTACCCTTTCGCAGAACCTCGGCCTCACATACTCGAGCCGCAACTTCTGTCTCATGGATTCCTTCCAGGACGGACTGACATACATCGTTCCCTCGATGAACATGTTCGAAGGTTACTCATTCACCCTCAACGGCTACGAATCGAGAGTATTCTGGAACATAAGGGAAGTCGAGGACACTGACGGCTACATCCGCCTCCTCTACAATGAATACGGAAACAGGGGTGTCAGGGACTTCGACAAGGCACTCTCCCTCATGAAACTTGAGCCCGTATTCAAGGCAATAGATGCCGTAAGAAGGCCATCGACTCTCGAGAAGATAACCTCCCTCGTCAACGGAAAGGCCACGAAGGAAGACGAGAGAGAGCTTCTTCTGATTCTCGCCGAAGCCTACTCGATGCTCTACGAGACCTACTCCTCGATGGAGGAAGCAACGAAGGGCCAGCTCGGACTCGCACCGTGCGACGTCAACCCTCAGCCCGTAATCAGATTCGTAAGATTCCTCGGAAAGGCGTTCGGACCGAAAGGACCGAAGGTATTCCCGTCATGGTCAAGCGTCGACAACACACTGCCCGTTCTCGTAGCGGCGGCATTCACGCTCATTCCCTTCTCGAAGGAGAATACGCCGAAGGCTCTGATGAAGACAGCAGATTCGCTGATGCTCACGGAGTTCTTCCGCACCGAGCTCGAAAGGCTCTGCCTCGACGAAGACAAGAGAAGAGCTCTCATGCACCAGGCGGCGCTCTTCATAGCTTCCACAATGCTCATCCGCGACGAAATGAAGGACGCAACTCCCATAGAGACTCTCTCGTGTCTTCTCAACGACGACAGCGTCATGAATCTCACGCAGTGCAACGAGTATCAGGAGACGGTCTGGTACAACAAGGAGAGCATGCAGAAGACGATTCTCGTCTGCACACTTGCCTATGCAGCGTCGAGCGACAGAAAGGCACAGGACGTCGACGCATTTGCACGCGACCTTCTGGAGCGGGAATTCGCGAGCGGCTATAAGCTTGCTTCACTACTCAAAGGTTGATTCATACGAATTGACCCGTTATGCACGGAGGACTAAACTTTAAGGCATGGAAACTTGGCTCACATATCTGGCAGCATTCCTTCTCGCGGGTGCAACGGCAGTAGCGTTCCCGTCTTCTACGGTCGTCCTCGGTGCAATGAATTATCTGACGGCGGTCCTTACCTCTGTCGCGGTATTCCTCTTCATCCCGATTTCCTTCATAACCTTCACGAGCGGTGTCGCATCCCTCAGGAAGGACGGAATCGGAAGAAAGGTCTTACTCTCGGACATTCTCTGGGGAGTCGTGACGACACTCGTTCTCGCTGCTCTCGGAGTAGCTGTATTCCTTTTCACGAAGGCTTCGTTCCCCGTCACCGCATCGGCCGGCGGAGAATATGTATCTCTCTATAACGAATATACGGAAACGGTGGATGTACTCGGAGTCATGAGCTGGATGAACAACCTCTTCCTGCCTCTTCTTCTCTTTGCATTCATCCTCGGTTCTGCGCTCACGCCGTCGGCGGACATAATCCGTCCGGCATACACGGTAATCAACTCCTTCTCGGAAGTCATGTACCGCATCGAAAGGACGATTTCCTACTTCGGTTCCTTCTATGTATATGTCGCGGGAACGGCATTCTTCATCAATCTCTGGCAGGAGAAGACCTTCTTCGTCTCCCCCTCCTTCTTCCTGAGCATTCTCATTCCCGCGGCTGCCCTCATCGTGATAGTCCTTCCCCTGCTCTACGCCATCTTCACGGGCTTCAGCAGAAATCCCTACTCGGTAATCGGACGCGGCTTCTCCACAATTCTCTTCGCCTTTGTCAGCGGTAACATCTATGCCTCGGCTCTCCAGAGCGAAGCAATCAACAGGTGCAGCCTCGGTGTGCAGAAGAGAATCGTGAGCACCACA
Organism: Acutalibacteraceae bacterium; assembly: GCA_963626075.1. Lineage (GTDB taxonomy): Bacteria > Spirochaetota > Spirochaetia > Sphaerochaetales > Sphaerochaetaceae > Ornithospirochaeta. The sequence continues at coordinate 2,761 of CAVFVX010000038.1, forward strand.
ACCCCCCTCGGGATAATCATCAACAGGGGCGGCACAGGCTTCGTGTCCACGATAACGGTACTTGCAATCCTCAAGAGTCTCGGAGCTGAAGTGTCGGCGGGAGCTCTTGCAGCGATAGCCCTCACGACGGCAATCCTCTCGTTCATATCGTTCCTCAGCGCCTCGAGCGAGGTCGCAGTCGTGACGATTCTTCTCTTCAAGCTTCTGAATATCAACGTATACGGAGCGGAGGCGGCCGTTATCTCAATTCTGCCGTTCGTCAACGGAATTGCTGCGGCAATTGACATTACGCTCATAAGCCTTGGCGAGAACATCACGGCAAAGAGAACGAAGACCGACATAACGGTACCCCTCAAGGATTCAATCTGATGCAGAACCAGAACAGGAAGTCCATAGTCTATCAGCTTATCTTCCAGTCGTTCGTCACCGCGTTCTACGCAGTGGGGCTAGTGAACATACTCATAAGAAGCGGAAGAGAAGGAGGCCTCGAGGGTCTCCTTGAGCCCGTAATCGAATACCTTCCGCTGCAGATAATCCTCATCTGCTCTCTCCTTCCACAGATATCTCTCCTCATAAAGCACAAGCTCCACAGCCAGGACGGTGAGATTCTACCCGTTCTCTTCACTTCTGTAATACTCCAGGCATGCATAATCATCATGGATGCCCTCGACAGCATGGGCTACTTCTTCGAGTATCCGCTGCAGCTTTTAGTGCTCGAGCGCTTCTCGCTCCTCGCCGCAGCCTCGATGTTCCTTGTGTCGTCCCTCAGGTACTTCGGCTTCTCCTCGTCCCACATAGGACTGTACAACCTGGCATTCCTTGCCGTATCTTTCCTGATTTCGGCAGCCATTCCCGTCTCGTCGTACATGGGAGAGACCGAGATAAACATGTCCCTCTATGAAGTCTATCTCCAGATAGCGGTACTCGTAATCTACATCACCGCCGTGGTCACCTTCATAGTAATAGCGGTCAAGGACAAGACGGCACTCAACATAAAGCGGTCGATTGCCTTCATACTTCTCATCGGCGGACTGTACACAAGTCACATCGGTCTTCTCTGGTCGGCTATTCTCTCTCCCGTACTCTACATAACGGGCACGGTCATCCTCGTAGTCAACGTAGGCGACAGTTTCTAAGAAAAGAATCATAACTGTTTGATTTCCAAAGAAATGACAATACGAAAAAGACATCTTTCTGTCTTTTTGTGCACTTTTCCCGAAAGTGCGCCCTCTTCTCTTGACCTTTATCCTTCTTTTCACGATATTTTCCCACGGGTGCTGGAATTGCACCTTTTTTGAAGAAGAAAAAAGGGAATACTATGAAAAGAAGATCATGGCTCGTACTGCCTCTTGCAGTACTCCTTCTCGCGGGATGCGAAGTCAACCTTTCCGAAGAAAAAGCCCAGGCTGTCATGGAAGCCACAGGCACAGTCAGACTCTCGATAATCGACGGAACAAATACAAGAACGGTTCTTCCGTCCTCCTTCCTCGCTGCCGACAGCTACGAGGCAACCCTCACAAGCAAGGAAGACAGCGAGCGCAGCTACAAGGCGAGAAGCACACGTGCCTCCCTCGAGTTCGAGGATGTGAAGGTCGGTGACTACACGCTCTCGGTAACGGGAACACTCAACGGCCAGACGGTAAGCACGGGAAAAGCGGACATCACGGTATATGCAAACACGGAGAACACGGCAACGGTACAGCTCGAAGCCGTGACGGGAGAAGGAACGGGAACAGTAAGCGTCACCCTCAACTGGGAGGATGCCGTGAAGAGCGAAGGCTACTTCAAGGACATGTATGAATCCGGTCCCCTCACAATCGAATTCTACAAGAGAGTCTCCTTGGAGGACGGAGAGAGTTATGAAGACACACTTCTCACAGCTCCCCAGACAGCTCCAGACAAAGCCGTAAGCTATACCTTCACCGCAGATGACATCCCAGTCTCCAACGGATTCATCGGATTCTTCAAGATAAAGAGCGGAGACGAGGTCGTCATGGAACTGGGCTTCGTGGACTTCCAGGTCTACGCTGGTCAGACATCCGTCGTAGACGCAAATGACACCGACACTTTCACTGTCACGCAGGCCAATGCCCCTGCATACGCAAGCTATGTGAACGTATCTGGAAAATACGGAGATGAGGACCCGGAGCACTCGGTGACGATATCCGTCACGGCAAAAGGCTCGAGGGGCAACCAGCTCTACTCCACACTCAACATCACCCTCTATGATTCAGTCACCTCCGTCGAAGCGGGCTCTGTCGAGCTCAGCGGTGAAGTTACCGGAACTGGAACGACAGTCGACTACACCTTCACCGGTCTTGAGTCCGGAAGAAAGTACAGAGCCGAGGTATACGGTACGACGAAGAGAGGAAAGATCACCGAAGTCAGCAAGACGAGCATCGTAACGAAGACTCTCGTCACGGGAATCACCGTCGACGGCACAGTTCCCACGAGCGCAGTCGAATACAACGACAAGATGACATTCACGGCATCCGTCACACCGGACAATGCCACGATTTCCTCTGTTGAGTGGAAGGTATCTGACAGCGAGACGCTTTCGCTCTCCCAGATCAACAACAGCGCCATCATCTACGCAAAGAAGCCCGGTAAGGCAACCATCTCCGTCGAATCAACAGATACAATGAAGAACGGTGAGAAGGCTTCAGCTGAAGTCGGTGAAGTCACAGTCAATCTCTCGACTCCCTCGGTTGCCGTTACGACAGAGAAGGACAGCGAGACAGCGCAGAGCTACATATCACTGCAGTGGAGCGAAGTTGCGTATGCAGACAGCTACGAAATCTACAGAAGCGTGAACGGAGGAGATGCAACGCTCCTTACAACTGTCGTCAGCACCTCCTACAACGACAGGGATATCACGGCAGGCTGGAGCTACAGCTACAGCGTGAAGGCAACTTCGACAGAGTATGCAGACTACAGCTCCGCTCTTAGCGCATCCTCTGAGGAGTATACACCCTCGAAGCCGACCATCACTCTCGTACAGCCGACTATCGAGAACCTCACACTCCAGATTGTGAAGGGAACGGATCCCGCTACGTCAGATATAACAGTAACACCCGAATCTCCCGTCACACTCGCTATTCCTGCCGCCATCGAAGGCGCAGAAGCTACGAAGTGGTACGTCAACGGCCAGTGGGTCAAGGACGGTACATCAGTCGAGCTTACATCCGACATGAAGCAGGTTGACGGCTACGACGCAGATGCCAACGCCCTCACGCTTGAGGTGACGGCTAACGGCGGCAAGAAGTACAGCAAGACAATCTACTTCCGTGTTGTCTCAGTCCTCGACACAGGCGTACAGGAATTCGCACTCAACGAGTACATTCCCGTCGGAACAACAGGTCTCTCGATAAAGACCACGGTTCTCCCGACAGATGCAACAATCAAGACACTCTCCTACTCCTCATCCGACGAGTCGGTGGCAACTGTCGACAGCGAAGGCAACGTAACCATCCTCAAGAACGGTACGGTAACCTTCACAGTCAAGTCTTCCAGCGGTGCAGAGACGAAGAAGACAACGACTGTCTATACTCCCATCACCGAGAGTGTGATCATGAGCCTTGTGACTAACTACCTCAAGACAAACATCACGGCAGCAAACAGCTCATTCGGCGGAGACTGGTGGGGTGACTGGGGAAGCCAGCAGACATATGAGGCAAACGGAACAAAAGTTCTCTCGCCTTACAGTGCAACTAAAAACCAAAATGCCGGATCCATCACAATATCTTCAGTCACGCTCAGTTCTTCTTCGATGGGAGACATAATTGTAAAAACAGGAACCGCTCTTTCTGTGTTTGCAGATGCCGGAAGCGGAGCAGGAAAGACCGGATATCTCGGAACAGACCCGCTCCAGTATGTCGCTTACAATGGTACAGGCACCATCTCCGTCACACTTCCGTACGGTCAGGGAACTGCATCCATCTCATTCCCGAGTCAGCTCGATGTCATCAACAAGAGCGGTACATACAGAATAGAGATGACGGGAAAGACAGCAGTAGAGTACAGCTACTCAACTTATCCTCTGATGTAAGAAGCCGTCAGACGTCTCCATCACAGAAGACGGTTAATTACACATCGGGAGCCCCGGGAGCATTTCCGGGGCTTTCTTACTGCCTTACAGAGCACGATGCACATCACCAAGACCGGACACTTGTGTCGCCGAAGGGCATTATACCATGTTATCTTGTCAACATGGTATAACATGGTATAATAAGTTCATGACAGATACTGAATACAAAAGGCAAATGAATACTCTTGAAGAGGAAAGGAAGAACCTTCCCTCCGGCTCGATATCCAAAAAGACAATCAGAGGAAAGGATTACTACTACCTCAGGACATACGTCGAAGGAAAGCTGAAGGAGAAGTACATCCCATTCAGTGACCTTGAAAACGTACGAAAGGAAATAGAGAAGAGAGAGGCAATCGACAGGGAAATATCGAAGCTGAAAAAGGCGGAAGCAGAGAGTCCCGTCTTTCTTACAGATGTCGTGACCGGGGAGAATCTGTTGACGCTGACCCTTCCCGTTGCCGGCTTCAGGAAGAGGGAGATATACCAAAGCCTTGACGACTACATCCACAGGGATGTCTGTGACAGGGTATTCATACTTTACGGTCTCCGCAGGTCAGGTAAGACAACCCTGATGCGGCAGCTTATTGAAAACATGAATGAAGATGAAAAAGAGAAGACAGCATACATAAAAATCAGGGAAACCGATACGCTTTCTTCTCTATCAAGGGACCTGAAGAAGCTCCAGGGCCTCGGCTTCAGATACATCCTCATCGATGAGGTGACTCTCCTTGAGGACTTCATCGAGGGAGCAGCGGTTCTGAGCGACATCTTCGCATCCTCCGGTATCAGGATAATCCTCTCGGGTACAGATTCCCTCGGCTTCATACTCAGCGAGGACGATGAGCTCTACGACAGAACAATCACCCTCCATACGACATTCATTCCCTACAGGGAATTCGAAACGGTTCTCACAGTCAGGGGAGTTGATGAGTACATCCGTTACGGAGGAACAATGTGCCCCGGCGGAACTGACTACAACGCACAGTCCCCCTTCCAGAACACGGAAGCTGCAGATAAGTATGTCAACTCCGCGATTGCTTCCAATATACAGCATTCCCTGGCATTCTACAGAAACGGCACCCATTTCAGGTCCCTTTACGAACTCTACAGAAAGAATGAGCTGACAAGTGCAGTCAACAGAGTCATAGAGGACATCAACCACAGCTTCACGGAAGAGGTGCTGACGCGTGACTTCAGATCCTCAGACCTCGCGATTTCACGCAACAACCTCAGAAAGGATCCTTCCCTTCCCGTAGACCTCATGGATCCGGTAGACATTTCCTCCTTCACAGAAAGGCTGAAGGAGATGCTTGAAATAAGAAACAGGGACGAGCAGACAGTGAGACTCGACGATGCAGCAGCTTCCGAAATCGAAGAGTATCTGAAGTTACTCGATCTCATCGAATACGTTGATGTCGTCTCGGTCGGTGAGACGAGAAAAAAATCCAGGAGAGTACTCATCTCCCAGCCCGGACTCAGATACGCCCAGGCCGAGGCTCTCGTGAAAAGCCTCCTCTCCGACCAGTATTTCGAATCTCTCGACTGGGACACCAGGAGTTACGTGACGAACCGCATCCTCTCCGAGATAAAGGGAAGGATGCTTGAGGACATCGTTCTTCTCGAGACAAAGCTTTCTAGACCCGACAGGGAGGTATTCGTTCTCAAGTTCGCAGTCGGGGAATTCGACATGGTCGTCTTCGACAGCACGAACGGCGGCTGCGACCTCTACGAGATAAAACACAGCACGGAACGTAACGCAAAACAGTACCGCCACCTCACAGACGAAGAGAAACTCAGAATCACAAGACACTTCTACGGAAACATAAAGAGCCGCAGCGTCCTCTACAGGGGAGAAACGACAAGGGACGGCGACATTGCCTACGTCAACGTCGAGGAGTACCTGAAGGCACTGCCGTCAGTGCAGCCTGTGACATATCTTTGAGCCTGTGATTAAAATGCTCCACCTTTGAAAGTGGAGCACCATTAGTAAGCAGAAGATGGTTACTTCTTCAGATTGATGATTGACTTGTCGTAGTCGGACGGAGCATCAAAGCCGAGGAAGTTCATGAGAGTTGCAGGAATCGAGGAGATTCCGAGACCTTCATTCAGTTCGAGCGAATACTCTCCGTTGTACTGCGGATCGTAGATGATGCACGGTACGGGGTTGAGAGAATGGCTTGTCTTGGGCTTGGGGTCTCCGTTTGCCTTCATCTTCACAGAGCCGTCCTTCGCATGCTCGTACATGTCGTCGGCATTGCCGTGGTCTGCAGTGATGACCATAACGCCGCCCGCCTTCTCGACAGCAGCCTTCATTCTTCCGAGCTGAAGGTCCATTGCTTCCATGGAGCAGACGACTGCTTCATAGACACCCGTGTGTCCGACCATGTCGCCGTTGGGGTAGTTGAGCTTGATGAGGTCCCACTTACCGCTCTCGATTTCCTTTATGACTCTGTCCGTGATGTCTGCACACTTCATCCAGGGTCTCTCCTCGAAGGGAACGATGTCGGAAGGAATCTCGACATACTCCTCGAGCTTGTCGTCGAACTTGCCGGACTTGTTGCCGTTGAAGAAGTATGTGACATGTCCGAATTTCTGTGTCTCGGAGATGGAGAACTGCTTCATACCGCTTGCACAGAGGTATTCAGCCATTGTCCTGTCGATAGCCGGAGGTGACACAAGATACTGCGTAGGAATATGAAGGTCGCCGTCATATTCCATCATTCCGGCATATTCAACCTTCGGGAATCTCTTTCTGTCGAATTCCTTGAGGTCCTTCTCCTGGAAGGCGCGTGAAATCTCGATTGCACGGTCGCCGCGGAAGTTGAAGAGGATGACCGAGTCTCCGTCCTCGATTGTTCCGACGGGCTTTCCGTTCTCTGCGATGACGAACGGAGGAAGATCCTGATCGATTGCCCCCGTCTCCTTTCTCAGTGTCTCGATGGCCTCGTGTGCGGATTCGAAGTACCTGCCCTCTCCGAGAACATGAGTCTCCCATCCCTTCCTGACCATATCCCAGTTGGCATTGTAGCGGTCCATGGTGATGACCATTCTGCCGCCGCCGGAAGCAATCTTTGCATCGAATGTTCCATCAGCAGAGAGCTCCTTAAGGAACTCTGCAAACGGATCGAAGTAGTCGAGTGCGGACATCTCTCCGACATCTCTGCCGTCGAGGAGTGCGTGGACTCTTACCTTCTTCACGCCTTCCTTCTTCGCTTCGACAACCATTGCCTTGAGGTTGTTGATGTGGGAGTGTACGTTGCCGTCACTTAAAAGTCCGATGAAGTGGAGAGTCGAGTTGTTCTTCTTCGCGTTCTCGACGAGCTTCTTCCACGTGTCTCCCTGGAACATCTTCCCGCTCTCGATTGAGGATGCGACAAGCTTTGCGCCCTGGTCGAATACACGGCCGCAGCCCATTGCATTGTGTCCTACCTCGCTGTTTCCCATATCTGCATCGGTGGGAAGACCTACCGCTGTTCCGTGTGCCTTGAGCTTCGTCCACGGGCATGTTGCATAGAACTTGTCGAGATTGCCCGTCACTGCCGAAGCGACTGCATCTCCTTCCTTATACTTACCGAAACCGACACCGTCCATGATTACGAGGACGACGGGTCCCTGTCTCCTGATGATTCCGTTTTTCTTTAAAGGTTCAACCATGTATGACTCCTTCGAGAGATTCTCTCCCTCTTATTTTCCTATTTTGCCTCTTTCCGGTCTAGTCTCTTCTGAGAGGAGCCGTAGCCTCCTCCAGCCAGGGCTTCGTCTCTTCGAAGACGTAGTCTATGAGCTGTTCCCTGACCCACTGGTGATAGGCATCTATCTGCTGGATTTCCACATCCGTGAGGTACCTCACGTCGATGAGCTTCCTCTCATAGGGAACCATCGAGAGAACCTCGAAGTTGTAGAACTCGCCGAACTCCGTCTTGTCGAAGCTCTGGACGGCGATGAGGTTCTCGATTCTTATTCCGTAGCGTCCCGCCTTGTAGACACCCGGTTCGTCGGATATGACCATTCCCGTCTCGAGAGGTACGTCGACGAGCCTCGAGGAGACGTTCATCGGTCCCTCGTGGACATTGAGGCGGCATCCCACACCGTGGCCAGTGCCGTGGTAGTATGTCTCGCTCGAGCACCAGAGAAACTGCTTGGCAAGGGTATCGAGCTGGGTGCCGACTGTTCCCTTGGGGAATATCTGCCTTGCAAGTGCCAGGTGACCCTTGAGGACAAGAGTGTAGTCCTTCTTCTGTGCTTCGGTAGCCTCGGAACCGAAGAGGAGAGTACGTGTGAGGTCGGTCGTACCGAACTCGAACTGGCTTCCAGTGTCGAGAACCAGCAGTCCCTGTCCCTCGACCTTCTTGTCGGATTCCGGACTCGGACTGTAGTGTACGACAGCACCGTGCTCGTTGAATGCCGAGATGGGCTCGAAGGAAGGTCCGAGATAGCCTTCCATCTTCTTTCTCTCATCCTCGAAGCGGCGTGCTATCTCGAGCTCCGTGTAGGAGCCGAGGGGATCGATGGATGCCATGAAGTTGGCGAATGCGACACCGTCGAGGAAGTGGGCTCTTCTCATGCCCTCCATCTCCACGGGATTCTTCCTTGCCTTGAGGTTTGTCGTTATGTCGGTCTCGTCGATGTTTTTCTTCTTGCAGAGAGTGGATGCGAAGGAGTAGTTCACCTTCTTTGAAGAGTAGAGCCCGACTCCCTTTGAAGTGAGGGAAGGAAGATCCTTCGCTGCATCCTCGTAGGGTCTTATCTCGAAGTCCGCGCTGACAGTCTTGAGAAGCTCATCGCTGAAGCGGTTCCTGTCTACAAAGAGAACGGCCTTGTCGGAGGAGATGAAGGCATACGACATGAACACGGGGTTGCACGGGATGTCGTCTCCGCGGAGATTCGTAAGCCATGCGATATCGTCGATTGACGCGATGAAGGTCCAGTCGACGCTCTTCTGTCTCATCTTTATTCTGACGAAGTTGATCTTTGCAGAGCGCGTGAAGCCAGCGTACTCGTCGCTCATGCTCACGCATTTGCTGAAGGGGAGAGCCGGTCTGTCCTTCCACACCGGGAGGAAGAAATCCTCGGTTGCCACAAGCGACATTCCGACAGCCTTGAGAGCCTTCGAGAAGGAATTGAATTCGTCAATGGAGATGGTTGCGGCATCTACTCCCACAACTGCCTTCTTCTCGAGATTGAAGCACATCCACTCGAGAGGCTTAGGCACACCTTCCTCTCCCGTCTTCATGAGGATGTACTCCGTTCCCTTTATCTGATCCGCACCCTGGATGTAGTAACGTGAATCAACCCAGAGAAGCGCCTTGTCGAGTGTTATGATGACAGTACCGGCGCTTCCCGTGAATCCGGAGATGAACTCCCTTGTTCTCCATCTTGCCGCGACGTATTCGCTCTGATGAGGGTCCGTACCGCTGATGTACCAGGCACTGAGGCCCTGCTCCCTCATGATCTTTCTGATTTCTTCAACTCTTTCGTTTATCATTGATCTTTTTCCTTTTCAAACTGCTGAATATAAAGAGGAGGATTCCGCCGAGAATCATCAGGAAGCAGAAGACCTGTCCCTTCGAGATGTTTCCCAGACTTTCGAAGACATATATGTTCGTGCTCTTCTCCCCGAAGGAGAGCACGTACCCGATATCACTGTCGGGCTGTCTGAAGTATTCGATTATGAATCTCACGACACCGTAGCCGATGAGATAGAACGAGAGGATGGTGCCGTCCGCCTGGTCTCTCTTCTTCTTGATTCTCCTGACGACGAGCCACAGGAAGAGACCGACGCCGATGCCCTCGAAGAAGGCCTCGAAAAGCTGACTCGGCCAGCGCGGAAGATTGACGTAGTCCCCGAGGGTATATTCCATCCCTATCCTGTCGCAGAAATCCCTCACCCACTGGAGGTTCGTGCTGAATTTCTCCGCATCCGGGAATACCATTCCGAGGGGAGAGGTGGTGATTCTGCCGTAGAGTTCACCGTTGAAGAAGTTTCCGAGTCTTCCCCAGGTGTATGCAAAGGGAATGGAGAGTGCCACATGGTCCGCCATCTTCAGGAAGTCCAGCTTCTTCACCTTCGCATAGATCACGCCGCCGATGAAGGCTCCGATGACTCCCCCGTGATAGCTCATTCCGGGAAGCCCGGTGAAGCGTCCGTTTCTGAAGGGCCAGAAGATCATCCAGGGATGCGTGAGGTAGTACACCGCATCGTCGTAGAAGAAACAGGACCCGAGTCTCGCCCCGACAAGCAGTGCGATTATTGCCGTGAGATAGAAGTCGTCGATTGTCTCCTTCTTCGCCCTTATCGTCCTGTCGGCCGCAGTCGTCTTCGAATAGAGAAAGTACGCAGTCCCGAAGGCGAATATGTACATGACGGCATACCACCTGACGGGAAGTCCCTCAATCACATAGGGGGAAAGCCAGCTCGGATAATCAACAAACAGAACCATGGGGAAAGTATATCCGTTTGAGTCTCTTTTAACAATTCTCCATCCCCCCGAGAGCAGATATTGCGGGACACTTTCCGCACGGGAGGAAGAAGGAGCTCGCGAACGAGTCCATGAAACTCCCGAAACAGGATTATGATAACCTATCCAGAATTTTGAGAAAGGGAAAGTGTTTTCTAATGTCAGTTTCAGAACTTTGTTAGGAGCTATGCTTAAATCCGGCAGAACAGCATCATCCGCCCGTAATCCTCCTTTCGCGGGGAAGAAAAGCCGGAGAAGACGGGAAAAGCTGGCAGGAGGAAGCGGAGACAGAGGAATCCGGCGGGTTGAAAAACAACACATAATATACAGAAAAGAGAATCCCTCTTTTGTAAAAAGAGGATTATGATAGACATTATGAAAAAACTGACGGTTGTACTCATCATCGCCCTATGTTCGGCTTCACTGGTTTTCTCGGCCCCATCCTTCGAGAAATACATCACACCTTCAGCCCAGTATTCCTCCGCAACCCAGGAAAGTGCAGCCAATGCGGCATCCCTCACGGAGATGCTCTACGCTCTCGGCAACCTCTACAGCTACCTTGACGCCAACTACCTGTACGACATCGACAACACTGCCATGAAGAATGCAGTCATCTCCGCAATGATCGACTCCCTCGGAGACAAGTATTCCTACTACGTCACGCCCGACGAGGCTGAGGAATACAAGGAAGACAGCGACGGCAAGTACGTCGGAATCGGAACATACCTCACGAAGGTCAATCCCTCCTACATAGACTGGGACGACCCCTCGACATACATGGTCATCATCACATCCCCCTTCCCCGGAGGTCCGGCGGACCGCGCGGGACTCAGAGCCGGTGATATGATAAGCCATGTCAACGGAGAAGATATCTCCGAGCTCAATGCAACCGACGCAAGCAAGAAGATAAGGGGAACGGAGGGTGAATCCATCACTCTTACCGTGCACCGCGGTTCGGCGGTATTTGACATCACCCTCATGCCCGAGGAGATAACCACTCCCACAACCTCGAAGACCATCCTCAACGGGAACATCGGCTACCTTGCCATAACCCAGTTCTCGAAGACGACCTACGACAGCGTGAAGGAAGATGTTGAAAGCCTCATTTCCGACGGAGCGACGAGCCTCATCATTGACCTCAGGAACAACGGCGGCGGTGTCGTCGACTCGTCTCTGAGCATCGCAAACATGTTCGTCGAGGACGGAAAGGTCCTGATGACGACGAAGTTCAAGGAAGGCTCCAACAACAAGGACACTGTCTACTACTCCAACGACCAGAATGCAGTCGACTCATCCTTCCCCGTCGTGCTTCTCGTCAACGGCGGAACGGCAAGTGCAAGCGAGATTCTCACCGGAGCGCTCAGGGACAACGACAGGGCAATCGTCGTCGGCTCACAGACCTACGGCAAGGGAATCATGCAGTACTCGGTATCGTTCATGGGCGGGTATCTCAATCTGACAGTCGCCAACTACTACACTCCGAGCGGAAAGTCGATACACGAAGTGGGAATCACACCCGACTACGTCGTCGAGACGGAGGACTATACGGACGAGGAGATGGAGGCCTATGCCGAATTCCTCAAGGAGGACCATCTCGAAGCCTGGCTTGAGGAGTACCCCGAGTATTCAAAGGAGAACATCCTTGCATTCGCAGAGTACTACAAGGACAGCGGAGTTCCCGAGAGCCTCCTGTGTCTTCTCATGAGAAACGAGTACATCTACTCCCTCGACTACGACAAGCGCCCCGTTGCCGACCCCGACTTCGACAGACAGCTCAGCAAGGCCATAGAAGTCATCGAAAGCGGAATAACGGTTGAGGAAGTCAACGCCCTCAAGGCAGCAGAGAGCAACGAATAATGCGCGTATTCCTTCTCGACAGGACATTTTCCGGCGAAAGCATCTACACGCTGAAGAAGCGTGAAGTGCAGTATCTGGAGAAGGTTCTGAGACTGGAGGAAGGTACAGTCTTCACAGCAAAGGACGTCAGGGAAAACTACTACAGGGCAACGATTCTCCCCGGAGGGAACCTGTCACTTGAACCGACGGAGAATCCCGAGGAGACACTCCTTGACTCCCTCTCAGGCTACAGAAGCGCCTTCGCCCCCATTGACATGTACATATCGGTTCTCAAGGGAAAGAAGAACGAGACTGTCGTAAGAGCCCTCACCGAGATAGGAGTAAGGAGGATAGTCTTCGTAAGAAGCACCTACTGCCAGGAGAAGGATTTCTCCGCCCATGACAGGGAGCGCCTCGGCGTCATACTCTCCGAAGCCGTACAGCAGTGCGGAGGAAAGGCCCCGTCACTCGAAGGCCCGTTGGACTTCGACGAGGCTCTCGGAAAAGCGGAAGGTAAGATTCTCCTTCTCCACCAGGCGTTACGCGGCAGCACGCTCTCACTCAGGGACATAGTCTTCGATAAAGACGGAGTCGTATCATGCTTCATAGGACCCGAAGGCGGCTTTTCGGACGATGAATGCGGAAAGGCCGAGGAAGCGGGAGCGGTTCCGGTTCTCCTCAGGACAAACATACTCCGCGCCGAGACGTCGAGCATATACACGGCAGCGGCAATACAGACCCTTCTCCACTGATTCTTACATTCCATCCGCCGGATTTTACATTTCACCTTTCTCTTGACGGTTTCTGTTTTGTCCCTTAAAAATAGCAGTACACGGGCTGTCGGCGGACAGCCTGTATTGAACACACGCCGAGTGCGCGGGGGAGGGACCAGGCAGACAGACAGCTTTAACGGATTGATGACGCAGAAGAGGATTCTGCCGATTCGGAGTCAGTGAAAACGATTCATATCACGAAAGAAATATCCACAAAAGGAGGAAGGGCCCGGAAAGGTGCCCGTACCCGGATGAATATTTTCATTTTCGGAAACAACCCGACTCTCATCGAGGACATAAGGACCTCGATGAAGGAAGCTGAAAATCTGTCCGTCTGTTCCGACAATATCGGAAATCACAACTGGAAAGAGGAAGACGCCGTCATACTCATATCCGACGACGAGAAGGAGATAAGGAGAGCCGCCGATGTGCTGCTGCCGAACGTACCGCTCCTTGTTCTTTCAAACAAGTGCCTCTGGATGCATTTCATGGACATGCCGTCCGTGAAGTTCCACATTCTGCCGTTGAAGGCCATAGAACTCAGAGAGCTCCTAGAGGACCTCAGGAGAACAGTCTCGCTCAGGATTCTCCTTGAAAAGTACATTGCGGGAAACAGCAGGGATGCCGCAGTACTCCGGAACAACATAATACTCGCGTCCTCTTCGGATGTTCCGACGCACATATACGGTGAAACGGGCACGGGTAAGACGATGGCAGCGAATCTGATCCATTCGCTCGGAGCAAGGAAGGCGAGAGAAATCGTGTACATCAACTGCGCAAATCTCTCTTCCTCCCTCATCGACAGCGCCCTCTTCGGACACACCGAGGGAGCCTACACGGGAGCAGTGAAGGCAAGAGAGGGACTTCTCGCGAAGGCAAACCATTCCACACTCTTCCTCGACGAAATCGAGAATCTCTCCGAGGAGACCCAGTCTAAGCTTCTCGACACAATCGAGACCGGACGCTACAGGGCCTCGGGCGAGGACAACGAAAGGAAATCCAGCTTCAGACTCATAACGGCTTCTCACGTGCCGCTCGAGGAACTCGTGGAGAAGAAGAAACTCAGGGAGGACTTCTACTACCGCATCTCCTCGTTCAGCTTCACAATCAGGCCTCTCAGGCAGCACCCGGAGGATATCCCGGAAATCATTAGACACTATGAAAGATGTCATAAGGTGAAACACAGCCGCATCGATGACTTCTCTCCGTTCATGAAGAAGAACTGGAAGGGGAATGTCAGGGAGCTCCAGCAGGTACTGAGAAAGATCTACATGTTCTGACGGGAAAGGAACAACATGTTTTCAAGGCGCATTGTGTATCTGTTTCACGGTGAACGAAAACACGATATACAGCGCCTTTGTGTGCCCCGACGGAGGTGCGGGACACTAGAGCATGAGCGGAGACCAAAAAATAAAGGACTCTGCAATTCCATATCTTTCAGCTATTTACAGCACTGAGGAAAAGTACATTCCCGATTGTGAAAAAAATGTTAAAAACTATTGTTTCCGGACGTTTTTCACATTCCGGAAACAGGTATGTAATATATTAAAAACCTATATAATTATTAATGAATTTAGTAAACAGAATAACTTAATTATTCTTTATTACACAAATAGTTAGTTATCGGTGTTAGTTATCGCACAGATGTACGGTTACTAATTTCACAATCAGAGTTTTTCACCTTCTAATTCCTTATTGTGCAAAAATGTTAAAAACGTGTTAAAAACTCACATCTAGTGTCTGTCAAGAGAGGAGGGAAAATTAAACAAGAATTGTTGTTAAGAGCGCCTTCAGGCTTTATACTTTTCTCATGTCAGGTGTATACGGAATAGGAAACCCATTAATAGATTATATATGCTCCGTCACGGAGAAGGATCTGGACGAGCTCAGCCTCAACAAGGGCACAATGCTCCTTATCGACACGGAGAAGCAGAAGGAGATTGTCGACCATACGAAGGACAGGAACGTAAGGTACTCCTGCGGCGGCAGCTGTCCGAACACCATGGTCACTCTCGCATCCCTCGGCGTCAGATCGATTCTCGCGGGAAGCGTCGGAGAGGACGAACTCGGAAACATGTACAGAACGAAGCTCAGGGAGAGCGGTGTCGTCGACCATCTTGTGAGCAAGAAGGACGGCGTCACGGGTACATCCATAATCCTCCTCACCGATGACAAGGAAAGGACGATGAACACCTATCTCGGGGCAAACAGGCTCTTCACTGCAGATGATGTGGATGAGAGTGTTGCCGACAGCGCCGACATTTTCTATTTCACCGGATACATGTGGGACACCGAGAACCAGAAGAACGCCGTCATGAAGGCGATGAAGCTCTTCAAGGAGAAGGGCAAGCTCGTGGCCTTCGATGTCGCTGACCCCTTTGCCGTCGGCCGCTACAGAGCGAAGTTTCATGAACTCATATCCACTTACTGCGACATCGTCTTCGCTAACAGCGAGGAAGCAAGATACCTCATGGACAACTACGATCCCTACGAGTGCTGCAGAAGCCTCGGAAAGCTCTGCCCGATATCGATTGTGAAGAACGGCAAGAAGGGTTCGTTCATATCTGACCACAGGACGATTACGAAGATTGAGAGCTACGGCTCGGTCACTCCGATGGACACGACTGGCGCCGGAGACACATATGCCGCTGGATTCCTCTACGGCTATCTCACGGGACGCAGCATAGTCGA
>CAVFVX010000039.1:0-18591 GCA_963626075.1 Acutalibacteraceae bacterium
GGAAAAACCAACAGGTTTATTTTCCCGATTGTCGAAGCAAGCACTTCCAATAATCAGGTCCTTACTGCTAGTCTCTACCTTCACTGGAAAATGAACAGCGACAGGGAAAATGTTACAATCAGACTTTCCTTTGTAGGGAGTGATGATACAACAAAGGATAATCCGGACAGCGCAGGTTTTATGCTTTGGAGTGCGACGAGCGGTTCAGCAAACGGTCTGAACTATGATGTCACTGTTACGGCAAATAAAGGAAAAGGAACGAACATTAAGACACTTACATTCAGTTCTGCAAGTGTTCGTCTTTCACCAACTTCAGGCAGAACGGTTACATTCAATCCTGCAGCAACAGACAAAATATACACTTCTCCGGCTTTGATAACAATCACTGTCAATCCTGCTTCAAAAGACTCTTCAGGAAATTATTATGAAACGGGGGGACAGGAAGAGCAGTATATCGGTTATATAAAGGCGGAGATACTGGTGCCCTGATATTACCCTGAGATGAAATGGACGACACTGGGGGTGTTACAAAAGTACGATTTTGTTACACCCTCAATTTTTTTAATTTATTATCATTTAATAAAATAACAAAAGGAGTGTTGCTCAGATTTTTGACTTTTGTAACACCCCCTTCGTCATCTCAGACGGATGTCGAGTCTCTTGAGGCTTACGCGAGGCGTCTGGATATCTAACTCGGAGGACGGGAAGGCGGAGCGGATATACGAATATATTCCGTAGAATGTGAGGGAGGAGGTGTCCTTCTTCGCTTCGTTCGTGTCCATGTCGTAGCCGAGGGCCTTGAGAAGGTAGTAAGTGAATGCTCCGTAGTGGCTCTGAACTGTCGAGTCTCCGGCACTGAGTGAGTCGCTTGCAGCCTGGTTCTTTCCTGCAGATGCCATTATCCAGAAGTTCTCCTGCGTCTTTGCTGTCTTTTCGAGGCTGCTGGTCTTTACAG
Source organism: Acutalibacteraceae bacterium (assembly GCA_963626075.1). GTDB lineage: Bacteria > Spirochaetota > Spirochaetia > Sphaerochaetales > Sphaerochaetaceae > Ornithospirochaeta. The sequence goes on from CAVFVX010000039.1 coordinate 956, forward strand.
CTGTTAGGGTGTCTTCTCCTGTGTATTTGTCCTCGTCTGAACTGAAGGTATCCTTAGTGACGAATGATGAGGAATTGATGAAATTACCGGAGTAACAGGAGTCGAGGAAGAATACCTTCTTTCCCAGGAGTTTGGAAAACACGTCGAGTACTGTATGCTTGTCTGTAGTAACGTACGGATCGTGATTGGCATTGGTGATGAAGTCACCTGTTCCGCTTTCTCCGTGTCCCGAGTAGGTGAATATGATTAGGTCGTCTGAAGAGCTGTTGATTTCGCCGATTTTTTCGAGGACGGTATTCATTGTCCAGTCATCTGTGCTTTCCGCACTTTCGGCTATGTAATTGAAATGGTCGAATGAAGAGGAGGATGCGTCGACCTTGTTTCCTTTCTGGTCGACTGGCTCGAACTTCGGATGCGTTGAGTAATACCTCTTTCCGTTCTGGGACGTGAAGGCGTAGATGTGTACGTTGTCACTGAGTGTGGAAATCTGGCTGATTATGGCAGCCTGATCTGTTACGACGGTCTTGAGGGTGTTACGCTCCGACGTGGAGGAATAGAAATCATCTGCTACTGTTACGAGGTAGATATCCCTCTTGTTGACTGTGCTCTCGGGAGAGCATGACGGGAAGAGCAGGAGTACAAGGGATAAAAGGAGTGTGATGATCATCATAGGAGGTCACCTCCTATTCTTACTGCGAGGCTTACAGATACTTCGTTTCCCTCGGGTGTATATGTATAAGATACCGGAACCATCAGCGAGAAGTATTTCGATATCCTGTAGTGTGCGGCAACTCGTCCTTCGAGATAGAGCATGACAGCCTTCTCGTCCGTGTAGTCTTCGTAGCCGTAATAGAGGGCTGCGCTTGCTCCGATTCTCTCGCCTTCGACTAGTCCTTCGAGTAGTCCTTCGATTCCTATCGAAGCCTTGAAGAACGACGGAGATAACAGTCCTTTGTTTTCCATGGACTTTGTTACATGTGCTATTGTCAGAGGTACCGAGAGCGTAAAGGATTTTATCTTTATTCCTACGAGTCCGAGTTCAAGTCCGGTCTTCACGGACTGGTACGCTTTCTTATCGAGGACGAGTGTATTCACTCCGCATCCTACGGTGAATGACGGAGCATACCAGGCACTCAGCGGAAGCACCAGTAATAGGGCTAGAATCAGGAAGGTGAGTCTTTTCATATTTCGTCTCCTATTATCTAACCACTTTTTTTCTGAAAAATGTCAAAATTCTGGAGAAGATTTTTCAATTTTCTTTGAAAATTCCTCTTTTTCCCTCTCCGGATGGGTTTTGTCTGTCAGAAGTGTGCTGAATGGGGACAAGTCGTTCTCTGTTTATCCTCCGTCTGTTACCATGGTAGTGCGGAGGCGGTATATGAGCGAAACGGTAAAGAATGGTAATCTCCCTTCCTCTATGAACGGTGAGAAGGCGTCGTCGGTTACGGTGATGGAAGAGAAATTCGACATCGACCCGTTCTTCTCGGAGAGCAACATGGCTCATCTGAGACGCGGCATAGCAGCTCTCGACGAAGGGCGTGGTGTCATACACGAAATTATAGACGTCGACTGAATGCGGTGTGCCTGGCTCTTTTTATAATCCTCGGTGGATATGTACGAAGATGGTCAGCCCTTACCACGTGTCTCGAGAGATTATTCCGCAGGATCTGTAGATTGTTATGGCCTTTGACAGGTTTGACATAGTGTCGGTCTCGTCAACGCCGGCGGCGAAATGGGCGGTTGTCTGTTCCTGCTTTGATAGCCCTCAGGATTTCGTGGAGTATCTTCGGAATGACTGATTACGTTACTGGATACTGTACTGAAGGTTGTGATTCATGTTGAAACTATACTTCTGTAGAAGTATAATTAGTATGTAGATCTACAGGAGGTAAAGCTTATGAGCAGACGGATTCTTTATCACGGGTCACCGAGTATTCTGGAGCATCCTGTTTACGGGAAAGGCAAGAAGTACAATGATTACGGCCTCGGCTTCTACTGCACGGAGAATCAGGATCTTGCGAAGGAATGGGCCTGCAGCGAGGGCACTGACGGATACGCCAACCGTTATGAAATCGAGACTGACGGATTGAGTATCATGAATCTCTCGTCAGAGAGTTACAGTATTCTGAACTGGCTGGCAATTCTGATGGAAAACCGTCAGGGCAGGCTGTCTTCTCCCATTGAAAAGCAGGGAAGGGAATATCTCCTTGAGAACTTCCTGCCGGATTATAAAAGCTACGATGTAATCATCGGGTACAGGGCTGACGATTCCTATTTTTCATTTGCCCGTTCGTTTGTCGGCAACGGAATATCCCTCAGACAGCTTTCGTATGCAATGAAACTCGGAAAACTCGGTGAGCAGTTCGTGCTGAAATCCGAGAAGGCATTCGATGCCATCCGTTTTCTGGACTACGCTGTAGCTGATAATTCCGTATATTATGCAAGGCGCAAGGTTCGTGATGAGGAAGCGCGGTCCGCATTCCAGAGAGAACTGGAGAACGATGACGTGAACGGTATCTACATAAGGGATATTATCCGGGAGGGGATCAAAGCTGACGATGTGCGCCTACGATGAAGCATACCTTGACGGTGCGATGAGGAATCTCGGGGAAGCTTTTGACTATGCCGTCAATGCATGTCACATGAATGGAGATGAATTCCTCTCGCTGTTTGTTTCCTCCGGAGTTGCGGACGACTTCGGGCATGGTAGCCCGGGGATTGTATCAGGTCGTTCCGGAACGGAGCTTGTCATGGAAACGCTTGAGAAATCCGGGGTTATGATTTCTTTCCCCGAGCCGCAGACGGAATATGACTGTTCTCCCGAATACTGGTGCGGCTGGGCTCTGGCGTATTGCCAGTGGAAAACAGGAAGGTCCTTCCGAAGTATTCACGAATGCATTTCAATGGAGGATGTCCTGAAGCTTTATCCGATTATGCACGAAGCTTCGGAGGACAGATTTGTTGATACTGTGAATCATATGATTTCCCGTAAAAACTCACCCTCCAGACTTCAGCAGCAGCGTAAGAGATGTGGATACTCACAGCGTGAGCTGGCGGATAAGTCCTGTGTTAATCTACGTACTCTGCAGCAGTACGAGCTGAAAGCAAAGGATATCGGAAAAGCGTCGGTAAAGACGGTAATGGCGCTTTCCTCTGTTCTCGGTTGTCCGGTAGAAGAAATCCTGGAATATGAGGAAGATGACAGCGAAGCATAAACCAGCGTGGTGTTGCCGCTGATTCGAGCTGGTCCCAAGTCCTGGATAAGAGCTGTGGATAGAGAGGTTATCCCCGTATGAAAGATAAGATTTGTTGTCGGTTCCTGTAACAGGTGAGGACAATGATTACGATTCGTTCTACTCGGAAAGTACATGACTCATCTGATGCATGGAATATCTGCATTGAACGAAGGGCGTGGCGTTGTGCACGAGATTGTGGACGCTGACTGAGTGCGGCGTACTTAGTTCTTTGTATCCTGCCTGACGGATGTGTGTTCGGAGCTGTTATCCTCATCCCTGTACTCGATTCTGACCTTACGGATGGGAGACAGGAACTGCTCCTTGTCCATGTAGAGGTAATCCAGAACGGGTTCGAGGTCGATGTATTCCTCGATTTCTTCTTTCTCGTGTCTGTATCTGGCCATTACCTCGATGTAGCCGTTGTCACACTTCAGGATTTTCGTGTACCTTACAAGGCCGTCGCAGGTGCGGAAGGTCAGCGTACGTCCTCTGAAGGAGAAGGTTGTATACTTCTCGTGGCTGCTGAGGACAGCAGTGTCATTATCGTCGTCAGCCATGTATGTGTCTTACTGTTTTATCCTCTTTTCAACCTCTGCGGTTTCTCCTGATAAGAGTCTTCTCTTTACCATATTCCCTTCACACGGGATAAATCCACACTGCCGTCGACTGTCTCCTCCTTCCAGGACTTTACCTCTCTCCTCGTCGGCGAGAAGGAGAGGGCGACGAGGTGGATACGTCTCTCCGCTTTGCTTTCGTCGTCTGAGCAGTATTGGCGTATCTCATTGAGGATTCTCTCCGGGGATGCGTTGAACCGCATTCCGAAGAGAAATACCTCTTTCCCGTTCTTCAGGATAACATCGGTTCTTTCGTGGAAGACTGTGTCCTCTATCCCCGTGCTCATTCCTCCGGCCATGAGGAAGAATGTGAAGAACGCCTCCTCGATACCTTCCTTTCCCTCGTCGAGGCCGTCGTATCTGTAGGAGGCGATATATTCGTTCAGTCTTACCACTACGTCCTCGATGTTTCCGCCTCGGAGAGCATCCTTTACGTGAGACGCAGTTATTCCTCCTCTGATATCCGCAAACTCATTCACTAGAGCCTCTGTGAACTGCTCTCTTACTTCAGTGTTGGGGAATGCAAGATGGAGAAACTCTCCCTCTTCCTCCTTTACCGTCAGGTAACCCGTGAAGTACAGAACCTCGGTAGCAGAGTACCTCTGCGGCTCTGAGAGAAGACTCGGGTAATCGAAGAAGGCAAGGTCGATGTCGGTGATGACTGGTGTCATACGTATGACTGTCTTCGGGCCGTGGCTCCTGAGAAAGCTTACAGCCTGCACTGTTGATCCGGTGTTTATCCAGTAGGGGGCGAAGTCGCAGCCGCTTACGAAGAACCTGTTGATATCATCAGGGGAATATACCTTTGCTTCGGTTCTTCCGGAGAAGCACCAGCCGTAGTAGTAATCCCTGACGGCCTCGAGGAACTCCTCCCTTGTTCCGTATTCTCTGTCGCTGCGGTTCATGTAGTCGTCGATGTACCCGCTGAAGTATGACTCAAATTCCTCCTGTGTGTAGCCGAATGCAGCGGCATAGTCCTCATTAAGTGATATGTCCGTTGTATTGTTTATCCTGTCGAATATCCTCTGTTCCTTCGTGATTCCCGTTATGTAGACGAAGCGTATACAGCTGCACATGTTCTTTATGACGGAATAGAAGGTACCGAGTGTCGACAGTACGGCTTCCAGTAGTTCCTTCTTATCTGCCGTGTTGATGATCGGTGTGTCGTATTCATCGATTATGATGACAACCTTCTTTCCCGCATTCTCCAGAACTTCAATCAGCATCGAGGACGGGGCTGCCTTTTCGACGGCTATGCCGTTCCTCCGGGCTTCATCCATGATTTTGTTCTGGAGGCTTTCCCGGAATGCCTCGGAGCTCGTCGTGTTGATACAGCCGAAGTTGAACCTGAGAACCGGATACTTCTCGAAGGAGTAATCGGTGGAATCTATATAGAGTCCCCTGAAGAGTTCTCTCTTCCCTTCGAAGAGAGCCTGGAGTGTCGAGCACATCAGGCTCTTGCCGAACCTGCGGGGCCTCAGGAGAGTGTAGTAGTTGTTGAGCTCGTGGCGTACAAGCTTATATATGTATTCCGTCTTGTCGACATAGAGGCCGTTGTATGTCCTTATCTTCTCGAATGACGAACTGCTGATAGGAATGTCTTTCTTCATGGCTTCATGTTAGAACGCCAAGCGGAGAATACTCCATATGTTGTCCCCGAATAGCACAGTTTGTCCGGAGAAAAGGTTCTTGCGGCTGTTTCTGTCGTGTCTGGATGCGGCCTGCTCGTGATGAGCTGTGCCGTCTCTGGCGATGCTGCAAAAGTGTACGCTGGCCCTGAAAAAGTGCACGCTGAACTTGAAAAAGTGTACGCTGAACTTGAAAAAGTGTACGCTAGGCTTGAAAAAGTGTACGCTAGGCTTGAAAAAGTGTACGCTAGGCTTGAAAAAGTGTACGCTGAACCCTAGGAATAGTGTATAATAAGATAAAGAAAGTGTATGTGACTTCTTGAAATCTATTTGTGCATCGATGGTTTGATTTATCCCGTGAAATAGACTGAAAGATTATTGGAGAAGGAGTGTGCTATGGATAAGGATCCGTTTGAAGAATATTACAAAGAAACCGAACCTGATAAGGCCGGACGTGGATATGCCTGGAGTACAGCCATAGGGCTGCAGCAGGTCGACGGTCTCAAGCCGTCCGAATACCTCGTCAAAACAGCCATCGAGAACATCGAGGGAAGGATAACCATCAAGGAAGCGCAGGGGTTGATTGAGTCCTACTACAATGAACGGTCATTTCATCTGCCTGCCGGAGACCGTACTGAAGAGGCCGACAAGGTTTCGGCCCGCATTGCCGAAATTCTGTCCGAGGATTCCTTTACTCTTTCGCCTGCCGAATATCTCTCGATACATCGCAGACTGTTCCAGGGGATTTACAAGTTTGCCGGAACAATAAGAGATTACAACATCACCAAGAAGGAATGGGTCCTGGACGGAGAATCTGTTCTTTACGGCAGTGCTTCCGAACTCAGGGCTACACTTGAGTATGATATAGACAGGGAAAGGAATTTCGACGCCCGCGGAATGTCGATGGATGAAATCATTCATCATCTTGCGCTTTTCGTTGCCGGGCTGTGGCAGATTCACATCTTCGGCGAAGGCAATACCCGTACTACTGCGGTCTTCTTCATAAAATACCTGAGGTCTCTCGGTTTCTCCGCCACAAACGATACATTTGCACAGAATGCGTGGTATTTCAGGAATGCGCTTGTGAGAGCGAATTATACGAATCTTCTGAAGGGCATCTATCCGACGACAGAGTATCTTGAGAGATTTATGAGGAATCTTCTCCTGGGAGAGAATAACGAGCTTCATAACAGGAGTATGCATGTGAGCGGTAAGATGCAGGTGCAGGAAGTGAAAAAGCCGAAAGAGGAAAGGACAGATTTCACAGATGTCCTCAGAAAACACGGCTGCAGTTTCACTGTAAAGACAACTGTTCACATTTCGAGGCTTTTCGATGCATTCGGTTATGACAAGCCGTTCGGAAGGAAGGATGTCATGGTTCTTCTTGCTTTGCAGGTTTCCGGAGCATCGAAGGTCATCTCACTGATGCTTCAGAATAATCTCATACGCCCTGCCTCCGGATACGGCAGGAACAAATACGTGTTCAGAAAGCTGCCGGAGAATTAATCGTTTCCTGTTTCTGCTACAGAGGTGTTTGTTGCCGTCTGAGACGTACTCTCACAAAGGCGTCGGTTACTGGTTGAATTTCAACAGTGCTTCCTTCATCAGTATGAGGGACACCGTTCTCTTCCTCGGCTTGAGGCGGCTGTAGGCCATGATGGGGTTGCCGAGGAACGAGAGGCCTAGCATGTAGCCGTCGCCGCGGTAGTCGGCACTGTTGATTACGCACTCGTTGAAGACGATGTGGTTGGGGTACATTCCGGGAGCAAGGGGCTCTTCGCTTATCGTGACGCTTTCGGGGCGGAAGAAGAGGGTGGAGGTGCTGCCCGCCCCGTAGAGGAGAGCGCCGGGAAGGCTTGTGCCGTCACCCGTGAAGAATGCGGAGAAGAGAGTCCTGGGGGATGTGTATATCTCCTCGGGTGTTCCTTCGCTGTCGATTCTCCCGTCCTTCATTATGACGATGCGGTCTGCCAGTGCGAATGCCTCTTCTCTGTCGTGTGTGACGTAGAGCATCGTGGTACCGAGCTTCTCGTGTATTTCCCTGATCTTCGCACTGAGCTTCTTTCGTAAGGGGGCGTCGAGTGACGATAACGGCTCGTCGAGGAAAAGTATTCTCGGCTCGGATGCCAGTGCGCGGACGAGGGCGACTCTCTGTGCTTCTCCTCCGCTTAGTGTGTCTACCTTTCTCTTGCCGTAGCCTTCGAGGCCTACGAGACGAAGCAGGCTTTCGACAGTCTTCTTTCTCTCGTCTCTGTTCTTAGTCTTCATTCCGTAGAGGATGTTCTTCTCCGTATTCATGGAGGAGAAGAGGGTATAGTCCTGGAAGACGAAGCCGATTCCTCTCTTCTCTATAGGAAGATCTGTTATGTCCTTTCCGTCGAGGATTACCTTGCCGCTTTCGGGAGTTTCGATGCCCCCCAGAAGGGAAAGCAGTGTCGACTTCCCGCTCCCCGAGGGACCGAGAATGCACACGAGCTCTCCCTTCTTCACCGAGAGGGATATATCCAGATCGAATTCCCTGTACTTCTTTCTTATTTCCTGTGCTTCAAGATAAGCCATTCTTTCTTCCTCCTCTTTCCGAGAGTGAGAATACCGTTAATGATACGACTAAGAGTATGAGACTTAATGCAGATGCTCCCTGGTAGTTGTACTGCTCTATCATGCGGTAGATTAGTGTCGGGAGTGTCGTTATCCTTCCGCTTCCGAGCGAGAGTGTGGCATTCGTCTCCCCCAGGGAGAGCGCGAATGCGAAGGCGAATGCCTTCTTCCTGTAGCTCTTCAGCATAGGAACCTCCACTTTCCTGTAACTCTTCATGTGCGACGACGAGAGCGTGAGCGAGGAGTACAGGAGCGACGGACTGAGCCTCTGTGCTCCGGGAAGTATCGTGCGGATTGCGAAGGGCAGTGTCACTGTAGTGTGCGCAAGGAGCGTCATCAGAAACGACAGCAGCATGTTTCTCGTTCCGAGGAGCGACGAGAGATACGAGAACCCGAGCCCCAGCGTTACGGAGCCCGCTGCAAGCGGCAGGGACGACAGCAGCGGCAGGAAGCGGTCGTTACGGCGCGAGGCGGAGAGCGAGAGCGCTGTCGCCATACGCACTGCTATCCAGCTCGAGAGAAGTGCGATGAGAGCGGACGAGATTATCGCAGTGAGAACCGTTTCCGACTGCACGGTGAAGAGTGTCTTCCACGTCTTCAGGGTAAAGACTCCGTCACGTGTATAGAACGAGCGGTATACAATCGATAACAGCGGCGGAAGCATGAAGAGTATGACAATGAGTGAGAGTACGAATGCAAGTACTGCCTTTCCGCCTTTTGCCTTCTTCAGTGTCTTCCTCGTCTTCGCTGTCTTCTTCTCCTTTCTTCCCCAGCCCGTTAGTAACAGGAGTATTGCCATAATGGCGAATGAGCAGATGGCGAGGGAGGAAGCGGATGCGAGGTTACCCTCCGAGTAGGCTCTGCGGTATATTTCCGCTTCCACCGTGTAGTACTTCGGACTTCCTCCGAGTGTCATTACGATGAGGAACGATGGAAAGCAGAAGAGGAAGATTACGAGAAGCGTCTGATAGATGCTTCCCTTGATCTTCGGAAGCGTTACCGTGAAGAAAACCTTCATTCTTCCTTTTCCCAGGAACCTTGCCGCCGTCTCTTCTCTGTCTCCGACTGTTATCATACCGGAGGTGAGGACGGAGAAGGCGAGGGGGAAGTTCAGGTATACGTGGGCGAGGATTATGGCCTTGTAGGAGTAGAGAATACTCAGCTTCAGCTTTCCGTCTGTAATTTCGACGAGGAGCGTGTTGAGTATTCCGTTGTTGCCGTACCAGATGACAAAGCCCAGTACGACTATTACCGACGGCAGCACGAAGGCCGTATCGGCTATGCTTAACACGAGTCTTCTTCCCGGGAATGTGTACAAGGAGAAGAAGAATGCGAAGGGAACCGCGATTGCGGTAGATATCACCGCACTGAGTAAAGCCTGTACGAACGTAAACGAAAAGAGACGCCAGGTGTAGGCGCTTTTTATTGTCTCCACGAGGCTTTGTCCACTCGTCAGCGATTCCCTTATGACCGAGACAAGCGGAAAAACGAATATGACAAGCGTCACTATGAGTGACGGCAGGGCGATTAAAAGATAGAATCCGTTTTTCCGCTTCATACTCTTATTTTGCTATCAAATCCGACCACTCTGCAAGAAGAGAAGTTGTGTCAACCGTTCCGGAAGCGTAGTAGGTTTCGGGAATCGGGGCGTATTCGTATGCGTCGGGGAGCTCTGTTGTCGAGACTGCGGGGTACATCGAGTTCGTGACTGCGAGTGTCTCCTGAGCCTCACTGAGAATGAAGGATACGAATTCCTCTGCTTCCTCTCTGTGCGCTGTCGTCTTCACGATTCCGATTCCTTCGATTGTAGCTTCATGTCCCTCGCTGAAGATAAGAGCCTTGTAGCGTGTGGTGTTCTCGTTCATCACGTGATATACCGGGCTTGTCGTGTAGCTGATGACGATCGGTGCTTCACCCTCTGTAAAGAGTCCGTAGGCCGAGGACCATCCCGATGCTATTACGAGTGCGTTCTCCTCCATCTTCTCCCACCACTCTGTCCATCTCTCTCCGAGAGCGTTGTAGGTCCAGAGTAAGAGTCCCAGTCCCACGCTGCTTGTCCTCGGGTCGATGAGAATCACCTTACCCTTGTACTCGTCCTTCGTGAGATCCCACAGGCTCGTCGGCTCCTCGAGTCCGCTCTCCGTGTCGAATACGAATGCGAACGTTCCCCAGTCGAAGGGAAGGAGTCTGTTCCCGCTGTCGAACTTCAGCCTCTCGTCGACTTTGTCGAGGAGAGGTGTGTCGAATGACGAGAGCATTGAGTAGATTCGGTCCGCCATGTCATCCGATACTCCCAGGATGACGTCGCATAATGTGCTCTCTCCCTCCAGGAGGAGCTTTGTGATCATCTCGGCAGAGGATCCCGCGGAGACGAGGTTGACCTTTATTCCGGTCTTCTCCTCGAAGGCGGGAATTACCGTTGATGCGCTTCCCCAGTCACCGCAGAAGGTGTCATAGGCATAGACCGTGATGGTCTTTGAGTTATCGGACTCTTCCTTCACGGGTGAGGAGAAGAGTGTGAGCACACACATGAGTGCCACAGCGACAGAAATGAGCTTTTTCATGTAAAAGCCTCCAGAGTAAAATTCTGTCTAACGGGAAAAATGAAAAGAAATAGGCTGTCGTTCCCTACGCCGGCATTGTCCGGATCAGGTTCGAGGGTATCTCTCAGGCATTACGCCACCCCTAGACACAGAGAATTTACAGTAAGAGGAGGAAATCTTCAAGACAAAACGGCAATGCAATATTAAACTTCAGATTATGTTACCTCTTCTTTCCCTGTCCGAAGCATCAGCACTCGACAAAGCCCTCATTGAGAAGTGCGGCCTTGACGAATCATCTCTTGTCTCCTCCGCCGCTCTCGGTGCATACGAAACATACAAGGATATTTTCCGCGGCAGGAGCGTCCTCTTCGTCGTCGGGAAGGGCAACAACGGAAGCGATGCGCTGGCTCTCGCTTCTCTTGTCCTTCCTTCAGCTTCGAGGATTTCCGTCTACAACCACTTCGATAAGGGAAACGAGGAGAACGAAAGAAGAAAGAGCGTTCTTCCTCCTTCCGTCTTTGTTGATTCCCCAGTCCCGTCAGACGTAATCGTCGACGGCCTCTTCGGTGTGAAGTGCAGGCTGCCGCTTGATGAGAGGACAGAGAAGCTCGTTGACTGGATTAATTCCTCGCATTCTTGTGTCATATCTCTCGACTGTCCGTCGGGAATGCTTGTAAGGGCCGATTACACGATTACATTCATGTGCCGGAAAAGGGAGATGTATTATCCCGGACTCCGCGGTAATGCGGGGCGGATTACGCTCTTCAACCCCGGCTTTCCTCCCAATGAGATAAAGGGAGACGGAAAGGCATTCCTCCTCGAGGACGGCGATTACTCCGTCCCTTCCTTCGGTATTGCCGACTACAAGAACACACGTGGACACGTGACTGTCGTCGGAGGAAGCGAGAAATATCCCGGAGCGGCTGTTCTCTCGTCCCTTGCCGCCTTCCACGCGGGAGCGGGGAAGGTGAGTGTCCTCTCGTCTCCATCCGTCAGAAACGCAGTGCTTTCGTCGTACCCGTCGATTATGGTTACCGATTCCCTCTCCCGGGGCGACAGCTTCGTCGTCGGACCGGGCTGGGGGGAGGGCGACAGAAAGCTCCTCGAGAGTGTCATCGAGACGGGAAAGCCCTTCGTCGTCGATGCCGACGGGATAAAGCACCTCGGGGGATTGAAGCTCTCTCACCGTGCAGTGATTACCCCTCATGTAGGGGAATTCACCAGGCTCTGCGCTATCCTCGGAATCGAGAATAGTGATGTGGAGGAATCCATAAGGCAGGTTGCACGGACTCTCGAATGCGTCGTAGTCCTCAAGAGCTCCACTGCCCTCATCACGGACGGCGATGTGCTCTATGTCTACGACGGCGCCAATCCCTCGCTCGGAGTCGCGGGCTCGGGGGACGTACTTGCGGGAATAACGGGAGCATTCCTTGCTGGCGGTATGAATCCTTTACTCAGTGCCGTGAACGCTGTCATACTTCACCAGAGGAGCGGCAGGGAAGCTGAAAGAATGTACGGCTTCTACAGCGCTGAGAACCTTGTTGATACAATCGGGAGGCTGAGATGATCCAGGGCTATTTTCTGACACTTGTCTATCTCATTGTCTCCGCTCTCATATACTTCCAGAGCAAGTACAGACTCGAGCTTGCCTTCATGCTCAGGTTCACCGATGCACTCGAGAGAGACAGAAGGTATCTTTATTCGTTCTCGGGACTGGGGCTTCTTACGTTCCTCATTCTCCTCTTCTGCCCCGTCTCTCCGGGACCTATGATTCTAGGAGATCTCGTTCCCGCCCTGGTGGTACTTTACAACACGCTCTATTTCTTCATAATGATAAAAAGAAAGGAAAAAAGCGAAAGAGCCGAATACCTTGACAGGAAGAGAAACGACAGGCGCACAGCCCTCGGGTGGATTTCCGTCACGGTTGCTCTTCTTCACTTCCTCTTTCCTTCCTTCGTTCTTATCTAGGAGGCCTGATGCTCACACGTGATACGACTGCAGGAGTACTGAATGAAGGCGGACGCTATCTTGTCGCACAGCGAAAGAAGGGCGGGCCCTTATCGGAGAAGTGGGAGTTCATCGGTGGAAAGAACCGCTACGGGGAAACGCTGCAGGATACGCTGAAGCGCGAATGGATGGAGGAGGTGGGTCTGAAGATTTCCGTCGGGGAGTTTCTTCTCAACACCGAGTTCGACAACAACGACACCCACTACACGCTTCACTGCTACCGTGTCTATTCCGTTTCAGAGAGCACAGAGCTCTCCCTTTCGGTCCACAATGACGTGAGATGGGTGACGAGAGAGGAGCTTTCCTCTCTCGACTTCGGCCCGTCCGACAGCGTGATCAGGGATTATCTTCTGACGCTGTAGCTGTGTGCTCCTTTATGAACTTACACGAGCGCTTTATTGCGTCTTTCCCTTCGTCAAGAAGCTCGTAGAGCTGCAGGAAAGCATGCACCGTTCCCTTGTAGACCTTGAGTTCCGATTTCGTCCCCAGTATTTCGAGGCATGCGTGGTAGCTTACGCCCTCGTCCCTGAGGCTGTCGGCCTCGGGAAGAAGTATGAGATGGTCGGGGAGTACGTACTTTCCGTTCTCGTCTGTCTCTACTGCGCATTCTGCGTAGAGATTCTCGACGCTTCTTGTGTTGACTGCTCCCTGGAGCATCAATAGGGGTGACGCATACGGCCTCAGGCCGTCTTCCGGCGTCTCGAGATAGCTGTTGAATGTATGCTCCATAACCTTGATGCTGATCATCGTCTTGCTGCCGTCGAAGCCTCCGAATAACAGGTGCGATGGAAGAAGGATGGGGTAGACGCAGAGACTCGGGTACATGAGTATTACTCCGACGGGCTGTGTTACGTCTTCTTCCTTTGCTCTTATTGCAAGTCCGGCTGCGAAGTTTCCGCCAGCGCTGTCGCCCATGAGAACCGTGCGGGTACAGTCTGCGTTGTATTCTTCTCCGTGCTCGAGGAGGAAGAGGTATGCCTCCCATACGTCTTCGACTCCCGCCGGGAACTTGTGCTCGGGCGCAAGGGAGTAGTCGGGACAGAAGACGATCGAGTTCGTCCTGTCTGCAAAGACTCCGAGCACCGTCTGGTATGTCGTGTAGCCGGATGCCGTGTACGAGCCTCCGTGGGTGAAGAATATTACGGGAAGGATGTCTTCTCCGTTGTAGTCGGAGGGATAGGATATCCAGAGAGTGGAGGAGGAGAGCTCGACCTCGGTGACCTTTCTGTCTCCCTTCAGAGGATAATCGGTCTCGACTCCGAAGGTGCCGTCTGCGTTGGCGTACTTGTTCATGGCGTATACCATGAGTGCCGAGCCGTCCGTCAGCGTCACGTCGGGATCCGCCGTCTTCTTGTACTCCCTGAGTTCTTCTCGCGATACTCCCAGCTTCTGCCTGATGTATTCGTTCTTTATCGATGTGCATGACGTAAGAACCAGCAGCACTGCCAGTACAAGGAATATTCTCTTCATCGTCTTTTCTCCCTCTTATACGGAGATTATAAGGGAGAAGGGACGGAAAGCGGAAGAGAAAGAAGCCACCCGGGCATGCAAATCAGGACACATCACGCCGTCGTCACAGAAAGAAGAAGGGGCTGAACTGAGTCCGGCCCCTGTCGTCACAATCGCATTCGGGAGCAGCGAAACGCTCACTCTGTAAATTTCTTGATCATAGCCAAGAGAAGCTCGCTCGATACGTTCTCACTTACACCTGCGTGTCCTTCCGGTAAGGCTGAGATACACCTTTATGGTTGTGATATAAGCCTTCAGCTCAGCTTTGTCAATCGGGATGCTTTACCGCTGTACTTTCCGAGAAAGCCGGAATCACGGAAGATGGAGTTATCTCTGTATCCTGTCCGTAAGGACAACCTCTGCGCTCTTCTCGCTGAAGCGTACGGCATAGCACATGATGAGACTGGGTTCGGTGAGGCCGTCGGAATACTTCTTCTCATCAATCTGATCCGACGCTTTCTTCAAAGTCTCATTTTCTCCCTTGAGTTCGAAGACTGCAGCTCTACGTTTCTTGCTGTTCAGCACCACGATGTCGGGACGCCCCATTCCGTACTCCCTGTTGGACTCGACTTTGTATCCCATACCTCTGAAAAGTCCGTCGAAGAAGAGATGGTATGCCCCCTCGTGCCAGATGTCATGGTAGCTTATGGTCTCGTTGAGAATCTTCGTCATCTCCCTGCTGATTATGTCTGCATCACCCGTCCAGAGAGCTTCAGAGAGCGCTCTCAGATCTTCCTTTTCGCTTACGGAACCGACCCACATCGAAACAGATGATGAGAAGATACTCATGATTTCCCTGTTGGGAATCCTCAGATTGACTTCTCCGTCGGAGAGGGGATAGCCGTTATCCTCTTCAGTTGTCGTAAGGTATCCTGTCATCAGGAGAACACTCCAGATGTTGTTGTCCGTACTGTGGAGATAATCGTAGGTTATGTTCTCGTCGATTACCTTCGTTATCGTTCCTCCTGCGAGAAGGGTGTCGAGATCATCGAACATGGACTTTCTGCCGCCTGATATGAAGGATTCGACGATGTCGTTGCTGCTCGTGTTCTTCCAGTAGTTCTCCGGCTTTGCATCGGGATTATCGAGAATGCTGTCAAGGTAATGTATGACATCCCACGGACAGTATATGTCCTCGTTTCCGAAGTGATAGCCGTCATACCATTCCTTCACGTCATCAAGCTTGTTCTCAAGTCCAAGACTGCGGAATGTGTCCGCCACCTCTTTCCCAGTGAAGCCGAAATACTCGTCATAGGCCGTACTTGTGACAGTGTTGCAGTAAACGTTATTGAGACCGGTAAAGATACTCTCCTTTGCAATTCTGAGACATCCCGTTATTACCGAGAACTTGAGATAGTCGTTGTCCTTAAGAGCTCCCATTATTCCTCTCATGACGTCTATCATCTCTGCGTAATAGCCTCCGCTGCTGGCCTTTGCTATCGGTACATCGTATTCGTCGATGAGAAGGATGACCTTTTCCCCGTAATGTTCGCTCAGCATTCTCGTAAGAAGCTTGAGACTGTACATGACGTCGATGATTTCTCCCATTCCCTTGTTAATCTTTCTGAAATCGTCCTTGTCTTCCTCTCTGACTGAAGGACTCTCGAGGATAAAATCAAAATGATGAAAGAGCGTCTTCAGCTCTTTTCTGAGTTTTCCAAAGGCAATGTCGAAATTGTTGCCTCCGACATCTTTGAAGGAAAAGAAGATTGTCGGGTATTTGTTCATCCAACTCTCGCAGAGTTCTTTGTTTTCAGAGATTTTCAATCCCTCGAAGAGCTTTCTGCTGTCCTTCGAGATATCGAAGAAGGATGAGAGCATGGACATCGTGAGACTCTTGCCGAAACGCCGCGGACGGGTGAACAGAAACACTTCATATTCCTTCGCCAGGATATCCTCAATCAGCGGAGTCTTGTCAATGAAGAGTCTTCCATCGTTTCTTATTTTTTCAAAGCCCGACATACCAAGCGGCAGTTTCACTTTTTCCATATTCTCTGTTCTCTCTTATCTGATTTTACTTCAGCACTCTCTATTGAGCAAGGATGAAAGCTGGCAGTCTCATATTTATACAGCAGACGTCATCCTCTGTTCTTGAAGACGAGACACAGTCTCAATCAGTTCATTCGTGCTATTTTCTACGAAATCCTATTTAAGTATATTTTATGGTATACTGTTATGTATACTAAAACTCAACCTTAAAGTAAACTGTATATGCTGGGAGAAAAGAAGAATGAATCTTGGAAAGGAAAACGAAAGCCGGGCATTCAGAAAAGGACTCGGAGAACTGGATGATGGATTAAGGTCCCTCTGTGCCATGCTGAACGGAAGCGGGAGAGCTGTTGTATTCTTCGGGGTTGATGAAGACGGCGATGTCTTGGGAACAGATATCGCAGAGGGGACTGCGGAAGATATTGCAAAGCGCATTGATGATATGATAGAGCCCCGTATAAATCCCGTCATCGAGGAACTCTCGGACACGGGCGGAAGAAGATACATAAGAATTACCGCAGAAGGCGATGCCATTCCGTATTCCTTTGACGGCAGGTACTTCCTAAGAAACGGCACCTCTGACGAAGCGGTCTCCAATGCGGCCCTGAGGAAAATGCTTGTTTCTCCCTGTGCAGACATGATTTCACGGGAGGAATCTCCGCTCCAGGAACTTACATTCGATACTTTTTTCTGCTTTCTGGCTTCACGTGGAATCCATGCGGAGATGTCCGCGAGGTTCTTTTCGGATTACAGACTGGTTAACGAGGAGGGGAAGTTCAATCTCAATGCCTATCTCCTCTCCGACGACAACACTCTCTCTGTCAGAGTCGTCCGATTCGCGGGAACAGACAAAAGCGTAATGTCGGCGATGACGGACTACGGCAGCCGCTGTATCCTTGTTCCGGTGCTGGAAGTCCTCAGCTATTTCGAGTCCATCAACACTGTGAGAGTAGACCTCAGCGGGGCTGAAAGGAAAGAGGAGCCTCTCTTCGATTTTCCTTCCTTCCGTGAAGCATGGATCAATGCCTGTGTTCATACTGACTGGACTGGCGGCATTGCTCCTGCTGTCTACATCTTCGATGACAGAATAGAGGTTATCTCGTACGGAGGATTACCTTTCAGTCTGTCAAGGGATGATTTCTTCAACGGGAGAAGCATGCCCCCAAACAGAAGCCTCCTGAATGTTTTCAGAGACACGGGACTTCTGAAGGACGGCGGAGGCGTACCTGTCATTGTCGCAAGATACGGAAGGGAAGCATTCTCCTTCGAGTGTGGAATTCTGAAGGTAACCATTCCTCTTGCGTTTGAAAGATATGATGTCGAGATGCGTAAATCATGTGAGTCCGGGATGGTAAGGCTGACCTCGGGGCAGAGGAGAGTATACGACGCTCTCGCGGAAAACGGACTTTTATCTCTCTCTGAAGTGGCGGAGATAACGGGATTGAGTGTTGCCGGCGTAAAGAAAATCTGTGCCAGACTCCGGGAATGTGGTCTTCTGAAAAGGGAGGGCTC
>CAVFVX010000040.1:0-18422 GCA_963626075.1 Acutalibacteraceae bacterium
ACGACGACCTACCAGTTCGTCGACAACGACATGAAGAGCTGGGAGATAACCGGAATCGAACCGGATATCAAAACGGAGCTCAGCTCCACAGTGGACAATGCCTACATAAAGGCAGTCGAGTGGGTGAAAAGCAAATAACAATCCCTTTGATGAGGAATGAGGCTGCAGGAATCTGCGGCCTCTTCTGTTTATAAACCGGAAGTTCCGAATGGTAAGCGTATTGGGCTTACCTCCACAATTCTGATCCCGCAGCTTTCCATGTCGGGCATAAGAGATTCTGTTCCGTACAAAGCATATAGAGAGAATGGAACACATCAGAAGACTGGCCGGTAGCGGAGTGACACAGGTCGTTTTCCGTGCCCGGGCAGGCCGTCTGCACGTTGAATTATACTCGCGGGAGAAGGTGGTTTCCCGGGAAAAGGCCCGTAAAGAACTCATTTTGTAAAGTTTAATTTACTTTACCGCCCCTTGAATCATGAATTATCGTTGAAAAAAAAGGAGAATTCACAAATGGAAAAGACAAGAATCTTCATCAACGGCAAAATCTACACCGTCAATGACAAGCACCCCTGGGCTGAGGCGGTTGTCATCAAGGGCAAGAAGATTGCTTATGTAGGAGATAACGAGGGCGCCATGGCATATAACAAAGATGGCGCAGAGGTTGAAGATCTCGGCGGCAAGCTCATGACCCCCGGATTCATAGACGGACATGTACATCCGTTCATGGCCATCGTATTCAACGGACTTATACGCATAGCTCCCACAGACGAGCTGAAGGATATGCAGAAGAAGGTCAAGGACTACATCGATGCACATCCGGAGCTGGATGCCTATATGGGAATGGGCTGGATGGATGCGTACTTCGGTGAAGGCGGTCCGAACAAGGCTGACCTTGATGTCATCTGCTCCGACAAGCCCGTCGCCATACTTTCCTCCAGCGGACACGTAGGCTGGTGCAACTCCAAGGCTCTCGAGATAGCCAAGGTCGACAAGAACACACCCGACCCCAACCCGGCAGGCGGCCATGTGTACGTCCGTGATGCCGACGGCAACCCCACGGGTTACTTCAAGGAGACGGAGACCCATAACCGCATCCTGGGATCCGCACCCTACATCGCAAAGTCGACTCTCGAGAAGTCCATGACGGAGTTCATGGCACAGTGTTCGGAGCTCGGACTTACATCCCTCGTTGACTGCTGTACATTCGACTTCTTCGAGTATCTCATGCATGAAGACCTCAATGCGGTATTCGATCATCCCGACTGCCCGGTCCGTCTGTACGCATGCGGTCCGTTCGGAATCAAGTCCAACGCACAGGCATCATTCGACGAGGCTGTCAAGCTCAGCAGGATGTACGACAGCGACAATATCCGCTGCAAATTCTTCAAGATCGTCAATGACGGTACCCTGGAAAATGCTTCGGCGGCATTCCCGAATCCCTATCCGGAGTCACCTGCGGTTCTTCCGACCCTTGACGCCGACGAGCTCTATCACTGGGGAGTGGAGTGTTCCAAGGCCGGCCTCGACCTGAACGTACATGCCATCGGTTCTCTGACCGTTCATGCACTCCTTGAGGCGGCGGGAAGACTGCGTGCGGATGGATACAATGACCTGAGAATCGTATGCTCTCACTCCGCATATGTATTCCCGGATGATCTCGACAAGTTCGCAAAGTACAATGTCATCGCCAACACCACCGCAAGATGGTTCGCAGCCATACCGTACGAGGAGATGCTTAAGGAAATCGACAAGCTGACCGGAGCCAAGGCTTATCCTGTAGGATCCATACTCAGGGCCGGCGGTACGCTGTCGCTCAGCTCCGACTATCCGACAGACCCCACCACATTCCTGCCCATGCCGAACGTGGAGGTTGCACTCACAAGACAGCCCGAGGGAAAGAGAGACGCGTTCGTCAGTCAGCCTGATGAGCGCCTGACAATGGCGGATGTCATAAAGGCTTACACCATCAACAACGCATATATCATGCGCATGGAAGACAGACTCGGAACAATCGAGCCCGGAAAGTATGCCGACCTCATTGTATTTGAAAAGAACCTCTTCACGATGGATCCCTACACCATCCATGACAACAGGGTTGTCGAGACCATCAAGGACGGCGTGACAAGATTCAAGATCTGATCGGGAACATCACCTTCTGACTGAGAATGAGGCTGCAGTTTTTCTGCGGCCTCTTTTCTCAACTCCGGTCTTTAAAAACCGGAAGTTGAATGCTAAACTCTCCGTATGGCAACAGTATTTGAAATGATAAGAGACGGTCAGATTCCGTCCACCAGGATCTACGAAGACGAAAAGTGCTTCGTCATCCTCGACCTCTCCCCCGTCAACAAGGGCCACGCCCTCGTAATCGCGAAGGAGGCGGTTCCGACATTCACGGAAATAGATGCAGACACCCTTCACCACATGATCGACATCGCAAGAAAGGTCGACATGAAGATGCGGGAGGTGCTCCACGCAGACGGAACGAACATCGTAATCAACAACGGCCCCGCATCGGGACAGGAAGTACCGCACCTCCACATTCATGTGATTCCGCGCTTCAGCGGAGACGGCAAGACCTTCTCGTTCCCGTCAAAGGAAAAGTACGACGAAGGCGAAATGGCCGAATACGGAGCAAAGCTCAAGATATGAGAAAATCGCTTTTCCTCGTCCTCGGCGTAATCCTCATTCTCCTCTCATCCTGCGCCACCTACACGATAGCAGAGGCCAGGGAGGTCATTGCGTATCCCGGGAAGGGAACAACCGAGACAAGACTGAGAGTGATGGAGGAGAACAGAAGAAAGGAGGAGGAGACGGCAGAAGAGGAAAGACTGAAGGCCGCCGTCAGCGTCTACCCCGAAAGCGAGGAAGACATCGCTTACCCCTTCTACTACAATCCCGTGAAGAATGAGGAGTACACGCTTCCTGAAGATATGACCACCTTCAGGACAATCCTCATTCCTCTCGGAGAAGACGAACTTACAGAAGCTTCCCTTCTCTCCCTCAAAGCCCTTCTCGAGGGCTACGACTTCCCCGTCATCGCACTCACTGGAAGCTACACGAATCAGAAGGCGCTCACCGTCCTCATGGGACGCGACGCCGTAACAGCAGACGGCGGAACAGTCATCCTCAGCGGAGTGAAAATCGAGGAGATGACAGAGGAGTATATAACAATAGGATTAACAAAAGAGAAGAGCGTCACACTCTATACAGAAGACCTCCATCCCTCCGTTCCCGGCACCTCCTCTCTCGAAGACACACTCTCCCTTGTCGATTCACTTGAGTCAGTCTATGCAGAGCCTCTTGTAGAGAGGGTCTCCACGGGAGACGGCGCAAAGATTCTCTACCTCACATCAATCGCCCCCTCGTCCCTCGACTGGACGGAATGGACGGAGTACAGCTACAGGGAAGAGAGAAGCTTCCTCATTTCGGACATCCTTCTATCACTCGGGTGGAAGGATTCGTTCTCCCTCATGCGCTTCAGCGAGGAGACCGAGAGCGGAGTCACGAGAAAATGGAACGGCTACGAGGAGAGGCTCGACTTCATCTACAACAAGGGTCTGATTACCACTTCCTGCTACACGCTCAGAATCGAAGACTTCGACAATACGGCAGTAGTTGCCGAATTCCTCATTCCGTAACTATCTTACTGGAGGAGGCAGAATATGATTTATCACATTACGAAAACTGATTTCGAAAACGAAGTCGTCCGTTCGCCCCGCCCCGTCGTCCTCGATTTCTATGCTGTGTGGTGCGGTCCCTGCAGAGCACAGGGAAAGATTCTCGAGAACATCGACGAGAAAGGCGAACTCGACATTAAAATATGCAAGTGCGATGTCGACGAAAACCCCGACCTTGCTGAGATGTTCGGTGTGGAGACCATCCCCACTCTCGTCTTCTACAAAGACGGAGTAAAGATGGGACAGTACAGCGGAGTACTCGAGAAGGAAGGCATAAAGCGGATGCTCGAAATCTGACTATTCTCCCTCGCGGAAGCGGGGGATTCTTATTGATATAATGTTAAACAGAATTTAATTATTTGTTTATTTTTAAAGTTATAATCAGCCATTTTAAGCAGAAAATCTTATTGACGGCTGATTATCCTCCTCTTACCATTAATCTGGTACCGGGAGGACATGAGTGATTATCGGAAGAAAAGAAGAAATAAAAACACTTGAAAAACTCTACGAAAGCGGAAAAGCCGAATTCGTCGCAGTCTATGGAAGACGCAGAGTGGGCAAGACGTTTCTGGTCGGTGAGACCTTCAAAAGGAGAATCACATTCCTTCATACAGGACTTTCTCCATTAGACGGGAACAGGAAGAACCTCCTCTCTTCGCAGCTCGATAACTTCCACGCATCTCTCATAAAAGCCGGAATGAAGAACATCAAGAGACCGGACTCATGGCTTGAAGCCTTTCTTCTTCTTGAAAAGCATCTGGAGGACATCGATGACGGATCAAGGCAGCTTGTCTTCATAGACGAACTTCCCTGGCTCGACACGGCCAAGTCCAACTTCATACAAGCCCTTGAAAGCTTCTGGAATTCGTGGGGATGTTTCCACAGCAATCTCATGCTCATAGTCTCCGGCTCTTCCAATTCCTGGATTCTCAACAATCTCATAAACAACTACGGAGGACTCTACAACAGGCTTACCTGTGTCATGAAGCTCTCCCCTTTCACACTCGGGGAATGTGAGGAGCTTCTCAATACGGCCGGAGTCAGATTCTCCCGTTACGACATCGTCCAGAGCTACATGGTATTCGGAGGAATACCGTATTACCTTTCTGCATTGAACCCTGAGAAGAGCCTTGCGCAGAATATCGACAGTATGTTCTTTTGCAGGAATGCCCTCTTCAGAAATGAATTTGACAGGCTTTTCAATTCCATGTTCAGCAGTCCGGAGATGGAAAAAAGCATAATCTCCTTTCTATCCTCCAGAAGAGCAGGATATACCCGGAATGAAATCATCAGAGGAACCGGGGTGAAGGGAGGCGGGACCCTCACAAAATCACTCGAGGCTCTTCTGGAAAGCGGCTTCATTCTGAAGTATGTTCCCTTCGGACTGAAAAAGAATGAAGAACACTACAAGCTTATCGACCCGTTCTGCATCTTCTGGCTTCATTTTCTGGAAAACAGGAAGGACAGGAATGAAACCTTCTGGGAACAGAACGTAACGGGGCAGGAACTCTCATCGTGGAGAGGACCGGCATTCGAAAACGTCTGCTTCAACCACATTCCGCAGATTAAGAATGCTCTCGGCATAAGCGGAGTATCATCGGAGGAATCAGCGTGGTCGAAGAAGAAGGATGACACGGAAGGAATGCAGATAGACCTTCTCATAAACCGCCGCGACAACGTGGTCAACATGTGCGAGCTCAAGTTCTGCTCTTCGGATTTCACTGTCGACAGCAGATACTACCGTACTCTTCTCTCGAGAGCGGAGACGCTCTCGGAAATGCTGCCGAAGAAGGCTGTCGTCCGCAGCACCCTCATAACGACCTACGGCCTGACGAGGAACGAATACAGCAGCGCCTTCGTCAACACCGTCACGATGGACGATCTCTTCAGATAAATCGTGCGAAATCAGAAATATATTTTTTGTTCCTTAGTATAACTGTATTACTTACAAGTAATTATAGTAGTTGATACGATGACTGAATGCGAAAGATTCAGTCTCTTCTGACCATGTACATCATAATGAAAGTTCGCTTCATGATATCACACGAAATCAGAAATATATTCTTTTGTGTCCTCCGTAACTACTTCCCGTGCAGACAGTTACAGAGATTCCTCCGGCATTTTCGTGCGAAAGATTTTTCTTATCAATAATAATTCCTATTTACATTACCAACCTTTAATGATAATCTTTCTCAGTAAGAGAATTCATAGAGGAGGAAAATACTATGAAGAAATGGGTATGTCCCGTATGCGGCTATGTACATGAGGGAGATAATCCCCCGGAGAAGTGTCCGGTATGCAGAATTCCAGGAGAGAGATTCACGCTTCAGGAAGAGAAGAAGGAATATGCTTCCGAACATGTACTCGGTGTCGGGAAGATCTTCCCGGACGACGTTCCGGAGGATGTGAGGGAGAAAATAATCGAAGGCCTGAGGTGCAATTTTGAAGGCGAATGCAGGGAAGTGGGCATGTACCTTGCAGCAGCTAGAGTCGCCGAGAGAGAGGGTTACAGCGAAATCGGACAGTACTGGAAAAAGGCGGCGTACGAGGAGGCGGAGCATGCGGCAAAGTTTGCAGAGCTCCTGGGAGAAGTGATCAGCGACAGCACGAAGAAGAATCTCGAAATGAGAATCGAAGCTGAAAGAGGCGCAACGGAAGGAAAGACCGAGCTTGCAAAGCTTGCGAAGAAGTACAACCTCGATGCCGTTCACGACACCGTCCACGAGATGGCCCGCGACGAAGCGAGACACGGCAGAGCATTCGAAGGCCTATTGAAGCGGTACTTCCCAGAAGAGAACTGAGCGTTCTCAGCTGTGCTTCTCCCTGTACTCTCTCGGTGTCATGCCGGTGTAAGAGCGGAAGACACGGGAGAAATGGGAGGGAGACGAGAAGGAAAGATAGCTTCCGATAGCGGTAAGAGGCTTCTCGGTGTATCTGAGGAGCCTCTTCGCTTCTTCTGTCTTCTGCCTGAGAATGAACGAGGATAGAGTCTCCCCCGTCTCCTTTCTGAAGCGCCGCGAAAGATAGCCCCGGCTCATGAAGACGGAAGATGCAATATCGTCGACACGTATCGCTTCAGATATGTGGTGCTGTATGTAGTTCGAGACATCGGAAAGCAGCTTCGAAGGTTCGGACCCCAGGTGGAGTCTTTCAACCCTCTCCGTGTAGTCGAGAATCATGCGGTACTGGAGATTCATGATCTCTCCCGGAGACGACAGCAGTTCGCACTGCTGTATATAGGAGTCACTGAGGGCAAAGGCATCGCTTCTGTCCATACCGCCGTGAATTGCCGCACGCGAAGAGAGAGTCACGGAGACGATGAACATGTTCCTATGCTGCCTCAGAATCCCCGAGGCAAGCACCCCGCCCCTTACGGCGGGAGCGGACTTCATCCACTCCCTCAGCGATGCGGTGTCCCCCTTACGGATGAACCTCATCAGCGTCTCCTCGAGGTCGTAGGTATTGTAGACATCACTTCCCTTTTCTCCGTCTTCGGCAAGCTTCTTCCTGACTTCAGCTTTTCCCCGCTCCCTTTCAATCTTCTCCTGATCCTCACTGTGGATACTTAGATCTTCCAGTGAGAGCTTCTCGCCGTTGAGTACATGGTTGATAGTACAGAGTATCTGGAGAATGCTCTCAAAGGGCATGCGGACAATGCTCTTCATTCCGGCAACGAAATCATCGGTGTCGTCCTTCTCCACCCCGAGGGTGAACGCAAGTTCCCTGAGTTCTGAAGAGGTGTCTTCAATCTGTCTCGAGGGACCGATTACAATCTTCTCATTTCCCGAGTTCACAATACCGTAGTAATGGAAGAGCGGCGTCATGAAGTACCCGACGTGTGACGTGACTGAGAGAATCTCGTTTCCATAGAAGTCCATAGGGTCGACGGGAAGATACGGAAGAGAATAGTAGAAGACCTGTCTTCCGTCCTCGAAGAGCCTTACCGGAACTCCCGCAAGGTTCCCTATTGTCTTACACAGATATTCCAGATCCACATCGGCCATTCTTCACCTTCCGTCACAATTGTACCGTAATGGTAACAATAATGAAAGTTTTCTTTACATTCCACCCTTACACTCGATACTGGATTACCATAGACGGAGGTTGTATCTATGAAAAAAGGAAACACTCTCTTCTCCGCCCCTCTTCTGAGGAGCAGAATCAAATCGGACAGCGTCACGAAAAGCGAGAAATGGCTGGGCTACCTCATCGGCCCCGCGGGAGCACTGCTCCTCAATGCCGTGCTCGGGACATATCTCAACGTATACTACACGGACGTACTCAATCTCACCTCTCTCTGGGGCGGCGCGTTCCTCGTCATCTTCCCGATAATCTCGAAGATAATCGATGCCATAACCAATGTCGTCATAGGCCTCATAATCGACCGCACCCACACGCCCGAGGGCAAGGCAAGACCCTGGATTCTTCTCTCGGCTCCGCTGATGGCTCTCTCCGGGATTCTGTTATTCACAGTACCGACGGGAAATGAAACCGTGAAGGCAGTGTGGGTCATGCTGAGCTACAACCTCTTCTACTCCTTCTCCTACACGATCTTCAACATGAGCCATAATCTCATGGTTCCGCTTTCGACGAGAAACACAAAAGAGAGAGGACTCCTGTCCGTCTTCAACCAGATAGCCACAATCATGATGAGCGGCATCATCGTCGCCCTCGTCTTCCCGATGGTCATAATGCCATCGATAGGCGCCGACAGGGGAAAATGGATTACCCTCATGTCCGCTCTTTCAATCGTTGTTCTTCCGCTGACACTTGTCGAATACTACTTCACGAAGGAAAGAGTGACGGAGGAAGTCGAGAAGTCTGAGGAAAAGAGCTCCGTACCGTTCACGAAGGTACTCGGGGCAATCTTCACCGACAGGTACATGCTCATCATCTACATCTATTTCCTCATATATACGACAGGTTCCTCGATAAAGAACATAAGCCTCGTCTACTTCTGCAACTACGTGCTCGGATCCTACAACGACGGAATAACACAGACGCTTGTCTCCGTCATCGGCGGCATTCCGATGGGAATCGGAATCTTCGCTGTCTGGCCGCTTGCGAAGAAGTTCGGAAAACGCAACGTCACGGCATTCGGCTTCCTCTTCTATTCAGTCGGAAGTTTCATCTGCACTCTCTTCCCGACGAACATGGTCGTGATGCTCATCGGACAGTTCATCAAGAACATCGGAGGACTTCCGTGCTCGTATGTCTTCATGGCTCTCTTTGCGGACTGCCTGGATCACCTCGAGTGGAAGAAGGGATTCAGGTGCGACGGACTCGCGATGAGCATCTACTCGATCATCTCCGTCGCAATGCTCGGTGTATGCACCGGAATATTCAACGGCCTCATCGCTTCGAGCGGCTACAGAGCTCCCGAAGTGATTGACGGAGTCACGGTTGCCTATGAGCAGAGTCAGGCTGTAAAGAGCACCCTCACATTCTGCTTCGTCGGCCTCGAGGCTGTTACGGGCCTTGTCCTTGCCGTACTCCTCATCTTCCTCTCTGTCGAGAAGAACATCGAGAGAGAACAGGAGGAGATAAGGAAAAGGAGAGAAGCATGAAGGCGATTAATCTCCTTACAGAGTACCTCACAAATCCCATAGGAATCGATTACACTCGTCCCCGTCTATTCTGGACGGCAGACGGCGGCGAGAAACAGACCGGGTACAGGATAACCGCCCTGACCGATGACGGTACCCCTCTATGGGACAGCGGATGGACGGAAAGCTCCTCCATGCATGCAGACTGGGGCGGAGACGACGTTCCGGCAATGACGAGAGTCAACTGGACTGTCACCCTCAGAGACGAGAACGGTGAGGAGGGAGAGCCCTCCGCGGCATTCTTCGAAACGGGCATCGACCGATGGACCGCATCCTGGATTACCGGTGACTACTCCGTCGACAGACGGAAAAGGTATCCCGTCGACTGCTTCAGGAAGAAGTTCCGTGTAACTGATGTAAAGAAAGCCAGACTCTACATAACAGCCTGCGGCCTCTATGAAGCTCACATCAACGGAAAGAGAGTCGGCTCTTTCATACTCGCTCCCGGCATTACCGATTACAGGAAGAGGGTTCAGTACCAGACCTATGACCTGACAGATACACTCACCGCAGGTGAGTCTGCAGATGCCCCGGGTGAGAATATCCTGAACGTGGACCTTGCCGACGGCTGGTACCGCGGATCCTGCGGTGCCTGGGGACTGAGAAACCAGTACGGAACGGAAACGAAAATCCTTGCCGAACTCGTAATCACACACAGTAATGGGAGTGAGGAAAGAATAGTCTCCGACTCAAGCTGGGAGTGGTCTGACGACGGAGAGATACGTGAAGCCGACAACAAGGACGGAGAAATCATAGACGCCCGCATGACGCCTTCCTATTCGGGAAAGGCAAAGGCAACAAGGCACAGCGTAATCCCTACACCCTCCGACAACGTTCCGGTGACTGAACACGAAAGACTGAAGGGAAAGCTCATCACGACGCCCTCGGGAAAGAAGGTCATAGACTTTGAGCAGAACATAGCGGGCTATGTGGAATTCCGTGTCAATGCACACGAAGGGCAGACGATTTCTCTCAGATTCGGAGAGCTCATCGGCTCCGACGGCGAATTCACGCAGAAGAACATACAGTGCTCCTCGAAAAGGAAGACGACTCCGCTCCAGAGAGTAATCTATACATGCAGGGAAGGCGTGAATGAGTATAAGACACGCTTTGCAGTCTTCGGCTTCCAGTACATTCTCGTCGAAACCGATGTACCGTTCACGGAAGACGACTTCACTGCAGTCGCAGTCTACTCGGACATGAAGAGGACGGGATGGTTCTCGTCCTCGAATCCGCTCCTTGACAGATTCGTCGAGAATACGGTGTGGAGTGCAAAGAACAACCACCTCGATCTTCCGACGGACTGTCCGACAAGAGAGCGACACGGCTGGACGGGGGACGCCGAAATCTTCGCGTCCACGGCATCATATCTCTTCTCGTACTGTCCGATGGCTGACAAATTCCTCAGGGACATGTACGACTGGCAGAAGGGAAACGGAAGGCTTCCGCAGATAGCCCCCGCGGGAGGCGTCGACTTCTACATGTACACGATGAACGGCTCGGTGGGCTGGTCGGATGCGGGAATAATAATCCCGTATGTGATGTGGAAGAAGTACGGGGACAGGAGAATACTCGAGAAATACTGGCCCGGAATGAAGAAGTACGCCTCCTTCATGATCCGCCGCTGCGGCAGGTGGGGCGGAGTGTATGCAAAGCCCGTGCATATACCGCATAAGTACAAGAAATACCTCGTGAACAGAGGTCAGAGCTACGGCGAATGGGCCGAACCCCAGGATATATATAAAATGAACTTCATGGACTTCGCGGGTCCCCACCCGGAAGTCAGTACGGCATACACTTCGTACATGATGTCACTCATGGTCGAAATTGCAGCAGAACTCGGAAAAAGGGAGGCCATACCGCTCTACGAAGAATACCGCGACGGTTGCAGAAATACGTACTCGGAAATGATGAAGACGCCCGCATTCACCCTCGACACCGACCGTCAGGCAAGGCTCGTAAGGCCCCTCGCCTTCAACCTTCTTACTCCGGGGCAGAAGGAGTTTGCCGAGAAGAGACTCATAAAGGCCCTCGGAAACTACTCATGGCGTCTCGGAACGGGATTCCTCTCGACTCCTCTCATACTCGACGTACTTGCATCCTTCGACATCGACGCGGCCTACCGCCTCCTCGAGAACGAGGAGATTCCGGGGTGGTTGAGCATGCCGAAGAACGGCGCCACAACCATCTGGGAGAGCTGGGAGGGAGACAGGGCAGAAGGAAGCGGAGTGGGATCCCTCAACCACTACTCGAAGGGTGCAGTCTGCTCGTGGCTCTTCTCCGGTATGTGCGGAATAGAGGTCGACGGGGAGAATCATTTTGTTGTCAAGCCGCTCCCCGGCGGACACTTCACGCACGCGGAGGCGGAATATGACAGCATATACGGTCGCATAGAAAGCGGATGGAAGAGAGACGGAAGCAGGACCGTATTCACGGTTACCGTTCCATCGAACACCACCGCAGACATCATCCTCCCCGACGGAAGACACATCACACAGAAACCGGGAACGGCAACATACGAGGTAATGAATTGAACAACAGGTACAACTATTCGACAGGAAAATCACTGATCACTCTTCTCGCACTCTACGTCATTCTCATGGCCGTCTTCGCCTTCACGGACCTTCAGATTTCACTCGGCATTGTGAATATGGAAAGCCTCTGGGGACGAAGCGCGGAAATTCTCTCGGAGATTCCAGTCGACATAATGATGATGCTCTCGTTTGCTGCCCTATTCGTAACACGTAAGAGAGACAGAAAGGGAATACTCCATTTCCTCTTCACTGCAATATGCCTGATCGGAACTGTGGAGTATGCATTCTTCATATCGTTCTTCTCTCTCAAGTACATCTCGACGAAGCTCTCACTCATTCTCGGAGGAGTAACATGCATTCCTCTCTCCATCCTCTCCGTTCTTCTGATGAAGAAGATTACTGAAGGAAGAGAAGAGGAATGGAAGCGTGCCGCAGCGATAGTCGTCCTCTCGGTACTGTGTGAGGAGGTTATCGTGAACGTTCTCAAGATAGTCGTGTCACGACCCAGGATGCGGGACCTCACGGCGCCCTACACTGAATTCACTCCATGGTACACCCCCTTCTCCTCCTCACTCGGCGGAGACTCCTTCCCCTCGGGGCACACTGCAAAGGCTGCGGGAGTGTTTCTCCTCGTCCTCCTCTGCGACGTCTATGAAAGCCTCAGGGGAAAGAAGTACATCTTCGTGACTGCAGGCATAGTCTGGACGCTCTTCATAGCCATCGGCAGGATAATCCGTGCGGCGCACTTCGCCTCCGATGTCACATCGGGCGCGTTCTTCATGCTGCTTTCATTCATACTCGTAAGAAGTATCTATGATAAAATCAGAGAGAAGGGATAAAGAAAGATGGACAGGATTGAAGAAATAATAAGGAAGATGACTCTCGAGGAGAAGATTTCCTACTGCTGCGGCGGTACCTTCTGGGAGACGAAGAAATACGAGAAGTACTCCGTCCCCGCCCTCTTCATGTGCGACGGCCCCCACGGCGTGAGAAAGCAGGAAGACACCGCCGACATGCTCGGCGTCAACAACTCCCTCCCGGCAACCTGCTTTCCCTCGGAAGTTACCCGCGCGGACAGCTGGAACGAGGAGATTGAGGAAGAAATTGGAAAGGTCGTGGGAGAAGAGGCGGCGAAGGAAGACGTCGGCCTCGTTCTCGGGCCGGGAGTCAACATCAAGCGAAATCCCCTCTGCGGAAGAAACTTCGAATACTACAGCGAGGACCCGTATCTTGCGGGGAAAATGGGCGCGGGATTCATAAGGGGAATAGAGAAAACGGGAATCTCCTCATCACTCAAGCACTTTGCGGTGAACAGTCAGGAGAAGTCGCGCTTCAACTCCAACAGCGTAATCGACGAGAGGACCCTCAGGGAAATCTACCTCACAGCCTTCGAGATAGCCGTGAAGGAAGGAAACCCCTCCACAGTAATGTGCGCCTACCCTCTCCTCAACGGCATCCACTGCTCAGACAACACCAGGCTTCTCAAAGATATACTCCGCTCAGAATGGGGTTCGAAGGCCATGGTCGTCACGGACTGGGGAGGGCTGAGCGACAGAATCGAAGCCTTCAAAGCGGGCTGTGACCTCTCCATGCCCGGCGGCAGCGACTACATGGAGAAGGAAACACTTAAGGCGGTAAAGGAAGGAAGGCTCAGCGAAAAGGACATCGACAACAGCGTAAGACGTATTCTCTCCATTGTATTCAGAGCAGAAGAGACTCTCAAGACGAAAAAGGAATGCGACTACGCTTCCCACCACGAAACGGCGAAGAAGGCTGCCGAGGAAGGTGCAGTGCTTCTGAAGAACGAGAACTCGATTCTTCCTCTCAGCGGAAACGAGTCCGTCGCCTTAATCGGCAGAATGGCAGAGGACATGCGCTACCAGGGCTCGGGCTCCAGTCACATCAATCCGATAAAGGTCTCCCAGCCTCTCGATTACATAAAGCATGATTTCTACGCTCGGGGCTACGACGAGAACGGAAACACGACGGATGAACTCATCATGGAAGTAAAGGAAAAGGCGGCGAAAGCGGAGAAGGTAATCGTCTTCGCGGGTCTTCCGCCGCACTCGGAAAGCGAGGGCTTTGACAGAGACGACATGAAGATGCCTCAGGGGCACATAAGGGTAATCGAAGCGGCAGCGGAAACAAACGGGAATACAGTAGTCGTTCTCTTCTCCGGTAGCGCAGTCGAATGCGACTGGGAGAACAAGGTAAAGGGAATTCTCTACATGGGACTTCCCGGAGAAGCGGGAGGAGAAGCAGTCGGAAACCTTCTCTACGGAAAAACGAACCCGTCCGGGAAACTTGCAGAAAGCTGGCCGATGCATTACCAGGATGTTCCCTCCTCTGAAATCTATGCAAAAGCGAAGGATGCACTCTACGAAGAGGGTATCTACGTGGGGTACCGCTATTACGACAAGGCCGGAGTAAGTGTGAGGTGGCCCTTCGGCTTCGGCCTCAGCTACACTTTCTTCTCGTATTCCGACCTTACATCAGACAGCAGCGGAGTCTCCGTAACGGTCACGAATAAGGGAAAGAGAGAAGGAAAGGAAGTGGTGCAGCTATACGTCTCGCTTCCCTCAAGCAGCATACACAGGCCAAAACGGGAACTCAGGGGATTTCGGAAGATATCCCTCGCTCCCGGAGAAAGCAGAAGAGTCTCCATCCCCTTCGACTCATATACCTTCAGAGTCTGGAATGACGGCTGGAAAGAGGAGAAAGGAACTTACACTCTCACTGTCGGTCCTCTCAGCACGACTCTCGAAAGAGACGGCTCAGTTCTTCTCCCCGAGGAGAAAATCAGCGGAACATGGTATGAGACGTTCCGGGGAAAACCCACGAAAGAGGAATGGGAGAAGACAACGGGAATTCACTACACGGAGCCGGTACTGAGGAAGGGTCACTTCACAATGGACAACACGGTAGTCGAGATGATGGATTACAGCATCATGATGAAAATCATGTTCATTGCAGTGGAGAAGACAGTCGCAAAGGGCTACGGAGGCAGGAAGGCCTACGACGACGCGAATTTCCGCATGCAGATAGCGTCCTCCGCAGGCTCACCGCTCAGGAGCATGCACATCTCCGGCGGCATGAAGGGAGGAGTACTTCCCGGAATGCTGGAGATAGCCAACGGCCACTTCTTCCGCGGCATCCTCAAGATGATCAGAGGCTGATTCTTTCCTGTTGACATGCCGTCCCCGGGTGATACAATTGTATCAGTGAAACAGATGTATCACCAGGAGAGGACGGCTTTCAAGTGAAGGAAATCAGCGATCACGAAGCGGTAATCGAAAACATCACGGATGCACTTCTCAAATTAATGGAGAAGAAACCGTTCAATGACATCACGGTTACCGAACTCTGCCAGAAGGCGGGAGTCGGAAGGGTCTCCTTCTACCGCAACTACAACAGCAAGCAGGACATACTTCTCGATTACCTTTCCCGGGTCACCGGAGAGTGGTGGTCTCAGTTCACAAAGAGTAATCCGGACGAATTCTACGAGACGTTCTGGCACTCTCTGATAAAGGAGTACCGGAAGAACAGTTCCCTTCTGCTGCTTCTTGAAGAGAACAATGTCACATACATCATAAAGGACCACATCTTCCGCTGCTGCGGTCCGAAGAGCGGCGACGACGACAGAACGGCATATACAAGAGCAATGCTTGCAGGTCTCATCTACGGTCTCACAGCGGAGTGGATCCACCGCGGGATGAAGGACGAACCCGATGTTCCCGATATCCCGAGGCTCTTTTCCAATCTCGAAAGGGACCTCCCGGAAAGAAAGAGCATCACATACAGAAGAGAAGGAGATTCAGCTTTGAAATACTACCTCGCAATAGATATAGGCGCCTCATCCGGCCGCCACATCATAGGCTGGAAGGACGGAGACGAGATAAGAACGGAAGAGGTCTACCGCTTCCCCAACGGAGTCAGGGAAGAAAGCGGCCACCTTGTCTGGGACATGGACGCGCTTCTGAAGCACGTGAAGGCGGGAATCGGAAAGGCGAAGGAGAAATACGGGAGAATCGAAAGCCTCTCGGTCGACACATGGGGAGTTGACTACGTACTTCTTAAAGGCGACGAAGACGTAAAGCCATGCTACGCCTACCGTGATTCGAGAACTGAGGACATCATCGACGAAGTCCACAGCATCGTTCCATTCGACAAGCTCTATGAGAGAACGGGAACGCAGTTCCAGTCGTTCAACACCATCTACCAGCTCTACAAGGACAGGAAGGACGGCAGGCTCGACGGCGTCACCGATTTTCTGATGATTCCCGAATACCTCATGTACAGGCTCACCGGAGTGAAAGCGAAGGAGTACACTAACGCCTCGACGACGGGGCTTCTCAATGCGAAGAGGGGAGAATACGACAGGGAAATCATCAGGAAGCTCGGACTACCGGAAGACCTCTTCACTCCCCTCTCCCAGCCCGGAACAACACTCGGAGAATACGAAGGAATAAAGGTGGTGTTATGTGCAACCCACGACACCGCAAGTGCCGTCGAAGGAATTCCTATGAATGACAACAGCCCCTACATCTCGTCGGGTACCTGGTCACTCCTCGGAGTGAAGACAGAGAAGGCAATCACAACGTCCTCAAGCATGAAGGGCAACTGGTCTAACGAAGGCGGCGTGGGCTACAACCGCTACCAGAAGAACATCATGGGGATGTGGCTTGTGAACAGACTGCGCGACGAGCTCTGCCCGGACGTGGGGTTTCTCGACATCGTAAAACTTGCAGAGGAGAGCACGACAGACGAAAGAGTCGACGCATCCGATCCGGCATTCCTCGCCCCCAGGAGCATGAAGGAGGCCTTCGACCTCAAGACAGATGGAAAACTCCATTCAGTCGGCGACTACTTCAGATGCGCGTGTCTCTCTCTCGCATTCTGTTATGCAGAATCCCTCAGGGAGCTCGAGGAGAACACGGGAAAGAGGTATGACAGGCTCTACATAGTCGGCGGAGGCGCGAAGAACGGCCTTGTGAACAGACTTACAGAAGAATACTCAAAGCGGAAGGTTACAGCCCTGCCAATAGAGGCAACGGCATACGGTAACATCAGAATACAGATGGAGGCAGACAAGTGAGCTACAAGGAAGCACAGGAAAGATATGCATCCCTCGGCATAGACACGGAAAATGCAATTAAGAGACTTGAAAAGGTCCCGGTATCCCTGCACTGCTGGCAGGGAGACGACGTAAGAGGATTCGACACAGACCCGTCGAAACCGCTCACTGGCGGAATACAGACGACGGGAAACTACCCCGGGCGTGCACGCACCCCGGAGGAGCTGATGGCGGACATAGAAAAGGTCATCTCACTCTGCCCGGGAAGGAAGAAACTCAATCTCCACGCTTCCTACGCAGTCTTCGAGAAAGGCGAATGGGTCGACAGGGACAGGCTGGAGCCGAAGCACTTCGCCCCGTGGGTGAACTTTGCAAAAAAGAACGGACTCGGACTCGATTTCAACCCCACCTTCTTCTCCCACCCGATGTGCGATCCGCTCACTCTTTCGAGTCCTGACGATAAGACAAGAAAGTTCTGGATAGAGCACGGAAAGAGATGTGTCGAAATATCCCAGTATTTTGCAGAGGAGACGGGAGACGTATGTACTATGAATATCTGGACCGGCGACGGCTTCAAGGATATTCCCGCCGACAGACTCGGTCCCAGAATGAGATACAGGGAGTCGATTGACGAAATCCTAAGCGTCCCCTTTGACTTTCAGAAGGTCAAACCATGCATTGAAAGCAAGGTGTTCGGAATAGGAGTCGAAAGCTATACGGCGGGGTCTGCGGAGTTCGCCCTCACCTATGCCGCAATGAACAGGGACAAATGCATTCCACTCATGGACAACGGCCACTACCACCCGACCGAAGTCGTGAGCGACAAGATTTCGTCGCTTCTTGCGTTCTTCCCGGAGATTGCTCTCCACATCACACGCTCCGTAAGATGGGACAGCGACCACGTTGTCCTCTTCGACGACGAGACGAAGGAGATATGCAAGGAAATCGTGAGATGCGGCGGACTCGACGGAAGAGTTCACATCGCCCTCGACTACTTCGATGCATCAATCAACAGAATAGCTGCCTGGGTGACGGGCTTCAGAAACACGGAGAAGGCACTTCTCTATGCTCTCCTCTCACCCTCTCTCAAAGAAGAACAGGACACAGGTGATTTCACATCACTTCTCGTAAGGCAGGAGGAGATGAAGACCATGCCCTTCGGAGAAGTCTGGAACGAATACTGCATCAGGTGCGGTGTCCCGGAAGACGGAATGTGGCTCGGCGCTGTCAGAGACTACGAAAAGAACACACTTATGAAGAGGAACTGAAATCAACCCTCCCACGGGGCAAGCCCCGGGGTATGCAGCGGCCTGACGGCCCCATCCGTCAGTAACCGCCAGGGTTGAACAGCTCAAGCACCATAAAGTGCTACGTCATCGGGGAAACAGGCACCGTCGGGTATCGTTCCAGCCCGACGCTCTGCGGCACTGGGGCGCTAAACCCCCGATTGACTTGAGCGTGGGACACATTACCGCAGGAGACGCGGACCTTACAGGTATCTGTCTCCATTCCGTTAACAGAACACGGCTCT